>CP011001.1:1014610-1352814 GCA_001044335.1 Methylophilales bacterium MBRSF5
TTCTCAGCCATTGCGAAACCAACAGCATTACTAATACCCTGACCGAGAGGCCCAGTGGTTGTTTCAACTCCAGGTGCATAGCCATATTCTGGGTGACCTGCACACTTAGAATGCAACTGTCGAAAGGATTGGATCTCACTCATTGGAAGGTCGTAACCTGTTAAGTGTAAGAGAGAATAAATTAACATTGAGCCATGACCGTTAGATAAAATAAATCTATCTCTGTTTGCCCAATCAGGATTATTAGGATTATGGTTCATGTGGTTATTCCAAAGAACTTCTCCTATTTCTGCCATGCCCATAGGAGCACCAGGGTGTCCTGAGTTTGCTTTTTGAACCGCATCCATGGATAAGGCACGGATCGCATTTGCTAATTCTTGTCTACTTGCCATTCTTTGTTTCTCCCTATGTTTTGGTGAATAATTTTCTTTATTCAAGCCTGATAAATGTACAACCTGTAATTTTATTTGTATTAGGTATTCGAACGTATAATTATTGCCTAAACAGCATTATTCTTCAAGGATTTGTTGCAGATTCTTTCCATTTTATAGAGCAACCAATACTTGGTATTTGATCAATAGGGCCCTTTTGTGACTGCGCAATCATTTTCATTGCGTTAAACAAATCTCTTTCATTGTTATCTGACAGCTCACCCCGTCCTGTTGAGTCAAAACGGCCTCGATACTGAAGCTCATAATTGTTATTAAAACCAAAAAAATCAGGTGTACAAATTGCATCGTAACTTTTTGCAACCGCCTGTGTTTCATCAAAACAATAATCAAATGGAAATTCATGCTCTTTGGCTAATTTTTGCATGTTTTCAAAAGAATCTTCTGGGTAATTGATTACATCATTTGATGATATTGCAACAGTATTAATTCCCAATGTCTTTAACTCTCTAGTATCATGAATCAATCTTGGTAAAATAGCTTTTACATATGGACAATGATTGCAGATGAACATCACCAATAAACCATTAGACCCCATTGCATCTTCTAGGCTTATCAATTCATTATTAGTTGATACTAATTTAAAAGTTTTTGCTTTCCAGCCAAAATTACAGACCGGTGTAGTTAGGCTCACCACTATGTATTCCCTGTTGAATTTTAAAGATGAATAGATTTTACCATCCAGACAGTATTTCAGCACATAGCGAAATCAATCTATCTGACGATGCCTCAAAACACCTGGTTAAGTCATTGCGATTAAAGCCATCAGACAGGATCATATTATTTAATGGTGATGGATATGATTATCATGGAGAGGTATCTGACATTGATAAAAAAAACGTCAAGATTGCTGTTAATGAAAAAAAACTCAACACTAGTGAAGCAGATATTGATATTAGCATCCTGCAATCAGTAACCTCTCGAGATAAACTTGACTTTATTTTTCAAAAAAATACAGAACTAGGAATAAAAAATTTCTATTTAATTAATACCGAAAGGGTAAACTTTAAAATTCCTCAAAGCAAAACAGCAAATAGAATTGAGCATCTGAAAAAAGTCATTATCTCTGCATGCGAGCAGAGCGGACGGTCAAAAATACCAACTGTTCATGAAATAATTCTTAGCTTAAATAAGTTAACAAATGAAGATGATCATTCATGTAAGTTAATTTTGAACCCCTACACAGATTACTCACTATCAAATTTAAGAAATAATGATTTAAAAAGTAAAAAAAGTTTTCAGATTTTAATTGGACCAGAAGGGGGCTTTTCAGAAGCTGAAATCAAAGTTGCAGAAAATGCTGGGTTCAAATCACTATCTTTAGGGAAAAGAGTATTGCGAACTGAGACCGCCTCCTTATCAATTGCAAGTGCGATATTAGCCTTAACCAATAATTTTGTATAAATTACATATATTTATATAAAAATAAATATAAATATTGTAAAATTTACAATATGAATCTTAAACAACTTAGAACTGATAGAAAGTTAACTATTGCCAACCTCAGTCAAATCCTTGATTTAGATCCTGGCAATCTTTCGAAAATAGAACAAGGAAAACTGAAACCTTCCTTGCCTGTTCTAATGAAATATTCAAATTACTTCAAAGTCTCCATTGATAATTTAGTGGGACAATCAAGTGTCGACTTCATATCAGCCTTTAGATCGGCTGCACCATATATTCATCATTATAGAAATAAGATTTTCGTTATTGCATTTGACGGTTTTGCCCTTGAGAGTATCTCTTTTGTTAATTTATGTACGGACATTAATCTACTTCATTCCTTAGGGATTAAAATCATCCTAATTCATGGCATCAGGCCTTTTATCGACTTAAGATTGGATAAAAATAATATTAAATCAAGATTTCATAAGCATCAAAGAATCACAACAGCAGAGATGATGCCTCATATTATTGAAGCTAATGGGTTGGTTAAGACAAAAATTGAGGCAGCTTTATCTTCCAACATTTACCACAATAATATTTTTAAAAGTGAGTTGAAAATTTCATCTGGCAATTTTCTTATGGCTAAACCTAGAGGAGTTATTGATGGAGTTGATATGGAACAGACGGGAGTTATTAGGGAGATTAATCATGAGGCAATCATTGAAAAACTTAACCACAATGAAATCGTGATCATGTCCCCAATTGGATACTCTCCTATTGGGGAAATCTTTAATTTATCCTTTGAATCATCGGCAAGCAAGATTGCTTCTTCCATTAAGGCTGAAAAATTAATTTATATCACTGAAAATAATGGGGTACAAAATATCAGAGGTGAATTTATATCTGAAATGACGAGCATCAAATTGAACAATTTGATATCCCATATCAAAGAATCAGAGCATCCAGAATTTATAGAAAAAAATACACTACCAATATTGGAGGGTGCGGCTCAAGGTTTAAGAGAGGGCTTAGCAAAGATTCATTTAGTCAATAGGCACATTAATGGTTCATTAATTATGGAATTATTCACTAACCAGGGACAAGGGACTGTCATTACAACAGAAAAAATAGAAAAATTTAGATCTGCCGACATACAAGACGCCAAAGTGATTGAAAAAATGATTAATCCTCTAATAAAGACTCAAATCATTGCAGATAGGAGTCTTGAAAAGATAGAGATGGAAATACAACATTTCCACATTTTAGAATTTGATAATAAGATACTTGGGTGTGCGCAAGTTAAACATTATGATGGAATTTCTGAAATTGCCTGTTTTGCAATAAATGAAAATTACCAAAACATGGGTTATGGGAAAAAACTTTTAGAATATTGTGAAAATGAGTGTAAAAAAGTGAATAACAAGACATTTATTATGACAACTCAATCCAGCCACTGGTTTATGGAAAATGATTTTAAACAAGGCAACATTAATGATTTGCCAGATGAGAAAAAAAGGGAATACTCCCTACAACGAAATTCAAAAATATTTTTAAAGGAATTGGAGCAATAATGGCACCCAACGACAAAGCAAAAATACTTAGTGAAGCATTACCTTACATAAAGCAATTTTTTGATAAAACCATTGTGATTAAGTTTGGTGGCAATGCAATGATAGATGAGCAACTAAAGAGCTCTTTTGCTATGGATGTAGTGTTATTGAAATTAGTGGGAATGAATCCAGTTGTTGTACATGGAGGTGGTCCACAGATCAATGAACACCTAGAGAAAATCGGCAAGAAGGGTGAATTTATTAACGGGGTCAGAGTGACTGATGAAGAGACCATGGATGTTGTGGAAATGATTTTAGGAGGTCAAATAAATAAAGAAATTGTTCATCAAATAAATATTCATGGTGGAAAAGCAGTAGGCCTTACCGGGCAAGATGGAAACTTCATTCATGCTTCAAAGCTTGATAAAGATAAAGATGGGAAAAAAATAGACCTTGGTTATGTGGGTAAAATTGAGTCCATCGATCCCAGCCTCATCGATTTTCTAGATACTGGTGACTTTATTCCTGTAATCGCTCCAATTGGAATTGGTTCAGATGGAAAAACATACAACATCAATGCAGATGTTGTTGCAGGCAAGTTAGCTGAAGTTCTCATGGCAGAAAAATTAATCCTTATGACTAACACCAAAGGTGTTCTTGATAACCAAAATCACCTGATTACAGGAATTAAGCCAAATGATATTGAAACATTGATTAAAGATGGCACATTAAGTGGTGGCATGTTGCCTAAAATAGAATCGGCTATGGATGCCGCAAAAGGCGGAGTCAATAGTGTACATATTATTGACGGCAGAGTTGAGCATGCATTGTTATTAGAAATTTTAACCAATCAAGGTGTAGGTACATTAATCAAAGGAAAAAACTAAAACTACTGTGGGCATTTGATCTTGATGACACGCTTCATCATGCCAGTCCACATATTTTTGAGTTTATCAATAGAGATATGACTCAATACATATCTGAAAATTTAAGTATTTCGCATGAAAAGGCGAATTGTTTAAGAATCGACTATTGGAAGAAGTATGGTTCAACATTGAGAGGATTAATGATCCATCATCAAATTGATCCCCATGATTTCTTACTTAAGACGCACAACTTAAAAGACATTGAAGAGAAAATAGAGCCTGTAAAAAATTTAAAGATGGTTTTAAAAAGTATTAATGACGATAAAATTATCCTCACAAACGCACCAACACATTATGCAAAATTCATTTTAAAAAAATTGGATATACATTATTTCTTCAAACAGATTATTTGTATTGAAGATAATTCATTCATACCTAAACCCGATATTCGTATTTTTAGAAAAATTAAACGAATGCCTTATCAAAAAATTATACTGATTGACGATTCACATGAGAATTTAAAAAGCGCCTACCATGTAGGACTGGAAACAGTTCATATTTCAAATGAAAGAATAAATAAAAACTATGCAAGTAAAAAGCTACATGGGCTTGGTGAATTACTCAAATTGAAAAGATTCTAAAAAATTAAGTCTCTGTTTATTGATATGTTCTGCAATGTCTTTCCCAGTTTGATTTGAAGGAATACTTATTGGTTTATTTTTGAAAAAATTTTCTAACTTATCGTGATAAGTCAATAAAGATATATTTAAGTCGTTTTGATCAATTAATAAATCTAATCTTATTAACTCCAATATTTTATCTAACTTATCGTCTTTACCAAAAAAACCGACTCTATTTAAAACAAACAATTGATCCACCGAGGAAAGATTTCTAAAATTAAGAAGATCTTTAATTAATTCTTTAAAAGTCTTGATTATATCGAGATCCTTTTTTGAAAAATTAACTGAATACTGTTTGCAGAATTTAAAGTTGAATTTCTCTTGAAAGAAAAGCCAGCACAGATTAAAGTTCTTAAAATAACGACCATGTTTGAAAAAGGATTGAAAACACTCTGATAATTTTCTTTTGTTATTGTTTTCAAAAATTTGATCAATAGCGCCAATATCTTCCAATGTCTTAAAAAAAATATATCCTTCTTTAAGTTGAAAGACTTTTTTAATCTCAATGATGATTCGATCATAGCTCAAATACTTCAATTCTCCCTCATTAATCATGGTTTTTAATAATGCCAAGGTCTCTTCTGCAATTTTAAAATCTGGTAATTTTGCTTTAAACCTCGCAAGTCGCAATATTCTTAAAGGATCTTCCTTGAATGCATCTGAAACATGACGGAGTATTTTTTTACTAATGTCATTAATACCATTGAATGGATCAATGTATTTATTCTGATCATCTTTTGCTATTGCATTGATTGTTAAGTCTCTTCGGACCAAATCTTCTTCTAACGAAATAGTTGGGCTGGTATAAAAAATAAAATCTTTATATCCAAATCCATTCTTTTTTTCTGTCCTAGCTAATGCATATTCCTCGTGAGTATCAGGATGTAAAAAAACGGGGAAACTTTTACCAACAGGTTTAAATTTTTTCTCAATCATCTCCTCCGGAGTTGACCCAACCACAACGTAATCTTTTTCCGTATAAGGCTGATTTAATATTTCGTCACGAACTGCCCCGCCTACTAAATAAATTTTCATAACTTGTTAATATGTGTCTCTAATTCATTTAATTCTGATAGAAACTCATAAGAGTGATTAATTTCACATACATTATCCACTTGCAATGATTTCAAATTATCTCTCGTAATAATTTTCCTAGGGCTTAATTCCAGCACTGCAACCAATATTTTGTCGAACACCTTAGGCAAACTAAGTAAAATACATCTTAATTTTTTTATTTTTTTAATGGCTTTTAAGATATCAATAAACGAATAAGTTTTCGGACCGCCTAATTCAAAAGTACGACTTTTAAAGGAATTGTTTTGTACTAAAGCAGTAATTATTAATACCAAGTCCTTGACTGATATTGGCTGAAATAAGGAATTAGGTGAAATAACTGCCATGATTGGACTGATTTTCATTACCTTAAAAAACATATTAATAAAATTATCATCTGCCCCAAAAATAATTGATGGCTTAAGAATAAAGGTTTTTAATTGGTGATTTTTTTGGGAAAGTTGTTTTTCCCCCATATGTTTTGACTCTAAATAATTACTTGCATTTGTTTCAGATTTTAAAGCACTCATATGAATAAATTTTTTAACTTTATTTTTAATGCACAGATTTTGAATTATTTTTGGATAGATTGTATGAATCGTTTTAAATAGATTTTTTTTATCCTCATGTAAAATTCCCATTAAATTTATGACAATTTCTGATCCCCTGATATATCTCTCAATCGCTGCGGAATTAAAAGAATTTATCTCGTGAAAACGAACATTAGGAAGTACTTTTAAGGGGTGGATGTTTTTTTTGTTTCTAGTGATGACATCAATTTGAAAATTTTTATAGTTTGCTAATTTGATTATCAGCTCAGAACCTATAAATCCAGAGCCTCCAAAAATTACTATCTTGCTCATGTCAAAGATGCGTTATTCTCATAAAAATATAAATAACAACGACAATTAAAAAAGCTGTTATCGTATATCTAGTAATTTTTTTAACTAACTCTAGATAATTTTTATTTTTTGTTACTACATATAAAACTAGCAAGACAATCAATAGTAATGCTAATAAAAAAGCAACTGTCCTAAAAATCATACTAGAGCTGCCTCATTTTGAATTAATTCGAGCTGTTCATTATGATTAATGATATTTTGATAAACTCTATCTGATTCTGTCAATGAAACTAAATCATAGGAATCTTTATCTTTCATCAGCAATCTCAACAGTTGGTTATTTATTTCATGGCCTGACTTGAATGCAGTAAACTTTCCAAGAAGTGCATGACCTGTTAAATATAAATCACCAAACGCATCAAGCACTTTGTGTCTGACAAACTCGTCTTCATACCTTAATCGGTCGTTATTTATGATTTTATACTCATCCATCACAATAGCATTATCCAAAGAACCACCTTTGGCTAACCCATTAGATCTTAAATATTCAACCTCCTGCATAAAACCAAAAGTTCTAGCACGCGCAATTTCATCCACATAGGAGTCGTTGTAATAATCAATAGTTATTGAATTATTTCGATCAGCAAATACAGGATGAGGAAAATCAATTGAAAAATCAATCTTAAAGCCATCATAGGGTTCCAACATTGCAAATTTACCGTCAATTTCATATTTAAGGGCTTTTTTAACCTTAATGAATTTCTTTTCTCTTTCTTGATTAATTGGTTCGCCAGATTGGATTAGATAAATAAATGGATTTGAGCTACCGTCTAAAATAGGTACTTCAATGCCAGATATTTCAATGATAATGTTGTCAATTGAATAAGCATATAAAGCTGACATGAGGTGCTCCACCGTCATTACCTTTGCTGATTCTTTTTCAAGTGTTGAACACAGCCTAGTATCAGACACCAAATATGGATCTACCTTAATCGTATTATTAGAATTTAAATCTTTTCTTACAAAGGTTATTCCGCTGTCAGGTTTTGCTGGCATAAGAGATAGAGTAACGGTGTCTCCAGAATGCAGGCCAACGCCTTGAATAGATACTTTTTTCGAAATTGTTTTTTGAAAAATCATTTATTTCTTCGTAAAAATGATGGGATGTCGTACTCGTCTTCAGAAACAGCTCCATTATCAACCAAACCAGACTCATCACCTCCATCAAAAAAAACATTTGAAAAATCAGACTCATTACTTGTAGGTTTTTCAATTACATTAGTAGCATTTGCATCATCAAATGATCGATCATGATCAATAGCTTCATCATCTGGTAAGGGTGGTTGGTCTTTTATTTCTGAAATATAGTTATCGTCAAGACCAGTCGCAACAATGGTCACTTTTATTTTATTCTCAAGTTCATCATCAATAACATTACCAACAATGACAGTAGCATCATTTGCAGTGATACTTTTAACTTCATTCATCACATCAATATATTCTTTCATTTTAAATGAACTGCTTGCTGAAATATTGACAAGAATTCCCTTCGCATTTTTTAACTCAATATTCTCTAGCAAAGGGCTGTTAATTGCTAACTGAGCTGCTTTCACAGCTCTATTATCTCCTTCAAACACACCTGAGCCTATGATTGCTGAACCCATTTCAGCCATCACTGTTTTCACATCAGAAAAATCAACATTGATTAATCCAGTGTGATTTATTATGTCGGAAATACCAGAGACAGAGTTATAAAGTACTTCATTAGCTGCTGAAAACGCATTAATAAAGGTAACATCGGCTCCTAGTACATTCATTAATTTTTCGTTAGGAATTACGATCAACGAGTCCACAAAGTTTCTTAGCTCTTTCAAACCTTCTTCAGCAATTTGATTTCTTTTGCCTTCAAAACTAAACGGTTTGGTAACAACAGCAACTGTCAAAATACCTAATTCTTTTGCAATTTCAGCAATCACTGGAGCTGCACCGGTTCCAGTGCCTCCGCCCATGCCGGCGGTTATAAAAAGCATATCTGCATCTTTAATTGCATCTTTTAATTTTTCTTTATCTTCAATTGCTGCTTGTTTTCCAGAGTCCGGCCTGGCCCCAGAACCCAGACCTTTTGTGAGATGCAACCCAATTTGCACAATGTTGTTTGCTTGGGATTTTTTTAAAGACTGTAAATCTGTATTCACAGAGATAAAATCCACTCCGTGAATATTTCTTTCAATCATGTAATCCACAGCATTATTACCACATCCACCAACGCCAACAACCTTAATCAGTGCCTCTTGTTTTTTATTATCAATAACTTCAAACATTATTTAAAAGTTTCCTTGAAACCATAATTTCATTTTTTCAAAAATTTGTACTAAAGAATTACCCTCAATTTTTCTTTTTTTATCATTATCAAAATCCATTTTACCCCTTTTTATAAGTCCAATTCCTGTCGCATATCTCGGATTTTCAATAATTTGTTTTAAGCCACTTATTCCCTGTGGATACCCTATTCTAACTGATTGATTAAAGTTTTTCTCGGCTACATCAGTAATATTATTCATGAGAGAAGATCCTCCTGTTATTACAATGCCAGATGCAATCTTATTATTTAATTTAGAGCGAATTAATTCATTACTAACAAGCTCAAAAAGTTCATTTACCCTCGGCTCAATAATCTCAGATAAATCTTTAATTGTTATTTTTTTCGGGGTTCGACCATCAACAAGAGGGACGTCAATCATTTCTTTAGGGCTGGCTTTTTCTGAATCACAGCAGCCATAATTAATTTTGATCTCTTCAGCCGATTGTTGTGGAGTTCTGAAAGCAACCGATATATCGTTAGTTATTTGATCTCCAGCTATGGGGATAACGGCGGTATGTTTAACAGATCCATCCTTGTACACAATAATATCTGTAGTACCGCCGCCAATATCAATCAAACATACGCCCAATTCTTTTTCATCGTTAGTTAAAACTGCATCGGCTGATGCCAGGGGCTGAAGAATCAATTCCATTACATCCAAACCAGATCTTTTAATACATTTCACAATATTTTGAGCTGCTGCGATTGCACCAGAAACAATATGGACTTTCACTTCAAGCCTCATGCCACTCATTCCTCGCGGCTCTCTGATGTCATATTGATCATCAATGATATATTCCTGTACTAGTGTATGAAGGACCTGCTGATCGGGGGGAAGTGTAATTGCTTGAGCTGTTTCTATTACCCTTTCTACATCAGAATTATCAACTTCAAGATCACGTATTTTAACCATGCCAGTTGAATTAATGCTTCTAATATGACTTCCTGCAATTCCTGTGTAGACCTCTTTAATCTTACAATCAGCCATGAGCTCTGCTTCTTCAAGAGATCTTTGAATGGCTTGCATTGTTGATTCAATATTTACCACCACTCCTTTTTTTAAACCTCGTGAAACATGCTGGCCAATACCAAGAATTTGTATTTCTCCATCATTTTTAATTTCGGAAACAATGGTTACTATTTTTGATGTTCCGATATCAAGACCTACAATTAAATTTTTTTCTTCTTTTTGTTTGATCATAATTTATGGTTAATTTTTTTTATTGTATCTGAAGATACAGCAAAACCATCTCTGTATCTAAGGTCCACACTAGTTATACGTTTATTCATACTCTTAAGAACAATCTGAAAATTATCAACAAATCTTTTTAAAACCTCAGCGGATTTATCATCATTTAATTTAATTATCATGCCGTCAGAAGTGTTAATTACCCAGTCATCTTTTCTGGTGTATGTAATTTTGTGAATTTTAATAAATTCAGTATGTAAAATTTCATTAAAAATAAAAAATTTAGATGTTATGTAGGGTAATTTCTCTTTTGGCCCATATATTATTGGTAAATAATCCTCATAGGCTGCTCCAAAAAATTCGCCCTCCTCATTTATCAAGCCCTGCATTCCATAGCGAGCTATAGGTTGGTGTTGCATTATTAGCATTGTAATTCTATTTGGCCATTTTCGATATATGTCCACATCCTTTATCCATGGAAGCTTTTTCATCCCCTCCCTTAATTTATGAATATTTAATGAAAAAAAGTTTCCTTCCAGGTAATTATTAGCGACCATTTGAACCTGCTCTCTTTCTATGTATTTATATTCGCCACTGAGGACAATCTCATCGATAGGGAACCATTTGTCAAATGTGAATGGTGTTGCTAATTTTACAACTAAAATTAGAATGCCAATTAAACAAAGTCTGAAAAGAAACTTATATAGTATTTTTTCCAATGTATTATTCGATTAAATCAACTATTTGTTGGACTGTTTCCTCAAAATTTAATCCTGCATTTCTAGCGGCCAAAGGAAACAAACTATGGTCAGTCATTCCAGGAACAGTATTCACCTCTATCAGATATAAATTAAATTTCTTGTCCATCATGAAATCTACCCTTCCCCAGCCACTACACCCAATTGATGTAAATGCGGATAAAGCAATATTTTCCATTTTTTCTAATACTTCTGGATTTAGATCTGCTGGTTTAGAAAATATAGTTTCATTTGAAACATATTTTGCATTGTAATCATAGAATTCGTTCTTAGGAGTAATCTCTAAAACACCTAGTGATTTATTACCTAAAATTGATACCGTAAATTCTCTACCTTCGATAAATTCTTCGGCTATGACTGTTGGGTCATATTTGGATGCATCAGTAAAAGCTAAAATTAAATCATCCTTATTTTTTACTAAATTAATTCCAAAAGATGAACCTGAAGATGATGGTTTAACAATGAATGGATCCCTCAGATGTGTAATTATATTTTTATAATCTAGATTGGTTTTATTTAGTATGAGAAATTTCGGAGTTATTAATGCATGGTCATTCCAAACTAACTTTGAGTAGAACTTGTTCATAGCAAGCATTGATGCTGTTGATGCCGATCCAGTGAAGGGAACTTTTAATAACTCAAGTAAAGATTGTATTTTTCCATCTTCTCCATTTTTACCATGCAGGCAAATAAAAGCAGCATCATAATTAACTAATGCACATAGATCTGTATTTATAGGATCAATTAAAGATACTTCATAATTTAAATTTTTTAGGGCTTGGTATACAGCCAATCCACTTTTAATCGAAATATCTCTCTCTTCTGAATCACCCCCACTCAATAATGCAATTTTTTTAATCAATATTTTCTCCAATAATCTTTACTTCTAATTGCAAACGAATTTTTTTTAATTCCTCTACTTTTTCTTGGGCAAGATAAATTAATTGCTCTATATCTTTTGCAGTGGCCTCTCCAATATTTTCAATAAAGTTTGCATGTTTATTGGATATTCTTGCATCTCCAATTTGGTAACCTTTTAATCCCACTTCTTCAATTAATTTAGCAGCAAAATTTTTTTCTGGATTCCTGAATGTTGAGCCAGCAGTTGGCCAATTTAGTGGCTGACTGCTCCTTCTTAATTTAAGTAAATCATCAATTTTATGCTCTTCGTTTTCATCATCATTTTCTTTTGATGGGAAATCAAACCATGCACCAATAAATATTTCATCTTCTTTCTTTTTTACACTTCTATATCCAATTTCGAAAGATTGTTTATCTTTTATATGAATGTCACCTTCATGATTCATAATTTTTACCTTGGAAACAAACTGCCAAATTTCACCACCATAGCAACCGGCATTCATCGCAAGTGCGCCGCCCACAGACCCGGGAATTCCAGCCAGAAATGCACAATTTTTTTTGTTATTTTTTGCTGAGAATCTTGCCAATGATGAGCATGAGATCCCGCATTCTGCAAAGATCAAATGTTGATCTATAAAAATACTTTTCAATCCTCGAGATAAATTTATTACGGTCCCTTTTATTCCACCATCACGAATAAGCAAGTTAGAACCAACACCGATGACTGTGATAGGTTTTTTAACTTTATTTATTGAAAATATTTTTTGTAACGCCTCCTCAGAGCTTACTTCAATATAATTTTCAGCAAGACCTCCTACACGCCATGAATTATATTTTTTCATAGACACATCGCTATAAATTACATCTTTATCCATCCATGTCACCCAAGAGTTGATGTTTTGCCCAATTTCCAACCGAACCAGCACCCATTACTAATAGAATTTCATCATCCTTAATCTTATCCTCAATCAATAATCGGGCTTTAGCCATATCATCAAGCACATACTTCTCATTTTTAATATTTTTTATTAATTCGTTGCTGCTTATTCCTTCAATTGCTTGCTCTCCTGCCGCATATATTTCAAATAAAAATAATCTGTCCACCGTTGCTAAAATTTGAACAAACTGTTCGAACAAATCTTTAGTTCTAGAATATCTGTGAGGTTGAAAAACTAAATTTATTTTTTTCCCAGGGAATCCTTTCTTAATAGAATCTAAGACAGCTTTTATTTCTGTTGGATGATGACCGTAATCATCTATCAAGTTAATATTTTTTTCTCCTAATTTAAATTGTTCATATAAATCAAATCGCCTAGAAACCCCTTTAAATTTTTTTAGAGCTTTACTAATAACTAAAGGTTTTATGTTGAGGGATAAGGCTATGGCAATGGCACCTAATGTATTTAAAATGTAATGCCTACCAGGCATATCAATTTCAACTGAAAATGATCTCATTTTTTTTGAAATTGAATTTACTCTAAATGAAGATTTATTTTTTTTTATTACAACCCTATCAGGATAATAGTCAGCTTTTTTTGAAAATCCATAAGTAATGATTGGTCTAGCAATTAGTTTTTGTATTGATTTGATATTTTTGTCATCAATGCACAAAAAAACTTCATTATAAAAAGGTATTTGATGGATAAAATCAACAAATGTTTGCTTCAGTCTTTCTTCATCATGACCATATGTTTCCATATGATCATTATCAATATTTGTCACCAACACATTACTTGGATTTAAATGTAAAAATGATGCGTCCGACTCATCTGCTTCTACAATCATATATTTACTTTTACCAAGTCTTGCGCTTTGTCTGAGCGAATTAATTCTGCCGCCAATCACATAGGTTGGATCTAATCCAGCATCATTCATAATTGTAGCAAGAATGCTTGTGGTCGATGTTTTTCCATGAGTTCCAGCGATGGCAATACCCTCTTTAAAACGCATCAACTCTGAAAGCATTTCTGCCCTCGGAATTATGGGAATATTTTGTTTTTTAGCTGCAACTATTTCAGGGTTATTTTTTGGTATCGCTGTCGATGTAACAACCACATCCGCTTTTTGAATATTTTTGTCTTCATGTTTTGAAAAAATTGGAATCCCTCTTTTTCTTAAATGCTCAATTACCGAGGATTGATTAGGATCTGATCCAGAAACAACAAAATTCATATTGTGCATAATTTCAGCGATACCTGACATACCTGAACCACCAATACCAACAAAATGAATATATTTGATTTTATTTTCCATATTATTTTATTTTATTGTAAATTTCTTCCACAGCATTTTTATGTCTTAAAGACTTCATAGCTTCAGACATTTTCATACATTCATTTAATGAAATTTTATTGAGCATACTCTCTAATTGTGAATCAATCTCGTCTTGTTTACATATTAAGGCTCCCCCTTTATCAACACAGTACTCTGCATTCTTTTGCTGATGGTTATCAATTGCAAATGGGAATGGAATAAAAATAGCAGGTAAACCAACTTGTTCTAATTCAGCAACTGTCATTGCACCAGATCTAGCAATAACTAAATCAGCCCATTTATAATATTTTTCAATGTCATCAATAAATTCTATGATATTAATTTTTTTATCATAAAGTTTCTCTAGAGTTATTTTTTTTCCTTTGCCACATTGATGAACAACATCGTATTTTTTTAACTTATTTAAAATAATTGGTATTTTTTCATTGATAACTTGAGCGCCCAAACTTCCACCTAAAATCAAAATATTAATTTTATTTTTACCCTGATTAACTGTTTTATTTATATTAGCTATTTTTCCTCTAATGGGATTTCCACATACATTAACGGATTGATTAATTTTTAATGGAAAAGCAGAAAAAATTTTTTCTGCAAACGGAGCTAGTAATTTATTACTTGTTCCCATGATCGTATTCTGCTCATGAATGAATAATTTTTTTCTCATCAGCTTTGCTGCAAACCCCACTGGGAGTGAAATATACCCACCGAAGACAAGTACTCGAGATATTTTGAATTTCTGAATCACCCACATTACCTTCATAAGACATAATGCAAATTTAAATGGATAGCTAATTAATGAAATAACCTTCTTTCCACGAAATCCACCGATAGCAAGAGAAATAAAAAATATCTTTTTTTTATCAACAATTCTATTTTCCATGCCATTTGGCGTTCCAGCCCAAAATAAATTAAATTTTTTATTGATTAATTTATCAGCAACTGCCATTGCGGGCATGATATGTCCACCGGTACCTGCGGCAGCAATCAGAATTGATTTAGTATTAATTTCTTTTAGATTTGATTTTATTTTCATAATCAATTCTCATCAAAATTCCACTCGCAATAAATGTTACTAACAATGCGCTGCCTCCGTATGATACAAAGGGTAAAGTAAGTCCCTTGGTTGGAAAAAATCCAACATTCACACCAATATTAATAGTTGCTTGTATGCCAAACCATATAGCAATGCCCTGCGCCAAAAGAGCAGAAAAATTTTTTCTTAATTGAGTGGATATTTTACTTATTCCGAAAATTCTAATTATCATCAAAATATACAGACAAATAATTAAGGTAAAACCAAATAATCCCAACTCTTCTGAAAGTATAGCTAAAACAAAATCTGTATGGGCCTCGGGAAGATATTGTAGTTTTTGAATACTTTCGCCTAGACCAACCCCAAAAAAATCACCGCGCCCAATCGCGATTAATGAATGAGACAGCTGCCACCCTTTTCCATAGAGGTCTTCAAAAGGTGCCAAAAATCCAGTTATTCGATCCATTCGGTATGGGGCAATCTTTAATAATGCATACACGCCTATTGGGACTGAAAGTGTAAGACCAAGTATTATTTTTAATGATATTCCACCCAGGAATAAAATTCCTAAAGATATACATACAACCACAACTAATGCACCGAAGTCTGGTTGATTGATTAATAATGTACCAACAATTGCAATCGCTAAAGAGATAGGTAGAAAACCTTTTGTAAATGTTCCGATTTGACGAGATTTTCTCAAGACATAATCTGCAGCATAAATTATTGTAAATAATTTTACTATTTCAGATGGCTGAAAATTCATAAAGCCCAAAGGTATCCATCGTTGACTGCCATTAACTATTTTTCCAATTCCTGGTATGAGAACAGCTATCAACAATATTAATCCTAGGATAAAAAAGGAAGGGGCAAATTTTTGCCAGAAACTGATTGGAATTAGAAATGCAATAAATCCACAAAACACAGATATGATGAGATATATAAAATGCCTTAGCAAATAATAGTAATTTTGATAATTAGATATCTGTTTTAAGGCTGCTACATCAACTGATGCAGAATAAACCATGACTAGACCAACCCCAGATAAAATCAAAATTATCCACAATAACAGCGGGTCATAATTAGGCTGATTATAATTATTTCTTAACTGCATTAAAAAATTTTTTTACATAGTTCAACAAATTGCTTGCCCCTATCTTTATAATTCTTAAACATATCTTGACTTGCACAGCCTGGTGATAAGAGGATTATTTCATCTTTTTTAACTATCTTCTTGATTGACTCTAAAATAGCTTCTAACGAAACGAAACACTTCATATCAAATTTAATTTTTTTGTTCATAAGGTAGTCTTTGATAATCACAGCATCTTTTCCATATAAATTTAAAGAAATCAATTTTTCATTAAAAAATTTTTCTATTCCATCCAACGGCTGATTCTTTAAGTCACCGCCAAATAGCAAATGAATTTTTCCATCCAAAGAATTCAATGCCGATATAGAGGAAGCAAGATTGGTAGCTTTTGAATCATTAATAAAAATATAATTTTTATCTATTGAAACATGTTCAAAACGATGTGGTATTCCTTTTTGATTTCTGAAAAAATTCCTTACCTTTTCAAATGAAATGTTGCAATTCATAATTTCTAGTAGTTTCAACAAATACATAATATTTTTCACATTATGAACACCTTTTAAATATGGGGTGTCAATCCTGTAAATTTTATTTTGGTTTTTAAATGTAAAAAAATCAGCATTTATTTCTTTGATGTGAAAATCATTGAAGGCTATGGGAAAAGCATTAATATGTTCATTAATAACTGAAGTTTCTTTGTCATAGAGGATGGTTTTGGAATGATGAGCTAACTTTAACTTAGCATTTTTATAATCTACAAAGGAATCATATCTGTCTAAATGATCTGGCTCTATATTAAGAATGACACCGTAATCAAAAACTGTGCCCTTATCTAATACTTCAATCTGATAGCTTGATAACTCTACTATAATATAATCAAATTCATTTGGATTCGTTAATATATTTAAAATTGGTACACCAATATTACCAACAGCTATAGATTTTAAATCATCGAATGATAAGATCGATGCAAGCAATGAACAGAATGTAGTTTTTCCATTTGTGCCAGTAATTCCAATTAATTTAGTTTTCTTCCTGTCAATTTGATTTAAGAAAAAAGTATCATTACGAATAGGGATCTTATTTTTTATACATTCTTGAAAAAATGATTTTCTTAGATCCACTCCGGGGCTTACAAAGCACTGCTCAATAATTGATAGGTCATTGATCTCATTTTCATTTTCAATGCATTCAATATTATTATTTTTAAAGAAACTTTTCTGGTCTTCTGATAATTTTTTATTATCTATTACTATCAGCTTATGATTTTTTTTTAATAAATAAGAAACGATTGATTGGCCAGTAATACCGAAACCATAAACAATCGTTTTTTTTTGAAAATTCATTAGCGAATTTTTAAACTAGCTAATCCAATTAAAACGAGCACCATAGTAATAATCCAAAACCTTATTACCACCTGATTCTCATTCCATCCTTTTTTTTCATAATGATGATGCACCGGTGCCATTAAAAATATTCTTTTACCTGTGCCATATTTATTCTTTGTATATCTAAAATATAAAATCTGGCTTGCTACTGAAAGTGTTTCCATCACAAAAACACCACCCATAATAAATAATACTAATTCCTGTTTTACCATAATTGCAATTGCTCCAAGAACAGCACCCAATGATAATGAACCGATATCACCCATAAAAACTTCTGCAGGATAGGCGTTAAACCAAAGAAAACCTAAACCTGCACCTGCAATTGCTGCACAAAATATTGTGATTTCTCCAACTCCATTAAGAAAGGGTAATTGAAGGTAATTTGCAAAAATTTGATTTCCGGTAACGTAGGCAAAAACAGCTAATGCTGATGCAATCATGACTGTAGGCATAATTGCTAAGCCATCTAAACCATCTGTTAAATTTACTGCGTTACTGCTTCCTACAATAACTAAATAAGACAAGATAATAAATCCGATAGTGCCAAGATATAAATAGGTAGACTTGATGTAAGGAATCAGTAAATTCATGTCACCCGAATTACTGTTATATTTTAGTAAAAAATAAATAGCAATAAGAGCAATAGCTGATTGAGATACATATTTAACTCCTGCCGACAAGCCTTCAGAGTTTTTTTCTTTTATTTTTTTTAAATCATCTAAGAAGCCAATTAAACCAAATCCTAACAAGATAAAGAGCAATTGCCATAAATACGAATTTTTTAAGTCTCCCCACAAAAGAACTGATGCAACAATCGAAATTATGATTAATAAACCTCCCATTGTTGGAGTGCCCATCTTTTTTTGATGATCTGGACCGTATTGTCTTACATACTGAGAAAGACTGTATTCGCCCATGATTTTTATAAATAAAGATCCAAAAAATAGAGAAAATCCAAGTGCGGTAATAATGGCTAATACAGCTCTAAATGTAATGTAATTAAAAACATTTAAAAAATTAAGATCTAATTGCAGATATCTGAGTAATTCTAAAATCATTGGAGCTGCCTTTTTAGTTGAGAAACAATATTTTCAAATCCCATAAATCTTGATGCTTTTACCAGGATAATTGTATCTTTTTTTATTGCAGGAAGGGCTTTATCTAACAAATCCTCATGTGTCGACAAATTTAAAATTGCATTTCCATCAATTCTATTGATAGCAGCCTTAAATGCCTCACCCATAGTTAAAACAACATTAATCTTAGTTTTTGATATTTTTTCAATTATTTGACGATGATATTGATCTGTTAATTCACCTAACTCTCCCATATCGCCGATGATCAATATCTTGTTCTTTTCTGACTGATTTATATGATCAATAGCAGATATTAATGAGGATGGATTTGAGTTATAACTATCATCGATTAACTCAACGTTTTCTTTGAAAATATATTTTTTAAATCTACCATTGGTAGACTCAAAGTTACCAAAATACTTTTCTAAATCTTGAAAATCTATTCCCATATTTATCAAAGCAGCGCATGCCATGGCGAAGTTTTGAAGATTATGTTGTCCAGTTAATTGGAATTTAATCCTGATTGATTGTGACTGATAAGCTAATTCGATTATATTAAGTCCACAGTACTTAAAACTTAATACATCTAAGTTATCACTGTTATTTGAAATACAGAATGTTTTACCAGGAGATTGATTTAAGATCTGAAAATATTCATCATCTTTATTTATAATTTTAAATTCATTCGTCTTTAAGAAATGAAATATTTGTTTTTTTTCTTCTGCAATTTTTTCTTTTGAACCAAAATTACCTATGTGTGCATCACCAATATTCGTAATAATTGAAATATTGGGACGAATAATATCAGCTAAATGAATAATCTCACCAGGGTGATTTGTTCCTATTTCAAATACAGCAAATTTTTCAGTACCTTGAGACTGTAAAATAGATAATGGCAATCCAATTTCGTTGTTGTAATTACCTCTGGTAAACAAAACAGTATCATCATTGAATTTATTTTTTAAAAAGTGGACAATTAAATCTTTAGTGGTTGTTTTACCATTGCTACCTGTGATAGCCACTTTAGTTAGGGATAATTTTTTAAGAATTAATTTCGATAATTCAATTAAAAATTTTTTACCTGATTCAACAACTGCATATCTTGCAGTGCAGTCTTGTTCTTTATTTGTAATAAAAAATAATGGCTTTTGTTTTAATATATCATCAATAAAATTATTCCCATCATATTTATCTCCTTCAAGCGCTAGGAAAATTTCATTACCTTTAAAAGTCCTCGAGTCTGTATTGATACCTGATGAATCAAACAACAAATCATCAGCAAGATCATTGGATTTAATAAATAGGTGCTTAATGTCTCTTATATGGAGCTTCATGATTATTTTAATTTATATCCATTACTACTTTTTTATCAGAAAAATCAATTTTTTTATTTTTAATAATTTGGTATTTTTCATGACCTTTGCCAGCAATGACTACGATCGGGTAGTTGGTTTTTTTGATGGCATATTCAATTGCTTTTTTTCGATCTAAGATAATTTTTTTTAAACATGAAATATCTTCACATATTTGATCTGCAATCTGATTAGGATTCTCATTTCTAGGATTGTCATTTGTGATGCAAACAAAATCAGCGTAATGATTTGCTACATTTCCCATCAATTTTCTTTTCCCCTTATCCCGGTCTCCACCACAGCCAAACACAAGCAATATTTTGCCTTGATATATTTTTTTTATTGTTTGAAGAAGTTTTTTTAGCCCATCTGGTGTGTGTGCATAATCAATGATTACTTTCTTCGGTATGTTATTTATAGTTTTATTAATTACGTTCATTCGCCCATCAGGTACGGGAAGTCTTTTAATAACTTCCGTAACTTTATGTATGTCTATTTTTTTTAAATAACAAATACAAATGGCACTTATTAAATTATATAAATTAAATTCTCCGATTATATTGGTTTTAAAAGTATGAATTTTATTGGCTATTTGTAAACTAAATTCCGAATACTTATCAGTCAAAGACTGTTGCTTAATGTTAATAATTTTTACGTTAGCTTCTTTACTAAACCCAAATGTAAAAATTTTTTTGTTAAGTCTTATCAAATTATTTGCCAGTCTTATGCCATAAGAATTATCAATATTTATTACAGATTCTTTTTTTACGTTTTCTATGAAAAACCTTTCTTTGGATAGAAAATAATTATTCATTGTTTTGTGATAGTCCAAATGGTCACGGCTTAAATTGGTAAAGATTCCATATTCAAAATTTAGCTCATGAATTCTCCCTTGATCAATCCCATGCGAGGAAACCTCTAATACAAAATTTTTAATATTTTTTTGTATCCCTTTGTTAAAAAGACTGTATAAAACAAAAAGGTCAGGGGTGGTATTGATTATGACTTTATCTTTAGAGATCGTACCGATCAATTTTGATGGCTTTTCAAGTTTACTTAATAGATGGTTTAACCAAAAAGCGGTTGATGTTTTACCATTTGTTCCTGTTACGCCATATAGTTTGATATGCCTATTTAAATTACCATACGCTCTATCCAATACCTTTTTTTGTTTCCAGGCGAGATCGCGAACCCCTAAAAATTTTATTTTTGGATACTTTTTTAAATAAGTACTTGCATCAAAATTAGCCTCCTCATACATAATTAATGAGGCTCCATTGCTAATTGCATGATCTATAAAATTACGACCATCGCTGATTTTTCCCGGATAAGCACAAAAGGCATACCCTCTTTTGACATGAATACTATTGTTTGTGATTTTTTGAGAACTTGGGAGAGATCTATAATTTTGCATCACCAGTTTGTGGTTTCACCATTTTATTCATTAGATTTTCATTTAACTCTTTATCATAGGGTACATCGTAAAGTTTAAGAGCGTCTTTCATTATATCTTTAAAAACAGGTGCAGCTACTGTACCCCCGTAATAACTATCTTTTGATGGATCATCAATCATTACCGCTAATATAAATTTTGGGTTATTACTTGGAGCCATGCCAACAAAAGATGCCACGTATTGATTTACATACTGTCCATTTATGACTTTTTTTGCTGTTCCTGTCTTTCCAGCAACGGTATAGCCTGGAATTTTGGCTTTTCCACCTGTGCCGCCATCTTCTTCAACAACTGCTTGCATAAATGCTCTCATTTTTTTTGAAACATTTGGTGAGATTACTTTTTCTCCCACTTTTATTTCTTCATTGGGATAAAGTTTTGGTTTTAATACAACACCGTCATTTGCAAAGATAGTATAAGCTTGAGTCAGCTGAAGAAGATTTACACTTACACCATAACCATATGGCATTCTTGAGTGATCAATATCTCTCCAAGCTGTATACGTCCTTAGTTTTCCACTTACCTCACCTGGAATCTGGCTATGAATTTTTTTGCCAAATCCTAATTTATCATAAGCTCCCCAAAGCTCTTTCGGAGTTAACCTTGTCCCAATAATTGAAGCACCAACGTTTGAAGAAGTTTTTATTACATCTTTGATTGTTAATTCATTTTCTGGATGATCATCTCTAATATAAGTCCGGCCAACTTTTAATAAACCATTATTTGTATTGATAATTTCATTTGTTCTTACTTTTTTCTTTTCAAGAGCATATGCAATTGAGATTGGTTTTAAAGTCGAACCAGGTTCAAAAGTATCCGTAACTGACCTATTTCTCATTGTATCTAGGTTTGTCACTGAAGCATTAGGGTTGTATGAAGGATAATTTGCCATTACAAGAATATCTCCATTTTTTGCATCAACCAAAACAGCAGAACCAGATCTAGCTTCATATCTTTCAATATATTTTTTTAGAGACTCATAAGCAGTATGCTGAAGTCTACTATCTATTGTTGTAAAAATATCAGAACCATTTTTTGGTAGTTTAAAATCATGTAAATCATCTATTATTCTTCTACTGCCATCTATTACAACTTTTTTATGACCCTTCTCTCCAGTTAAAATAGAATCCCATTGTTTCTCTAATCCTTCATGCCCAATACCATCAAGGTTGGTTTTCCCAATAATATGTGCTGCAGATTCCCTATTTGGATAAAAACGGCGGTATTGTTTATCAAGATTCAAACCAGCTATCTTAAGTTCTGATATTTTTTTGGCTGATTCTGGAGAAACGCTCCTTTTAATGTATATAAAACCTTTATTTTTATTTTTGATTTTTTGTTGAAGATTTTTTTCATTTATTTTTAGAATTGTTGCAATATCACGAATATTTTCATTTTTAATATGATTATTGATTGTTAAGCCGACATCATAAGTAGGGCTACTAACAGCTAATAATTTATGATTTCGATCATAGATCTTTCCTCTGTAGGAATGTAGTATTTCATTTCGAACACTAAATCCATCACCCTTATTTTGTAAGAAATCTTTTTTTATTTGCTGGAGATAAAGTGCTCTAGAAAATAACATTAAAAATAACAACAATATTAGAGACAGAACAACTCGCCTTCTATTTTTTGATAATTCAAAAATATCACTCTGGTGGCTAAATTTTTTCATTTGTTTTCCAAATGAATGATATTGTCAGGATTAGCTTCAATCATATTTAATTTATTTTTGGCAAATTCTTCAATACGCTTACTGCCTGATTGATCCGTATTTTCAAGCTCTAACTTGGTCTGCTCTTCTTTTAACTCAATTTCTCTCTTTTGTTCCGAGTCTAATTGAGAAAAATTTTTTCGATACAAGTGTTCTGAGTTAACTTTGAGTAATGCAAAGATAATAAGAATTACAAATAAGAATAAATTTAATTTGATCATTTTTTTTCTACACCCCTTAACCTTGCACTTCTTGACCGGGGATTGGCCTCTAACTCTTCATCCGAGGCAACTAAATTACAAATAACATTTGCTTTGGTCTCCTCGTGATGATCTGCGTTGCGGATTGGTATAAATTTTGGAATTGTGTCTGGAGGTAGTTTTGTTATTTCTTTGATAAAATTTTTAACTATGCGATCCTCTAATGAATGAAACGTCAGAGCCAAAAGCCTTCCTTGTGGTTTTAGTGCATCAAATAACAGGGGGAGTGCATCTTTTAATTCATTTAATTCTTGATTTACTTCAATTCGTAAGGCCTGAAAAACTTTCGTAGCTGGATGTTTTCTGGAATTAGTAAAAGGCACAGATTTTTTTACTATATCTACAAGCTCTAAAGTTGTCGTAATATTTTTTTCATCTCTAACCTTGTAAATATTAGAAGCTATTCTTCTAGCAAACTTTTCTTCGCCATAGTCTCTAAATATTTTTATTAAATCTGATTCGTCATATTTATTTACAACCTCACTTGCATCAAGTGTTTGTGATTGATCCATTCTCATGTCAAGCGGGCCGTTATGCATAAAACTAAAACCTCTTGATGCATCATCTAATTGGGGTGATGAAACACCTAAATCCATAAATATCCCATCAAGACTTTTTTTTTTAAAGATTTTGCAAAATTTAATATAGATGAATGATGAATTTCAAAACGCTCATCCTGTATTAATTTGGCTGAATTAATTGCCTCATGATCTTTATCAATGGCGATTAATTGGCCCTTTTGTTCCAAGCTGTCTAATATGATTTTGGAATGGCCGCCACGCCCAAAAGTGCAATCTAAATATTTACCATTTTTATCAATAATTAAATGTTCGTTTACCTCATATGGCATTATTGGAAGATGTCTAAAATTATTCATAAAGAAAATCCTTCAAGTTCATGAAAGTTTTCAAGATTTAATTTTTTCACTGTACTGTTAATTTTTTTGGACCAAGCGCTCCTGTCCCATATTTCAAAATGAGATCCTTGACCTAACATGATTATTTCTTGCTGGATTCCTGCAAATTCTCTTAGGGAGGCTGATAACAAAATTCTACCTGCTTTATCTGGGTCAACTTCATCCGCATACCCAACCAGGAGTCTTTGGAGTGTGCTAATTTTTGGATCAAAGCTTGAGAGTGACATTAATTTTTTTTCTATTGGTGACCAGCTGAGAAGGTTATATAACACTAAACATTTATCTGGATGAGCGGTAACGATAAGAGAAGAATTTTGCTCAAAAAGTTTGTCCCGAAATTTTTTCGGTACGGCCAATCTAAATTTATCATCCAAAGCAACGATGCTTGAACCTCTGAACATCTGAAATCCCCTATTGTTTGAGGGGAATGTGAAATAGCTAACAACCCTTAGTAATGTTAATTATTTCCCATTTATTACCACTTTTTCCCCTCACTTATACTATAGGCAAAAAAAAAGCGCTTTGCAAGCGCTTTTTTTAATAAAGTCAATAAGTTAGCCTATAAGCCGGGTTCTGTATTTGTGCAGTCATTCATCTTGAATAATGATTACTCATTATCTCTAGCGGCCTACCCGATGACAGTACGAGCCATACTATCGTCATCCTATTTGGCCTTGCTCCTGGTGGAGGTTACCGCGTTTCACCGTAACTAAATACGCTCGTCTCTGTGGCCCTATTCCTCATTTCACAATGGTTGGCTGTTAGCCAACACCATGCTCTTTGGAGCCCGGACTTTCCTCTATAAATAGCGACTGCCCGGCTAACTCGGGGTTTATTATAACTCCTTTGCTATAGACCATGTTATCTTTTGATTGGCCATAAATGGAATGATTTCTTGATCACCAACAACGTATGATGACTGAACTTCAAGAAACTCTTTTTTGAATGTTATTTCTTTATCTGTTTTTACTAAATTATAAAAATCAGAACTATTATTCACAGAAAAATCTTCAAATTTATCTAACGCCCCAGCCTTATCAAATGCTTCTAAATAAATAACCAATGCCGTTGATGCAGAAAAAATACCTGCGCACCCACATGAGCTTTGTTTTTGATTTTTATAATGTGGTGCACTATCCGTCCCTAAAAAAAACTTTTTATTACCCGAAAACGCAGCTTCAGCTATTGCTTTTCTATGTCCTTCTCTTTTAACTACCGGTAAACAATAATGATGGGGCTTTAAACCTCCAGACAATAAATCATTTCTATTCAGAACCATATGCTGAGGAGTAATAGTGGCTGCAACTAGATCAGAAGATTCTTTAATAAAGTCAACAGCATCTTTTGTTGAAATATGTTCAAAGATTACTCTTAATTTAGGAAAATTCTGAGTGATTGATATCAATTCATCGATGAACAATTTTTCTCGATCGAATATATCTGTTTCTGGATTATTCACTTCCCCATGAACTAATAAGGGCAAATCATACTTCTCCATCCATTCAAAGATCTTATAACAGTCTTTAATATTACCAACACCATTGGAAGAGTTTGTTGTTACTCCTGCTGGATAAAGCTTTACACCAATCAATCTTGGGTCTGATGCCCCCTCACTTATATCAATTTCTTTAATGTCTCCTGTTAAATACATGGTTACAAGAGGTTTAAAGTGTGAATATTTTGAAACTGAAACAATTTGGTCAAAATACTTTAAAGCTTTTTTATAGTTTGTAATTGGATCTTTAAGATTAGGCATAGCTACAGCATGATGAAAATGTTCTGCAGTAGCATTAACCGCAAAATCTAATAAATCACCTTCCCTGAAATGCACATGCATATCATTGGGAAGTTTGATTGTAATTAATTCACTCATTTTTAAGTTCAATTCCTATATTATAAAGATCCTTCTTATTGCTATTATAAAACTCTGAGACAATCGCAGCAGCTTTCTTTAATGGTAATTCTTTCATCAATATTTTTAAGAGAGTAATTTCCTCATTAGATATTAATTTCTCTTTAATCTTGTTAGGAATTACTATAATAACAAACTCACCCTTTAATTCTTGAGGGATATCCTTAAAGTAACGAAATAAGTTTTCTGCAGAATCTGAATAATAGGTCTCAAATAATTTTGTCATCTCCCTTGCTATGAATACTTTGGTTGATGGCGATATAAAATTGACTACATTCTTCAAAAAACTTAAAACTCTTTTTGGTGATTCATAGAATATGGTTGGCTTTTGTTGTTGATCAATTAAATTCAAGGTTTCTTGAATGGCAATTAATTTGGTTGGTAAAAACCCTACAAAATTAAATCTTCCATCATCGATTCCTGATACTGAAAATGCTGCAGTAATAGCAGAAGGGCCAGGTATTGGTTCTATTTTAATTTTCAAAGAACGTGCTTGAGTCACTAAAAACATTCCTGGATCACTGATACATGGCGTTCCAGCATCCGTTACATAAGCAATTGATTCACCCTTTAAAACAGCTTCATGGATAATTTTTTCTGCAGCAGACTTTTCATTATGCTGATGAATTGTGTATATTTTTTTATTTTGAATACCCAAATGATTCAAAAGTTTTTTTGTTACTCTTGTATCCTCACAGACTATAATTGAACATAATTGAAGAGTTTCTATGGCTCTTAAAGTGATGTCTTTTAAATTTCCAATTGGAGTAGCAACAATATATAGTTTAGTTGACATTTTTTTACCTTGTTAAGATAACTCTAGTATACAATTTAAAAAATATTAATAATTTTATTAACATATGCCTATTAAACTATTATCAATAATACTTATATTTTTTACTTTATCGGCCTGCGCACCAACAGCTGTTTTAACAGTTCCTGCCTCCATTGCAGATAGAAGAACAACTGGTGCTCAAGTAGAAGATCAAACTATTGAATTCAAAGCAACATATGAATTTCAGCAGATTGATGGCAACTTTAGCGCAAGCGCAACAAGCTACAACCAAAATGTTTTGTTGACAGGTGAGTCTGAATCTCAGGAATTAAAAGACAAGGTTGAATCTTCAGTTGCAAAAATAGAAGGCGTCAAGGCAATATATAACGAAATCTTAGTAACCAAGCCCCTTGCGCTAAAAGATAAAGTCAAATCAAAAGCTAAAGACTATGGCATTACTACCAATGTTAAGGCGAGACTGTTTAAAGAAGAAACAAAATCAAACCTATCCCCAATGCATATTAAAGTAGTAACCGAAAGACAAATTGTTCACCTCATGGGGATTGTTTCTGACAAAGAAGCAGAAGAGGCTGAAAAAATTGCAAAAACAAGTAAAGGTGTTGTAAAGGTTAAAACCTATTTTGAGATTGACAATCACTACAAAAAGAATTGATTTATTTTAGAAAAGTTTTTATAATAAACCTACAATTCAGCAACACCATATTCTTTCAATAAATTAACATCCAAACTAAAACAATCATGAGTGATAATATTTTAAATGTAACTGATTCAACTTTTGAACAAGAGGTTCTAGGTTCTGAAATACCGGTTTTACTTGACTACTGGGCAGAGTGGTGTGGACCATGCAAGATGATAGCACCTATTTTGAACGATATTGCTGATGAATACTCAGGCAAAATCAAAGTTGCAAAGCTCAATATTGATGAAAATCCAGGCACTCCAGCTAAATTTGGAGTTCGAGGAATACCCACGTTAATGATTTTCAAATCTGGGTCCATTGAAGCAACTAAGGTAGGGGCTATGTCAAAATCTCAATTATCTGCATTTATTGATTCGACAATTTAATTATGCAAATCTCAGATCTCAAACATTTACCAGTAACAAACCTCATTGACCTAGCAAATGAAAGTAAAGTTGATAATGCAGGTCGAATGCGAAAGCAAGATCTAATCTTCGCAATTTTAAAAACTAAGGCTAAAAATGGTGAGACTTTATATGGTCAAGGTACTCTAGAAGTTTTACCAGATGGGTTTGGTTTTCTTAGATCAGCTGACACGTCATACCTTGCTGGTCCTGATGATATTTATGTATCGCCATCCCAGATAAGAAGATTTAATCTTCACACTGGAGATACAGTGGCTGGAGAAATAAGAACTCCGAAAGATAGTGAAAGATATTTTGCATTAGTAAAAGTTGAAAAAGTTAATGAAGAGCCGCCTGAAAATACAAAGAATAAAATTCTTTTTGAAAATCTTACACCTTTATTTCCAACTGAGAGACTGAACCTCGAAAGAGACATATCCAGCGAAGAGAATATTACAGGAAGAATAATTGATATGATTGCCCCTATTGGAAAAGGGCAAAGGGGCCTGATAGTTGCGAGTCCGAAAAGTGGTAAAACAGTCATGATGCAAAATATTGCTCATGCCATCACCGCAAATCATCCTGACACAGAGCTTATTGTCTTACTCATTGATGAAAGACCAGAAGAAGTTACTGAAATGACCCGATCTGTTAAAGGTGAAGTGGTTGCCTCAACATTTGATGAACCAGCCACACGTCATGTTCAAGTTGCTGAAATGGTAATTGAAAAAGCAAAAAGAATGGTTGAGCATAAAAAAGATGTTGTGATTCTGCTTGACTCTATTACTAGATTAGCCAGAGCTTATAACACTGTTATTCCATCATCAGGAAAAGTTTTAACAGGTGGTGTTGATGCGAACGCATTACATAAACCTAAAAGATTCTTTGGTGCTGCCAGAAATACTGAAGAAAGTGGCTCATTAACTATCCTTGCTACAGCTTTAATTGATACAGGTTCAAAAATGGATGACGTGATTTACGAAGAGTTCAAAGGTACTGGTAATATGGAAATCCATCTGGATAGAAGAATGGCAGAAAAACGTTTATATCCAGCTATTAACGTTAATAAGTCTGGTACTAGACGTGAAGAATTATTGATAAGCCAGGAAGTACTTCAGAAAATTTGGGTCTTAAGAAAACTGCTCTATCCAATGGATGATATTGAAGCTATGGAATTCCTCATGGATAAAATTAAATCAACCAAGACGAATGATAACTTTTTTGACAGTATGAGGCGTGGATAATCTTGCTTTTTTAGCAAATTAATACGATAATACGCAACTTAATTTATATTTAAACCAATTATTATGAAAAAAGATACACATCCAAAATATCCTGAAATAAATGTTACTTGCAGTTGTGGCAATACCTTCACGACTAAGTCAACAGCAGGTAAAGATTTAAATATTGAAGTCTGTTCTCAATGTCATCCTTTTTACACAGGTAAACAGAAAATTGTTGATACCGCAGGTCGTGTTGAGAAGTTTAAGCAAAAATATGGCATGTAAATCATTTTTATATAAAAATTAGGCAGCAAAGCTGCCTTTTTTTTTGTATATTACTTTTATGAAATATTTTTTAGATCATGATTGGCAAGGAAATATGCAAACCCCGAAGAAGAAAGTTGGGGAAAAAGCCAAAATCAATTTTCTAGTCATTTTTGCAACAATATACTTAGTTTTTGGGCTATTTTCTCATAGTCCATGGAGACCCCTTGAAACAAACTCTTTTAGTATATTTACTAATATTTTTTTTAATGGTGACATTTTAGCTCCTCATCTTGCTAGCATTAATGGTTTTGATCACGGTCACATCTATGAAACTCTTGGAGCGATTTTTGCAAAAATTATTTTTTTTCTAGAGCCCCACAATGCTGCACGCTTGAGCAATCTTTTTTGGGTTGCTTTAACAATGATAAGCATTGGTCTAACTAATCGCGAGTTAAGAGGCTTTGGTTACGGAAGACAAAGTAATATTATCTTTTTATCATCTGTTGGACTTTTTTTTACGCTTCACACTTTCACACATGAAATAGCGATCTTAACTGCAGCAAGCATAAGCCTCTATTCATTTTCTCTTTCACACAGAAGACCTTTTCGCGCTTCTATTTTATTAGGCATTTCTTTAATTATTGGTTTACTATCCAAAGGATTAATATATTTAATTCCAATAATTGGAGTCGCTGCCACACTGGCAACACTTCCTAGTTGGAATTATAAGCGAACTATTATTTTTGTTGGGTTGGGCCTGTTATCAAGTCTTTTTTTTATAGGTATCTGGTTGTTTCTATTATCTTTATATCATCCTGATAGTTTAGAAAATTTCTTATCTCCAACAATAAATTTTTCAACCGAAAATATTAAATACTATTTTATAAACATACTTTGGTTTGCATGGCCGGCAGTGCCATTATTTATTTTCACATTATTTACAGAACTCTCCACTTTTCTAAAATATAAAAGAACAAACTTACCTTTTGTTTTTATTGCATGGTTTTTCTTTCTTTTAATATGCGAAAGTCAAGCTAGTCAAATTAAGTTGATGGTTTTGCTTCCTGCTATAGCAATCATGGCAAGTACGTCCATTGATACTCTTCAAAGAGGAGCATCGGCGGCATTAAATTGGTTTGGGATTCTTATTTTTTCTGCAATAACGTTAATACTCTGGGTTGGTTGGTTTGCATTAAACTTTGGTATTCCATATAAAATTCATGAAAGAATGGTTTATCTTTCTGGAAACTTCATGCCTGAACTTAACTTTTTTCAAATTTTTATGGCTTTAATTTTCCTTATAGTATGGGTCATTTCACTTTGGAAAAATAATCTCACTAATCGATCCTCTGTCACTAATTGGGCCCTAGGCATTACTCTTGCATGGGTGACTACGACTCTACTATGGTTTCCTATGATTGAAAATCGGAAAGACTATGGCCAGATTTTCAAAAAAATCACTGCTATTGATATCCCAAAAAATGAATGCATGTCAACAAATGATGTGAATGATAGTTACATTGATCTAGTTTTTTATTTTACCCAAATTGATATTAGGAAAAATGATAAAAATTGTAAATATACAATAGCTCATAAAGACATTAGACGTTTATCAAATGATACAGAATTTAAAAGTAGCATTTTATGGGAAGGTAAAATGCCTAATGATAAAAAGACATTTTATATAACAAAAAACTAAATCGATTTTATCGCGTCTAGAACTAATTGATGGATGTTATCTATTTTACCTTGGTCAGCAATTTCTTTTAATTTAACTCTCATTTTTGGAGACCAAAATTTCTTGAGATGCCCAGAAACTCCATCAATTGCCTCTGCTTGGTCCGGATAGGCCTCGAAAAAACTGGCAATTTGGTTTGCCATATTTACTATGTGTTGATCTTCCATGAACGATATTCTACTCGATTATTCTTTTCTTGTGGCTGTATACAACGAATCTTTTATCTCTAGCAAAGCCAATTACTGAAAGATTATGTTGCAAAGCTAAATTTACTGCCATTGATGTAGGTGCTGAAATAGCAATCAAAATTGGAATTTCTGTAACCAACACTTTTTGCACCATCTCATAACTTGCTCGGCTTGAGCATACAATAAAAGAGCCGTCTAAATTATCAACTAACTTTCTTCCAATCAATTTATCTAATGCGTTATGACGACCAACATCTTCCCTGATACTTAAAAGATTTCCATCTACATCAAATAATGCTGCAGCATGAATCGATCCTGTTTTCGCTTGACCTTTTTGGCTTAATTTAAAAGCATCTAAACTTACTGTAATTTGCTCACTTTTAATCTGGTGTTCTATCTTTTCAGGGTAATTTAACTTTAATCTATTATTGAAATACTCGAGACTCTCGATACCACAAATACCACATCCTGTTTTTCCAGATAAATTTCTTTTTAGATGTTTTAATTTTTGAAATGGCTCTTGAGCAATCTCAACTTCAACATCTATCCCATAATCATTTTTAGATATTTCAATATCAAATACATCACCAATAGAAGAAATTATTCCCTCAGTAAATGAAAAACCAATAACAAAATCTTCCAAATCCATTGGAGTAGCCATCATGACAACATGGCTAATGCCATTAAAACTTATTGCTACAGGAAATTCATTGGATAAAAAATCGGTTCTATTTTGTTCAAGATTGTCTGAGTCAGAAACTTTATATTCAGAATATAGGTTCTGTTGATTCAAAAGTTATACTTTTTCCTTCTTAGATTCTACAAAAGATATTTGTTCTTCACTAAAGGATTTGTATTTCTCTTGCCACGAAGACAGCTGGGAAACTTTTGTTAATTGAACAGCAGTCACTTTGAATTCTGGACAGTTCGTTGCCCAATCTGAGTTGTCAGTTGTGATTACATTAGCGCCAGAGAATGGATGATGGAAGGTGGTATAAACTACCCCAGGTTGCACACGCTCTGTCACTTTACATCTTAGGACAGTCTCACCGGCTCGACTTGTAATCCCAACCCAATCACCTTCATTAATGCCTCTTTCTTCCGCATCATGTGGATGAACTTCTATTAGATCCTCATCATGCCATTTACTATTCTCTGTTCTTCTGGTTTGAGCACCAACGTTATACTGAGATAAAATTCTTCCAGTGGTGAGAATTAATGGAAAACGTTTATTCACTTTTTCTGTTGTCGGGATAAATTCAGTAATAAAGAACTTACCTTTGCCGCGGACAAATTCATCAACATGCATTGTTGGAGTACCATCTGGATGATCATCATTACATGGCCATTGAATACTGCCTTGTTGATCTAGTTTCTCAAATGAAACATTGGTAAATGTTGGAGTAATTTTTGCAATTTCATCAAGAATTTCTGAGGCATGAGAATAGTTCATTTTATAACCAAGAGCATTCGATAACATTTGAGTCACTTCCCAGTCCTCATAGCCATTTTTTGGTGTCATAACTTTTCTAACAGGTTGTATTCTTCTTTCTGCATTTGTAAATGTTCCATTTTTTTCCAAAAATGACGACCCTGGCAAAAAGACATGTGCATACATTGCTGTTTCATTCAAAAAGAGATCTTGAACAATGACACACTCCATAGATTCTAGTGCATGGGTAACGTGTTGTGTATTTGGATCAGATTGGGCAATATCTTCGCCTTGGCAGTATAGAGCTTTGAAAGAACCATCAATTGCTGAATCGAGCATATTTGGAATTCTTAAACCAGGTTCAGACTGAAGCGATACTCCCCATGTTTTCTCAAGCAACTCTCTTGTTTCTGAGTCAGACACATGTCGGTACCCAGGAAACTCATGAGGGAACGATCCCATGTCGCATGATCCCTGAACATTATTTTGGCCCCTTAAAGGATTAACACCAACACCCTCACGACCAATATTTCCTGTTGCCATTGCTAAATTGGCAATACCCATAACCATTGTTGAACCTTGGCTATGTTCTGTTACACCTAGACCGTAGTATATTGAGCCATTATTTTCTGTTGCAAAAAGTCTTGCTGCTTGCCTAACAATCTCGGCTGGAACTCCTGTTTCTAAATATAATGATTCAGGAGAATTTTTTTCAAGGCTTACAAAATCAGCCCATTTTTTAAATGAATCTGTTTCACAACGAGCATCAACAAAATCTTGTTTCACTAAACTCTCTGTCACTACAACATGCGCTATCGCATTGATGATAGCAACATTGGTTCCCGGCTTAAGTTTTAAGTGATAATTAGCTCGTATATGTGGAGATTTATTCACAAGATCAATCTCTCTTGGGTCAACAACAATCAATTTTGCGCCTTGTCGCAATCTTCTCTTCATTTGAGATCCGAAAACTGGATGACCGTCAGTTGGGTTTGCACCAATTACCATGATCACATCTGATTTCATTACTGAATCAAAATTCTGCGTTCCTGCTGACTCACCAAGGGTTTGCTTTAACCCATAACCTGTAGGGGAATGACAAACTCGAGCACAAGTATCAATATTGTTATTACCAAAACCAGCTCGAACTAATTTTTGAACCAAGAATGTTTCCTCGTTTGTACATCTTGAGGAGTTGATAGCGCCTACAGAATCCGTTCCATATTTTTTTTGAATTCTTTTAATTTCACTGGCAGCATAGTTGATAGCTTCATCCCAGGTCACCTCTTGCCAAGGGTCATGAATGCTTTTTCTAATCATTGGAGTTGTGATTCTGTCTTTATGAGTAGCGTAACCCCATGCAAATCGACCTTTAACGCATGAATGTCCATGATTCGCACCTCCATTTTTATTTGGAGTCATTCTAACTAATTCTTCACCCTTCATTTCTGCATTAAATGAGCATCCCACTCCACAGTAAGCACAAGTTGTGGTCACTGACTTTTCTGGGACGCCAGATTCAATAACTGAATTTTCCATTAACGTTGCCGTTGGGCATGCCTGTACGCAGGCACCACAAGAAACACATTCGGAATCAAAGAAGTTTTTATTACCAGCAGAAACTTTTGATTGAAAACCACGGCTGTCAATGGTTAAAGCAAATGTTCCTTGAGTTTCTTCACAGGCTCTAACACACCTTGAGCAAACAATACATTTGGATGGATCAAAGGTAAAATATGGATTGGTTTCATCTTTTTCAGAACTAAGGTGATTTTCACCTTCATACCCATAACGTACCTCTCTTAAACCAACGGCTCCAGCCATGTCTTGTAATTCACAATCACCATTAGTGGAGCAAGTAAGGCAGTCTAGTGGGTGGTCTGAAATATAGAGCTCCATCACACCTTTTCTGATATCTGCAAGTTTAGGTGTTTGGGTCGAGACAACCATGCCTTCATCAACTGGGGTTGTACATGATGCAGGGTATCCGCGACGACCTTCAATTTCAACCAAACATAAGCGACAAGAACCAAAGGGTTCCAGAGAATCTGTCGCACAAAGTTTTGGAATGTTTGAACCAAGCTCAGATGCGGCTCGCATTATTGAAGTTCCTTGAGGCACAGAAACTTTTTGACCATCAATAGTTAACGTCACCATTGTGGCGCTATCTTTTTTTGGTGTTCCGTAATCTCTAGCATCATCCATAGTTATAACCTTTTATTCAACATCTTTATTTTATGTCTCTGATGGCTTAGATTCAACCCCAAAGTCATTAGGGAAATACTTTAGTGCACTCATGACTGGAAAGGGCGTCATCCCTCCCATTGCACAGAGTGATCCATTTACCATGGTGTCGCATAAATTTTCTAACAATGCTACGTTTTTTGGCTGCTCATCTTTGGCTACGATCTTATCGATTACTTCCATGCCACGGGTTGATCCAATCCTACATGGAGTACATTTACCACATGATTCTATTGCACAAAACTCAAATGAATATCTTGCCATTTCAGCCATATTGACATCCTCATCAAATGCGACGATACCTCCGTGACCAACAACCGCATTTAATTTTGAATAGGCCTCATAATCTAATTCGATATCAAAATTTTCCTCGGCAATAAATGCTCCAAGCGGCCCACCAACTTGAACAGCTTTTATCTTCTTACCTGAAGCTGAACCTCCACCATAGTCGTAAAGAAGTTCTCTAAGAGTGATACCAAAAGCTTTTTCAATTAAGCCTGTTTGTTTCAGATTTCCAGCTAGCTGAATTGGTAATGTACCCTTTGATCTTCCAACACCAAAATCAGCATAATATTTGGCTCCTTTTGACATAATTATTGGGATTGTGGCTAAGGACACGACGTTGTTAACAACTGTGGGTTTTCCAAACAAGCCCTCAATTGCAGGAAGTGGTGGTTTGTACCTTACTAATCCTCGCTTCCCTTCCAAACTTTCAAGTAACGACGTTTCTTCACCGCAAATATAAGCTCCGGCGGCTCTTGTCACTTCTAATGTGAAGTTTTTGTTAGAATTCAATATATTTTGTCCCAAATAATTATTTTCAGTAGCAATTTTGATTGCCTTATTTAGTACATCTTGCGCATGAGGATATTCAGATCTTAAGTAAATGTATCCATGGTCTGCATTAACTGCGAGACCTGCGATGATCATTCCTTCAATCAGCATGAATGGATCGTTTTCCATAGTCATGCGATCGGAGTATGTGCCAGAATCTCCTTCATCTGCATTACAAACAATATATTTTTGGGTCGATTCAGTATCTAAAACAGTTTGCCATTTAATACCCGTTGGGAAAGCTGCCCCGCCTCTTCCTCGCAAACCAGAATCTTTTACTTCGTTGACAATCTGTTGCGCTTCCATGTTAATAGCTTTTTTAAGTCCCACAAAACCTTCATGATCCATATAATCTTTTAATGAAAGCGGGTCTGTAATTCCAACTCTAGCAAACGTTAGTCTTTCTTGATTTTTTAACCAAGCAATCTCATCTGTTTTTCCAAGGTATTTGTCATGCTTGCCACCTTCAAAAAACTTAGCGTCAAATAAACTAGAGATATCATCCTCATTGATCGGGCCATAAGCTATTCGCTCGCCATTGTATTCAACTTCAACAAGAGGTTCTAACCAGAAAAGACCTCTTGATCCGTTTCTAACAAGATCAATTTCTAAATTTCTTTTTTGAGCTTCAAATTCAATTTTGTGAGCAATCTCATTCGAACCTAAGGATTGTGCAGTTGAATCAATTGGAACAAAAATCTTGATAGTCATTTATTTTATATCCTCAATAAGTTTATCTATTTTTTCTTTATCCACTCTACCGAAAACATCATCATTTATCATAATTGATGGGGAACATGCACAGTTTCCTAGGCAATATACTGGTTCTAAACTAAATTTTTCATCATCTGTCATTTCGTGATAATCAATACCTAATTTATCTTTTAAATAGGCTTCAATTGATTTAGAATTCATTGCCTGACAGGACTCTGCACGACAAACTTGAATAATATTTTTTCCTGCTTTCCTTGTACGGAAGTGATGATAGAAACTAACAAATCCATGTATTTCTGCCACGGACAAACTCATCTCTTGTGAAATGAGTGGATAGCTTTCCTCAGGAATGTAACCTAAATCGTCCTGAATAGAATGCATCAAAGGAAGTAGCCCACCAGCTACATCTTTATATTTCTGAATATGTTGTTGTATTTTAATCTTATCCATTTAGCCTAAATTAGTTGACCTTCTCAATACCCCCATTATACTGAATGTAAGAGACTTTTTTACTAATAGAAATCATTAAAGATAAGCATTATTTGCATGTTACAAGACCCTTTTAAACGGAAAATAAGTTATTTAAGATTGTCGGTGACGGATCGCTGTGACTTTCGATGTCAATATTGCATGAGTGAAGACATTGAGTTCATGCCAAAACATCAAATGTTGACGATCGAAGAGATGAATCGACTCGCGAATATTTTCATTAATTTAGGTGTTGAGAAAATAAGACTCACCGGTGGCGAGCCTCTTGTCAGGAGAGGGGTGAACGAATTAATCAATAAGCTTAGCCACAATAAAAAACTTAAAGAGCTTACCTTAACGACCAATGGATCCCAACTTGATCAAAAACTTGACGTGCTTAAACACTCAAAAATTAAACGCATCAATGTCAGCTTGGATAGTTTGTGTTCTGAAAATTTCAAAAAAATCACCAGAATTGGTAATTTAAATGAAGTGCTTGCTAACCTTGAGGTTGCAAAGGAATACTTTCAAATAAAATTGAATACTGTTTTGATGAAAAATATTAATGATCATGAGATTATTGATTTAGTCTCTTACGCAATAGAGCAAAATTTTAATATCAGTTTTATCGAACAGATGCCTTTAGGTGAGATTGGCTATGATCGATCCACAAGTTTCATCAACAGCAACGAGGCAAAAAAAATCATAGAAAAAAAGTACATTCTTGAAGAAAATAATAAAAAAACTGGCGGTCCAGCAGTGTATTGGAAAATAAAAGGCAGTAATTCTTTTGTAGGATTTATTTCTCCTCACAGTCATAATTTTTGCGACTCATGTAACAGAGTGAGAGTGAGTGCCGATGGATATCTGCATTTGTGTTTAGGTCATGATGAGAAAGTAAATTTAATTGACCCTTTAAGAGCTCATGATACTGACCATGCCGTTGAAAGATTAATTATTGACTCTTTATCCAGCAAACCTAAATCTCATGAATTTAATCTAAAAAATAAAACCAATGTGATTAGATTCATGTCCCACACAGGAGGATAATTGAGAGTTGATGGTCTTATTATTGCTGGAGGGCAATCATCCAGAATGGGGCAATTTAAAGCCTCAGTTAATTTTTTAGGACAGCCATTAATTAATCATGTGTTTGAGCGCCTTCAAACTCAAGTCGACAATATTTTTATTAACAGTAATCGCCAAATACCTAGTCTTAATTTAAAAACAAAAATGATAGAAGATGAAATATCAAATTATCAAGGTCCACTTGCAGGCCTACAAGCCGGTTTAAGACAAATCAATTGCCAATGGTTACAAATTGCTCCATGTGACACCCCTTTTATTCCTCTAGATTTGACAGAAAAACTGATATCCACAGCGATTAATACAGATAATCCAATCATCGTTCCATCAGTCAATGACAGATTGCATCCTACTCTGGGATTAATGAATCAATCCATACTGCCTCTTTTGGATCAATTTTTAGAAACGGGGCAAAGGGGTTTTATCCAATTCATTGAGCATGTTGGCTACTTATCTACCCCATTTGCTGATGAAAAATCTTTTATCAATATTAATTCACATGATGATGTAAAAAAATATGAAAAAAATTAACTTAACAGATCTTTATGAAGACAAGGGGTGTTTATCTGAGTATGATCCCAATTCTCTAAGCTATAACAAAGCTATTCTTTATCTTGAGCAGCTCATTCAACCCATAAAAAAAACTAAAAAAATTTCTATTGAAGATGCAGAAGGGTATATTTTAGCCACAGATGTGAAGTCATCCATAAATGTTCCAAATTATGATAATTCGGCAATGGATGGCTATGTTTTTCGACATCAATCACTAAAAAAAAATAATAATAAAGTTAAGTTGTTTGGCAAAATATTAGCTGGTCATCCAGTCGACTCTAACAAAATAAGTAATGTCTGTTTCAAAATTATGACTGGTGGAATGATCCCAAAAGGGTTCGATACCGTCATACCTCAAGAGCTAGTCAAAATTGATAATGATTTTATCTGTTTTGATTTTCTGCCAAAAAAGGGGGCGAACATTCGCAAAACTGGTGAAGACATATCAAAAAATGAAATTGCATTAAAAAAGGGGGCATACATAAATCCCTTACATATTGGCTTATTAGCCTCTTTAGGAATTTCTCAAATAAAGGTATTTGAGCATTTAAAAATTGGTTTCTTTAGTACTGGAGATGAAGTAGTTCAACTCGGTGAGAAAATTAAGCCTGGTCAGGTTTATGATAGCAATCGATATCTGATTAAATCATTCATTCACAAAATGAATCTTCATTTTAATGATTATGGAAACCTATCAGATAATAAACCTAAGCTGGAAAAACAACTTAAAAAAGCCTCCGAAGAGAATGATTTAATTATTACAACCGGCGGAGTATCAGTGGGTGAAGCTGATTACATGAAAGAGGTTCTGTCAAACATAGGAAAGGTCCTTTTTTGGAAAATGTCTATTAAACCTGGTAGGCCGATGGCTTTTGGTAAGATTAAAAAATCTTTTTATTTTGGATTGCCCGGAAACCCAGTTTCTGCTGCCGTGACCTTCCTTCAATTTGTCAAACCAAGCATTAAGCTCATGATGGGTAATTCTCGGTTTGAACCAACCCCAACTCTGGAAGCAAAATTAGGACAAAAAATCATTCGAAAAAAAGGTCGAACTGAATTTATTCGAGCTCATTTGGAAAAAACTGTGAAAGGTTATCATGTAAAACCATTGGCTCAGCAAGGCTCCGGCATGTTGAAATCGATGTCAGATGCAAATTGTTTTATTTTCATGGCTGAAAAAGAGGAAGTTTTAGAAAAAAACACCAACGTTAAAGTCATACTTTTTGATGGTTTAATTTAGAGAATTTACCAAAAAATACTATAATTAACCCTTCAATGATGCCCGCAACACAAAAATACGAAGTGAAGTTCCTTGAGACAGTAATCTTGTCTCTGTTGATGCATGCTTCTTTGCTGGTCATTATTCCTAAAATGCAGCAGGATGACTTTGTTATCCCAGAGATCTTAAATATTGAAATTGATCTAACTCAATCTGAACCACCCCAAATTATCGAACAACCTAAGAAGATTGATCCACCGAAACCTGAAAAAAAACCTGAACCATTAAAAGAGATAGCACCCATTCAAGAGGAAGTTTTTGAGGAATTGCTGGAGCCTATCGTCGAAGAAATTTCGGAGTACATTGAGCCCGAAGAGAGTAATCTAACAGAATCAGAAGAAGCTGCTCCCATAGAAGAAGTACAGGAATATATTCCACCACAACCTTCTCCAGAAGTGGTTAAACAAGCAACTGACAGCTATACAAACCAATTGACCAGGGCTATTGCTAAACAAAAAAAATATCCTAAAATTGCCCAGATGCGTCAATGGCAAGGTGAGGTTTTATTAAATATCGAAATCGATCCTCAAGGTAATCTTATAAAAGCAGATATTCTTGAGGAGTCACGATATAAGATACTTAATAATGAGGCGATCGATATGGTGAAAAGAGCATCGCCATTTCCCCAACCTCCAGAAGAATTAAGACTTAAAAATTTCACCGTATTAGTGCCAATATCTTTTAAACTTGAGTAAAGTTTGATTGTCATAAAGTTGTAGTAATTTTTAGGTAAAATAAAAAAAATGAAATTAAAAAACTTTTCGCTTCAGGGCACCAATGATCTCAATTTTGAATTAAATAACTTTTCTGGAAAAAAATTAGTCATTTATTTTTACCCAAAAGATTCAACTCCAGGATGCACCAATGAGGGAATTGATTTTTCAGCCAAGCTGCCAGAGTTTAAAGCCAAAAATTGTGAGGTGTTTGGAATCTCAAGAGATAGCTTAAAATCTCACGAAAACTTCAAAAAGAAATACGACTTTGATTTCGAATTGCTTTCAGATCCCGAAGAGATTGCTTGTAATATTTTTGACGTTATTAAGATGAAAAATATGTACGGAAAACAAGTGAGAGGTATTGAGAGAAGTACGTTTGTTATTGATGAAGATGGCAAAATCATTAAAGAGTGGCGCGGAGTAAAAGTCAATGGTCATGTTGATGAAGTCCTTGAATTTTTAAGTTCTTAAGAAATATAAATCTATGGTAAATAAAAAAACAAAACTCTTTGTGTTAGACACAAATGTATTGCTGCATGACCCTAGCTGTTTATATCGTTTTGAGGAACATGATATCTATCTGCCGATGGTGACTCTAGAAGAGCTTGATAATATTAAAAAAGGTGGTTCCGAGGTTGCTAGAAATGCAAGACAGACCAGTCGCTTCATTGAAGAAATTATTGCTGACACAGAAACCAACCTTGATCAGGGGTGTGTCTTAGATAAGTTCAGTAAAAATACTGGTCGCCTGTTTTTACAAACCCAGCCGATTGATTATGAGCTTCCTATGTTGGCTGGAAGTAAGGCAGACAATCAGATTCTCGGAGTCGTCCATTTCCTTAAAACAGAATACTTTAAGAGGGAAGTTATTCTTGTCTCTAAAGACATTAACATTCGTATTAAAGCGCGTGCTCTATCTATTTCGGCCGAGGATTATTTTAACGATAAAGTGCTTGAGGATACAGAACTTCTTCATTCTGGAATTACTGAATTACCAGAAAATTTCTGGGAAAAACACAGTAAAAATATGGAATCCTGGCAAGAAGAAGGAAGAATGTTTTACAAATTAACCGGGCCGCAATGTAAAGATTTTGTCCAAAATGAATTTGTTTATTATGAGTTCGATAAGCCGTTTCATGCCATTGTTCGTAAGGTACAAAAAAATACAGCGACGTTAGAGATTGTTCAAGATTACTCGAATTCTAAATTCAATGTTTGGGGTATCAATGCCCGTAACAAAGAACAAAACTTTGCGCTTAACCTCCTGATGGATCCTAATGTAGACTTTGTTACCCTGTTAGGTCAAGCGGGAACTGGTAAAACACTATTAACTCTTGCTGCAGCCTTACAACAAACTTTGGATCTTAAACTTTACTCGGAAATCATTATGACTCGAGTGACCGTATCTGTAGGTGAAGATATTGGTTTTTTACCAGGAACTGAAGAAGAAAAAATGAATCCTTGGATGGGAGCATTAGAGGATAATTTGGATGTTCTCAATAAATCTGATGACACAGCTGGAGACTGGGGTCGAGCGGCAACCCAAGATTTAATTAAATCTAGAATTAAGGTGAAATCCTTAAATTTTATGCGAGGACGTACTTTCCTTAAAAAATTCTTAATTATCGACGAGGCCCAAAACCTAACGCCAAAGCAGATGAAAACTCTTATTACTCGAGCCGGACCTGGAACCAAAGTGGTTTGCTTAGGCAATATTGCACAAATTGATACACCTTATTTAACTGAAGGAAGTTCAGGTTTGACTTTTGTAGTTGATCGATTTAAAGGTTGGCAACACAACGGACATGTCACCTTACAAAGAGGCGAACGTTCACGTTTAGCAGATTATGCAGCAGAAGCTCTCTAACCAATCATCTGTTCATAGCAGAGGGTTTTACTTTTTTTTAAGTGCTCAATTTTTATCAGCTCTAGCTGACAATGCCCTTTTGTTCGCCGCCATTGCCCTTTTGGCAAATATGCAGGCTCCTGAATGGCATCAACCTTTATTACTTCAATTTTTTGTTATTTCCTATATTTTATTGGCTCCCTTTGTAGGAGCAATCGCAGATGCCTTTCCTAAAAGTAATGTCATGTTTTTTTCAAATACCATTAAGCTTATTGGTAGCCTTGCGATGTTAGCTGGGGTTCCTCCATTATATTCCTATGGTATTGTAGGCATTGGTGCAGCATCATACTCACCAGCAAAATATGGAATATTAACTGAATTATTACCACCAAAAGAATTAGTCGCAGCGAATGGTTGGGTTGAAGGATTAACTGTCGCGGCAATTATTTTAGGCGCTATTGTCGGTGGCATATTTGCTAATTTTTCACCTCAGATTGCCATCATTATTATTTCTTTTCTTTATTTAGCCGCAGCGATCTGTAATCGTTATATTCCGTTTGTGCCGATTGATCATAAACTGAATACTAAAAATCCAATCTACCTACTTAAAGACTTTTTTATCTCTTTGAAAAAATTATGGGCAGATCCACTCGGTCAACTTTCATTAGCTGTGACCACATTATTTTGGGGTGCGGGTGCAACTTTAAGGTTGGTGGTGATCGCATGGGCAGCGTTTGCTCTATCATTCGGTTTAGATAAAGCTACCATGCTCACTGCGATGGTGGCATTAGGGGTAGCGATTGGATCAGTTATAGCTGCAAAATATATCAAAATGAAAGATGCGGTAAATATTTTAATTATTGGTTTTTTTATGGGTGTTCTAGTCTGCGCGATGATTTTCCTCAGTTCTTGGCAAAGCGCAGCATTTAATTTACTTTTAATTGGTATTTTCAGCGGAATCTTAATTGTCCCGATGAATGCCTTATTGCAATATCGTGGTCATAAACTCATTGGGGCCGGACACTCGATTGCTGTTCAAAACTTTAGTGAAAACCTTGGAATCTTAATTTTGAGTGGGGCTTATACATTTATGGTCAAACATTCACTTCCCATTAATGGGATTGTTTTTATTTTTGGCTTATTTGTAGCCCTGACCATGATCATCGCCTTGATTTATTATGAAGATGCTGGCAAATAGCCTTAATGCAGTTTTACTCTTGCCTCAGTCCTTCTGGAAATAATCTTACCTAATAACCTAAAGACGACACTTACTACCCCATGCAAAGCTGACAGATGCATTTGATAAAGCATAAGATACATTAAGCGAGCAATTAATCCCTCAATGAACATACTCCCCCCAAGGAGTGAGCCCATCAAATTTCCTACGGTTGAATATCTTCCTAAATTTACTAAAGAGCCATAATCCTTGTAAACATACTTGGGTAATGCCCTGTTAGGTTTTAATATGCGAGATTTAATAGATTTATAGAGCATAGACGCTTGTTGATGTGCAGCCTGTGCTCGTGGAGGCACAAATAGATCAGAACCGGGTTTAACTGGACATGCTGCGCAGTCGCCAAATGCAAAAATATCAGCATCTGATGTACTTTGTAATGTCGATTCAACCATGATCTGATGAATAGAATTTGCTTCTATGCCCTTAATCTGAGATAAAAATTCCGGGGCCTTAATTCCTGCAGCCCAAACCACAAGCGTGGAAAGAATTTTTTTTCCGGACTGAGTTTCAATACCCTCTTTTGTAACCTTAGTCACACGCTCCCCTAAAAATAGTTTTACATTGAGTTTGCGTAATTCGGATTCCACAGACACACTAATTTTTGGTGGTAAAGCTGGAAGTAATCGATTACTTGCTTCAACTAGGTAAATGCTGATATCTCGGTCAGGATTGACTCGATCTAATCCATAAGCTGTCATCTCACGAGTGGCTTTGTGAAGCTCAGCAGCCAACTCAACCCCAGTGGCTCCCCCGCCCACAATCACTACCTCTAGCTGGCCCGGCCGGACCGAACCTTTTTGAGTTTGGGCTCTTAAAATTGAATTATGTAATTTTTGATGAAAGCGTTCAGCCTGATCTTGGGTATCCAGGGCCACTGCAAATTCTTTTGCGCCTGGGATATTAAAATCATTGACTGTACTTCCAACAGATAGGACCAAGGTGTCATATTTAATTTTACGCAAAGGTATGATTTCAGTTCCATCTATATCGTAGGTTGGCTCGATTGATACAGTTTTATTTTTGCTATTTACTTGATTAACACGTCCATATCGAAACTTGAAATGATGCCAATGTGCTTGAGCCAGATATTCCAGTTCATCTTTGTCAGGATTTAAACTACCTGCCGCAATCTCATGCAGCAAAGGCTTCCAGACATGAGTTTTTTTGGCATCAATTAATATAATTTCAGCAAGTTTTTTCTTGCCTAGGGTATTGCCTAATTTTGTTGCTAGCTCTAGTCCACCTGCACCGCCTCCAACAATCACTACCCGATGTATATTTTCCAAATGATATTCCTTCTATTCGTTACCAGTTAAATCTTTGCTGTTGCTTCTTACGAAAGCAATGATTTTAAGTAACTCATCAACAGTTAAGCCATCATCTTCTGCCATAATGCCGTAGCCTTTACCACCCATACCGCCGTTTGTACCAGCCCAGATAGTTTCAAACATACCTTTGTTGGTTGTGTCTTTAGCATAGTTATATTTAGGGCCAGTTAGACCTGGGCCCACTTGGCCTTTAGCTGTTGGACCGTGGCACTGTGTACATGACCACAGGTTGTAACGTTTTTTACCTGTTTTAATTGCTTCAGCGTCACCAACGTAAATGTTTTTACCAGTGGCTAAGAATTCCTTTTCAGCATCTGTGCCCTCTAATGCTTCTTTAGGGAATTTAATTTCACTATTGTCAGTTGTTTTAACGAACTTGACAGTTTCTTGTTTGATGTCTGAGATATCTGAGTCTTGATCTATAGATTGAGCTTGATCTTCAGAGGTAAGATTATTATCCTCAATTACTGGATCACTATTATTTTCTGAACATGCCAGTAAAAAAAGTGATAGCAAACACACGCTAATAAACTTCATAACCCTCCCAGATCACAAAAAAAACGGCTGATAAATTATCAGCCGTTATTATAAACTAGATGTAACTAGTTAGTCGCGAAGAATTATAAACCTTCGTTACCAGTTAAATCTTTACCATGACTTCTTACGAAAGCAATGATTTTAAGTAACTCATCAACAGTTAAGCCATCATCTTCTGCCATAATGCCGTAGCCTTTACCACCCATACCGCCGTTTGTACCAGCCCAGATAGTTTCAAACATACCTTTGTTGGTTGTGTCTTTAGCATAGTTATATTTAGGGCCAGTTAGACCTGGGCCCACTTGGCCTTTAGCTGTTGGACCGTGGCACTGTGTACATGACCACAGGTTGTAACGTTTTTTACCTGTTTTAATTGCTTCAGCGTCACCAACGTAAATGTTTTTACCAGTGGCTAAGAATTCCTTTTCAGCATCTGTGCCCTCTAATGCTTCTTTAGGGAATTTAATTTCACTATTGTCAGTTGTTTTAACGAACTTGACATTAGCATAGGCTAATGTGGAAACACCAACTAATGCAGCTAATAGTGATGAAACTACTACTTTCTTTGAAAACATATTTTCTCCTATTTATTTTGTAATCCAAAACAATATGAACAGTCCATATCATCAAGACTAACAAAATTGTTTAATAGTTTAATAATTTATAACTATCAGGGTTATTTAAAAACTTGATCTGAGGTAGTCAATATCTACTAAATATTATATAAAAAAAGGGGTGAAAATACACCCCTTTTTAAACATTTTTTTACAATTTATTTACAATTTTAGTTCTTATGGCGCTTATACCCGTCTAAGTTACTTCCAAATACCGGCTCTGAGTGTGGAATGCCATAATCATCAAGTATCTTCAATATTTTATCTTTATTTCTCATGATCACAGCTTCTATCTCATCACGTCTCTCAGCTTCTCTTTTTCTAACACCGGCTGAGATATTCCAGTATGTTTTTCCAGTTTGTTTTACTTGCTCATATTCTGGAACAGGTACTACCACCAAATCAACACCAGACTGTTTTGCATAGTAACCGCCAATTGGGCCCCATTCAATCGCCACATCCACAACCCCATCAATCACATCTTGCACTAATTTACCTGGCGATTCTGTGAGGTCACGCTGAATTCGATAAGGTCTTGCATTCGCCATTAGGTCATGATCATTAAGAGCAACAGCCACTGGACTTTTATCTTTCAAACCAATTTCAACTTTTCGCAAATCTTCCGATTTAAAGTCTGATATGTTTAAACCGCTATCTTTTCGATAAATAAACACATGTCCCGCTCGATAATATGGTTTTGTTGTATCTACGGCATCATAAGTTGTATTGGTACCAATCAAATAATCACAACGCCACGCATTTAAGGTATTTCTTAAGTAACCAAAGCGATCAAACCAATATTGATATGATAATTCTTTGCCCATGTCTGCTGCAAGAAGTTCAGCGATTTTATTTTCAAAACCCTCACCTTTATCATTAGAGTAAGGCATGTTATTGGAGTCGGCACACACTTTAAATTCATTATCACCTGGGACTCGTCTTACTTCACCCACTTTACCGTCATTTAAAATATCATTCGCATAGACTTCCACTATCGAAAATGGAGATGCCAATACCGCCAAAATTCCTAATAATCCTTTTTTAAACATGATCAAACTTTCCTCAAATATTATTTACTGTCCGTGATTATACACAAAAAAAAACACCCTACCGAAGTAGGGTGTTCGTAAGACTAACTAACTAGTAATTAGTTTCTTATAATTCGAGAATTATAAGCTAAATACTGTTAATGCACCACCGCCAGGAGCAGCGTTGTATTTTGTTAGTTCTTTATAACCACCAGCAGCACCAAGTGCGTCTGTGTCATTTGTTAGACCTAGGTTCATAGCAACACCAGCCCAACCACCGATACCAGAAAGCACACCTACGTATTGCTTACCTTTGTGGCCGTATGTGAAGGCATTACCAATAACACCTGAACCAACTTGGAATTTCCAAAGTTCTTTACCGCTTTTCGCGTCAAGAGCTTTTAACCAACGATCTAAAGTACCGTAGAATACTAAGTCTGAGTCAGTAGTTAAAGCACCGCCCCAAGCTGAGAATTTCTCTTTGTTGTACCATACTTTTTTGTTAGTCATTGGGTCATAAGCAGCAAAACCGCCCATAACACCGTCAGGACCAGCGAACATTGTTAATGTCGCACCAACCCATGGCTGACCAGCAACGTATTTAGATTCAACTGGCTCATATGTCATACATACGTGGTTCATTGGTGAGTAGACTAAACCTGTTTTAGGTGAGTATGCAGCAGGCTGTTGGTCTTTAGTACCTAAAGCAGCTGGACATGTACCTTTAGTGTTGTAGTCTTGGTGAGTTGCGTGTTCTGCAACTTTGTTTGGAACACCAGATTTAAGATCAACGTCTGTTGCCCAGTTCACGAATGGGTGAACTTTTTCTGCAGCAACTAAAACACCGTTGTCAGCTTGCCATGTGTAAGCAAAACCGTTTCTATCGTGGTGCCAAGCATATGTTTTACCACCTTTGTCGAATAAGATAACTTCGTTAATACCGTCGTAATCCCACTCGTCGTGTGGTGTCATTTGCATACCCCAACGTGCCATACCTGTGTCTAAGTCACGAGCAAAAACTGTCATAGACCATTTGTTGTCACCTGGACGTACGTCTGGGTTCCAAACTGATGGGTTACCTGTACCGTAGAACACTAAGTTTGTTTTTGGGTCATATGGCCACCAGCCCCATACAGAGCCACCACCATGTTGCCAGCCGTCTTTAACAGCTTGTGGTTTTAACCATGTTTTAACACCTAGGTCTGTTTCGCCACCTTTAAGTTGGTCAGTAGGGATTTTTTTGAAAGAACCACCTTGTTTGTTACCACCGTTTACATCTTCGTAAACTGATAGTGCTGAGTATAAAGGTGTGTCTTTGTTAAAGTCTTTACCGATTAAAACTTCAGCGTCAGGACCTGTTGAGTATGCTTTCCATGCAGTTGAACCGTCTTTTAGATTAAGAGCTTGGAAGAAGCAACGAACACCAAATTCAGCACCTGAGCAACCTTGAAGAACTTTGTCTTTGATTACGTGTGGAGCTGATGTGTTTGTAGCACCAACTTTAGGATCTGTAATTTGAGCAGTCCATACTTCTTTACCAGTTTTAGCGTCTAAAGCAACCATGACACCGTCGTTCTGTTGAAGAATAATTTTACCGTCACCAAAAGCTAGACCACGGTTAACGTTGTCACAGCATAATACTGCTTGAACGCTAGGATCTTGTTTTGGGAAGTATGACCAAACGATTTTTTGATCGTTGTTAAGGTCTAAAGCGTAAACGTTGTTTGGGAACGCTGTGTGAACATACATTGTGCTACCAATAACTAATGGTGAGCCTTCGTGACCACGGTTAACACCAGTCGCGAATGTCCATGCAGCTTTAAGGTTCTTAACGTTACCTTTGTTAATTTGTGTTAAAGCAGAGTGACCGTTATTTGTGTGGTTACCACGTGGGTGAGCCCAGTTATTTGGATCACTGATAGCTTTTTCTTGATCAGCAGCAGCTGAAGCAACCATAGGTGCTGAAGCAGCAAAACCAGCTACTAAACCAAGAGCTAATTTGATTTTATTTAATTTCATTATAAAACTCCATAGTTAATACTAAGGGTTAAAAAAGAAGCAAATAAAGCCCTCTCTATAAAAAAATTTACACAGTGGATTTCATTTACTGTAGCACTAACTTCATGTGCTTGAAAAACACTTTATACCCATCTAAATTAAATTGCAACACTTTTGTTACAATTTATTTACATTTATTTGATTTAAATTTTTTATTAATAAATATTGTATTAATCTACTGTATTAAACCAATATGTAGTGGTTTTTTTTAAAATTAAGCATAGTTTAGTGCATCATATATAATAAAGAGATTGTAAATATTTGTGATTATTTTGAAAGTTTTTTGCTTATGAAAACACTTTATACAGAGATAGAACCCTTCCAAATACACCATATAACAGTAGATTCCGGGCATACGATATATGTAGAAGAATCTGGAAATGCATCGGGTCAACCTATCATCTTTCTTCATGGAGGTCCTGGTGGTGGGACAGGGCCAAAGCAAAGACGTTTTTTTGATCCCGACCACTATCGCATCATCTTATTCGATCAAAGAGGTTGTGGTCAGTCATCCCCTGCTGGTGAAATTGTAAACAACACAACCAACGACCTAATCAATGATATTGAAACAATTCGGAAACATTTAAATATCGATAAGTGGTTTTTATTTGGTGGATCTTGGGGCAGCACATTAGCACTGGCTTATTTTGTAAAATTTCCAGAATTGGTTAAAGGTTTAATATTAAGAGGAATATTTCTTAGCAGACCATTTGAGCTCGACTGGTTTTTAAAAGATGTTGAGATATTCTTTCCAAAAAAATATGAAAAGTTATTATCTTTTCATCACTCCATAAATAAACAATCACTAGTGACTGATTACAGCCGTTTAGTTTTTGGCAAAGATACAAAACTTGCCGAGAAAGCCGCCCATGCTTGGAATAGTTTTGAGGGAAGTATTTTAAAACTCACTTACGAAGATCAAAAGGAAGCGCCAACGATTAATTATCCTGAAGAGCTCGCTCGAGCGCGAGTGCAATTACATTACATAAAAAATAAGTGTTTTGTCGATGGAGACGTGATTTTAGAATCAATCAAAAAATTGAATGAAGTTCCCACCGTTATCGTGCAAGGTCAATATGATATGGTATGTCCGCCCCAAACAGCAGATGACTTATATAAGGTAATGCCTCATGCTGATTTTAGATTAATTCCTGACGCTGGTCATTCTGCTTCAGAGCCTGGAGTTACTGACGCATTAATTGATGCAACCGAGATCTTTAAAAGGTATTCCTAATTGAAAGACTTTATTTGGAAAAGTAAGTTTTATTTCGCTCACTTTTCACAAAATCTAAGTCAGCATCGATTTTTATCATTGTGCGCTACGACCAGCTTTTATTTTTTATTCACCTTGATTCCTTTTATTATTCTCATTTTTCTTATACTGAGCAAGTGGGTTTCAAATTCAGATATTATTTTTAATGAGCTCCAAAACATCACATCAAACTTATTGCCTGAACTGTCAGGTAAAATTATGCTGCAAGTCAAAAAGTTTACCGATAACTCAAAGGGTTTAGGTTGGTTTTGGTTCTTTATTCTCTTTTGGGCGGCCAGTCCGCTTGCAAACTCCTTAAGAAAAAACTTCCTCATCATCTTTAATAAGAAAATAAAACGTAAATTTTATGTAAATAAATTTATTGATATCGTTATCCTTTTATTAGTGATTTTTCTTTTCTTTATCTATATCTTTATCTCCAAGTACCTTGTTGACCTAGCTGGATTATTTCATACGCTCATACCAATTAGTGAGAAATCAGTAGTGCTAATTTTATTCTCCAGCATTTCTCTAATAATGTTTATCGCTATTTTTTTCAAGATAATGACGCCTGAAAAAAAATTACCTCAATCCTTATTGTTGGTTGGTGCGGCCGCATCCTGCATTGTTTGGATTTTTCTGCATGAAATGTTTGACCTCATTATGAGTATGAGTCAATCCTATGGAATTTTTTATGGCAGTATGAGAAATTTATTTATTTCATTAATTTGGCTTTTTCTTAATGTTGCTGGGTTTTTATTTGGGATTGAGTTGATAGCCTTCATATTCAACTTGGAGGTCTATAAATTTAGGTCTTTATTTCTTCATCCGTCCAAATCATTATTAAAAATTTTCTTTCACTCCCATATTATTCGTCTTCAAAAAAAAGAGGTTCTTTTTAGTTACGATTCGCCATCAACATCAGTTTATTTTATTGTTGATGGTCAAATCAAAACAACAGTACATGGAAATGAAAGGTTATTTCACAATAATCAATATTTCGGTGAATTGTCTGTGATTAATAATACAAAAAGATTAGGCGAGGCTGTTGTTGTTTCTGACTGGGCAAAGATCATTAAAATTCCCAACTCCACTTTTAAAAAATTATTAAGTGAGGATCTAGAGTTTCAAAACTATGTTTTAAGAAACTTAAATAAAATTATTATTAATTAATTCAGGATTCGGTTTCAAATCAAATGCGATACAAATTCTCTCTTCATCAGAAGCAAATGGAATTGTGCGGTGAAAAACAGATGATGGAAAAAATATCACATCTCCCTCTTTAGGAAGTATCACTTTTTTAGGAAAATTATCATGCTCGACAGGGTAGTTATCTCCATGGGTACTAAGCTCAATTGCCCCTTCATCTGCATTATCTCTATGCTGAGGAATTTTTAGGTAAACTGCGCCACTGATCCAACCATCCTCATGAATATGTGAGGTAAGATGACCTCCTTTTTTCATTCGAACATACCACGAGCTGCTAAAGCTGATCTCTTTAGGAAACATTTTTATAAATGCACAAGATTTCTCTTTATTTGACTGAAAATACAATTGAATGAGTTTTTTTAAACCCTCAGATAATGCCCTAAAAGAATTTTCTGAACGTTGAAATAAATTACCTGAGGACTGAGTTCCATTAAACAGCCGACTTTGCTTGCGATCAGATATCTCTGCTTGTTCAATATCGTTGAGTAATGATTTAAGTAATGCTTTATTGTTATCTACCAGCTCAGGGACTTGAGCATGCATCACAAAACTCAGTGGGTCAGGACAAAAATTATAAACATCTTGTTTGTTAAAATTAATCGCAAAATGTGTTGATAATGTTGCTAAGAGGGGTGAGGTATGTTTTTTCCCAATTACTTTTTTTAATTTTTTTTCAAAGTCCTGGTACTTTTTTAGTTTGTAGAGACAATGTAGCGCTCTTGATTCTGAATCAAATATATTTGCTTTTTCAAAATGATGGAATGCTTGATCTAATAAACCATGATCATAATAAAAAATAGCTAATTGATAATTTGCTTTGGGGTGGCCTGGATCGATCTCAATTGCTTTTAGAAGAAATTTTTTTCCCTCATCCACATTACCATCATGCCAAAGTGCGTCCCCTATGTCTGTAAAAAATTCTGGGTTACCGTTTTCGATATTAATTGCATTCGTGTATTCAGTAATGGCTAGTTTTAAATTTCCCTGATTTCTCAAAGCTCCAGCTAAATTAAAATGAGTTCTCGATGCTTTAGTAATCGCTAGTGATCTTTTATAAGTTGCAATCGCATCATCCAATTTACCCAATTGCTGATATACGGATCCAATATTGTTAAGGGCTTCATAAAATCCCGGCTGGATTTCTAATGCCTTGTGATAATTTTCTAATGCCAAAGCAAATTCACCTTTTTTTTGATACAAAATACCTTTATTAAAATGGACTTCTACAAAATCTGGCTTGATGGATAGTGCTTGATCATAATTTTGCAATGCGCCATCAAAATCATTTAAGTTAAATTTAATTGCACCTAAGTTAAAAACAATCTCAGGAATCTGATTATTTAACCGAACGGCATTCTCATAACAATTTTTAGCGTTCATCAAATCATTTTCTCTCTCATAGCTGGCACCCATGATATTCCAGAGAAAAATTTGATTAGAGTTATGTTTTAAAAAACTTTTAGCAAGCTTAATTACCTGCGAATGATCTCCAGAGTTGTGAAGATCAATCATTTTTTCAATGTCGGTTTGTGTAAATGGTTTCATTGTCATTTGCAAAGATTAAATTTATTTATTTACGTTCAATTAATCAAAATTAACATGCTAGAATATGGCCGTTATGGAAAATATAACTACTATAAATATTATTGGAACAGCTTTATTCGCTATTGCAATTTTACATACTTTTTCTACAAAGTACTTTGAACATCTGGCTCATACTCACAAAAAATTTTCTGGCATCCTTCATCTTCTTGGAGAGGTAGAAATTGTGTTTGGCTTTTGGGCTATGGTTTTAGTGGTCTTTATGTTTGTTTTAGAGGGCAGCTCCTCTGCTGTTGGCTATGTTGATTCACGAAATTTTACCGAACCAATGTTTGTTTTTGTGATTATGGTCATTGCTGCAACTAAACCTATTTTAGAATCTTCAGAAAAAATAGTGGTGTTGATGAGTAAATTAATACCAATAAAGACTGAAGTTGGAATGTTTTTTCTTTTGCTGAGTTTTGTTCCTTTATTAGGATCTTTTATCACAGAACCGGCAGCCATGACGCTTGCTGCATTACTTTTAGGTAGACTTTATTACAGCAATAAATTAAGTGATAAATTTAAGTACCTAACTCTTGGTGTTCTCTTCGTTAATATCTCAATTGGAGGTACCTTAACCCCTTACGCTGCACCTCCAGTATTAATGGTTGCTGGAACTTGGAATTGGGATATCTTATTTATGATGGAAAATTTTGGCTGGAGGTCAGCGATTGCCGTTCTCATCAATGCATCAGCACTTACATTTTTTTATAAAAAAGAGTTATCTCAAATTAATTTCAAAGCTCAAACAAAAAAAGGGGTTCCTTTTGCCCTAACGGTTACCCATCTTCTGTTTCTGTTAGGTGTAGTTATTTTTGCCCATCACCCAGCTGTATTTATGGCGCTTTTCTTGTTTTTTCTGGGAATTACCACCGCATACAAACACTATCAATCTGAATTAATTTTAAAAGAAGCGTTATTAGTAGCCTTCTTCCTAGCAGGCCTTGTGGTGATTGGTGGTGTTCAACAATGGTGGCTCCAACCAGTTCTCGTTTCAATGAGTGATAATGCCGTTTATTTTGGCGCCACAATCCTTACTGCTTTCACAGATAATGCTGCTTTAACTTACTTGGGCTCTCTTGTTGATGGCTTGAGTGAACCTTTCAAAATTTCATTAGTGGCAGGAGCAGTGACAGGTGGCGGATTGACTGTAATTGCCAATGCTCCTAACCCAGCTGGGATTAGTATATTAAAAAAATATTTTAATGAGAAAGCTGTTAGTCCTTTAGGGCTGTTATTAGGGGCATTAATACCAACCTTAGTCACAATTATTTTATTTAGGGTAATATAATTTGAAAGATTCATCAGTATATGTTGATGGTAAGGCCCTCTCAACTGCAAGAGAGAAGGCGAAACTTTCAGTCAGTGATGCTGCATCTGCTTGTAGTTTATCCTCTCAACAAATTCTTTCATTGGAGACAAATTCCGATACTGGATTTTTCAATAATAAATTTAAGATAATCTGCGCAAGAAAATATATCAATTTTTTAAAAATTAATCCTACAGATATTATTTTATCTAATAATAATGATTCAACCTCTGAAGAAACAGATCTTAATATTACTGATGAGGAGACTTTTGCAGAATCACAACATCGATCACAATTCGCTCAGTTAAAAATTGAAAAAAATATAAAAACTCTAGTTGCTTTTTGTTTGATAGGGATTGTATTGTTGGCACTTTACTTCTCCAATCAACATGATGAATCAGAAAATATTTTAAATGAATCTAACTCAGAAATTGAAATTGATAATGGTTCAAGCTCTGATGAAACAGAAGAAGATCAAATTTCTTTATTTGAGTCCGCTGACGAAAACTCTGCTGAATCAATTGAACAGGACGAGCAAGAACAAAAACTGACCGTTCTTAATGATTCAGATTTTGAACAAGTCAATGAAACATCATGTAATAATATTTTTGAATCAAATGAAATTCAGAATTATCGCACACCCAATGTGCCGGACAAACCCGATAATTATGTGCACATAAAATCTAATCAAGACATTTCTTTATGCATTCAATCTAGCGATGGAGATGTTAAATTGTTTACAGTAGGTGATAGTAATCCACTCACCTTTAGGGGTCAGGCTCCTTTTACTCTTCATATTCCCAATCCAGATGGTGTTCAAGTTTTTTTTCAAGGTTGGCAAGTCTGGTTAAATCCAAATTACCAGATTGTTAAACTTAATTCTTATCAAGATCCAAACTTAGGAAGCCTCGAGTAGCTCCAACCAAGAGGTTGTAAACTTCAAACTTTTATTTAATTGTCTCATACGCCATTTACCATCTTTAGATTGCCAGCCGCTCATAATAATGTTCGCATGATATTTATCTCGAATCGCGTCAATGGTATTCGATAAATGATGTCCTTCAGGTTTCGCTGAATAATCTTGATTTAAGTTTGCCGCCCTTCTTAAATCACCTAAAATAATCCCAGCTTTATGGTAGTCGATACCCTGATGGTATATTTTTTCCAACCCATGCATTGCTAAACGTAATAACTGTTGGTGACTATCCGTGTAATCATAATGTTGCAATCGAATAACATGCTGCATCCTATGCTTGCTGCCAAATGGATTATTGCGCATAAATAATGTCATTTGCTTGGCTGTCAATTGCTGCTTTCTTAATTTGATTGACGCCCTTTGGACAAAAGTCGCTACCGCATCAGCCATGTCTTTATAACGATTAATCTTTTGCCCAAAACTTCTTGAGCATACAATTTGTTTTTGATCAGGCTTGATTGATTCAATCGGGTAGCATTGAATGCCATTCAACTCATACACCATTCTTTCCATATTGACACTGAATATTTGTTTCATCCATTTTGCATTAGCAGTCTTTAAATCGTGCGCCGTTAATATGCCCAATTCATTTAATCTTTTTTTTAAACGTGCTCCAACCCCCCATAATTCGCCTACAGAGATCTCGCACATTAACTTAGTTAAAATTTTAGGATTAGTCTCTGAAAAACAGACTACTCCATTAAATATGGGGTATTTCTTTGCCATGTAATTGGCTAATTTTGCCAAGGTTTTTGTTTTTGCGATACCGACACAGACAGGCAATCCAACATTTTTTAATATAGTTGCCCGAATATGCTGACCATGTAACAAATAATTTTTTTGATTTATTTTTAAAAAAGATTCATCAATCGAATAAATTTCTTGATCCTGAGATAAGTGTGCTAATAACTGCATCACTCGATTGCTCATATCAGCATAAAGGGGGTAATTGGAGGAATAAACATGAACGTTATTTTTTTTAATCAAATCCTGAGCTTGAAAAAATGGCATTCCCATTTTAATACCAAGGGCTTTTGCTTCATTGCTCCTGGAAATAATACAACCATCATTATTACTTAACACGACAACAGGAGCATGTTCTAAACTTCTATTAAATAAACGCTCACAGCTCACATAAAAATTATTAACATCAACCAGTGCAATCATTATTTAAACTTACGCACCGATCCTGTTACCACCCCCCAAATTTCAAATTGACTACCCTCTTCAATATAAATTGGCTTGAATTCTTTATTGGCTGGCATCAGATAAGGCCCTTTGTTGTTTTTAGCCAACACCTTCACAGTAAATTCGCCATCAATCGATGCCAGTATGATGTCATTAATTGAGGCTGATTTTGAACGATCAACAATGACAATATCATTATCCAAAATTCCTGCATCAATCATCGAGTCTCCTTTGATCCTGACAAAAAATGTTGACTCGGTCTGGTTGATCAAATACTCATTTAAATCCAACCGACTTTCTGCATGATCATCCGCGGGAGAAGGAAAGCCTGCAGGCACTTTATGGCTGAATAACGTTATAGAGACAGGCTTTTGAATAGATGGCTGTATAAAATTAACGACATTCGAATTAGTTTTTTTAGTGCTAAGCAAGAACGATTTAACATCGCCCATGCGGCTTATTGGGATACGCACCACCTTCGTTGATTCTGCATACAGGCCGCTGCCTTTTTTGCGACCAGCTCCTTTTCTTGCACCACCTCTTTGATTTTTTTTATTGCTCATATTTTGAATAATGTAACATTAATCAAAATTTATTTCTATTTATTAGCGTTAAATAATTGTAAAAAATTTATAAAATTGGTGTTGACAAGTAAATTCAAAAACGGCAAAGTGAAGTACAAGCTCTCAAGAACAGCAGTTTGTGGGCAGTTTGAGCTAATATCAGTTTCATGATTTAGCAAAAATTTATTCAATTTAAAAAAATATGGAGGAATAATAAATGAATAAAGGCGAACTAATCGAAGCAATCGCTAGCGCAACAGGATCCACAAAGGCTGATGCCGGACGTGCCCTTGATGCAACCATCGAAAACATCACTAAAGCTCTTAAAAAAGGTGACACAGTAACATTAATTGGATTTGGTACTTTTAAAGTATCAAAACGTGCTGCTCGAACAGGCCGCAATCCACAAACAGGCGCTGAATTAAAAATTCCAGCAAGAAAAGTTCCATCATTCAAAGCAGGTGCTGGCTTAAAGGATGCGGTAAACTAATTCAAAAGTTATTTATTTTAGAATATAAAAAAACCCAGAAAAATCTGGGTTTTTTTATGTCTCCTTATACCTCTACTTCGCAACATTTCTAGCAAACATTTTATACAGCACCGGTAAAACCAATAAGGTCAAAGACGTTGATGTAATCAAGCCACCAATCACAACAATCGCCAACGGCTTTTGCACCTCTGATCCAGGACCTGTCGCAAATAAAAATGGAATTAGCGCCAACATTGCCACAGAGGCAGTCATCAATACAGGCCTAAGTCTTTGTTTACATCCTTCAATAATCGCGTTATCAATCTTCATTCCTTCTTTTTGTAATCCTTGGATACAAGAAATCAAAACCACACCATTCAATACAGCAATCCCGGCAAGAGTAATGAAGCCAACCGATGCAGGAACAGATAAATATTCACCAGTTAAGGCTAAACCAAAAATTCCTCCAATACTGGCGAATGGTAATACGGTAATGATTAAGGTAGCAAAGCGGACAGAATTAAATAACAAAAACAAAAGGAAAAAAATACCGGCAATCGTTAAAGGAATAATAATAGATAAATGTCCTAGCGCACGGGTCATATTTTCAAACTGTCCGCCATACTCAATATAATATCCATCAGGTAAATCTAGCTTTTGATCAATCACTTGCTGCAGATCTGCAACCAAACCACCTAAGTCGCGACCTTCAACGTTAATGCCGGTGTAGACACGTCGTTTGGCAAACTCACGACTAATACGTGCAGGGCCATCACGCGTCTCAATGGTTGCTAAATCCCCCAAGGAGACACGAGAGCCGTTTGGTGAAGTCAGCATGATATTACGAATCACATCCTCATCATCGCGATAATGTGCAGGAAACCTGACAGCTGCTCCAAAATTTCTTTGGCCCTCATAAATACGAGTTGCTTCTTTTCCTCCAATGGCCATCTCAATCAAATCATTAATCTCAGAAACATTAAATCCATGTCGCGCAATGGCTGAACGATCTAAGACGATATTCAAATATTGCTGACCCGTGATTTTTTCTACTTTTATTCCTGTTGCTCCATCAATACCTTTTGCTAGCTCGGCCACCTCGTCTGCTTTTTTTCTTAAGATTTTAATATCGTCACCAAAAATTTTAACCGCAACATCCGCTCTTACCCCTGTTACTAACTCGTCAACCCGATCAGAAATAGGTTGCATCATCATCAATACCACGCCAGGTAAAAACTTAAGTTTTTCTTTAATGGCATTGGCAATATCATCCTGCGTCCATCCTTCAGGCCACTCTTCTTTTGGCTTCAAGCTCACTAAAGGGGTCGATTCGTTCTGTGCTTGTGGGTCAGCTGGACTTTCTCCTCGGCCTAATGCGCTGACCACTGACTTCACGCCAGGGACTTCCATGATTGCTTTCATGGCTTTAAATTCCATATTGATCGACTCTTCAATGGAGATATTCGGAACTCGATCAATACCAGGGACAATGGACCCTTCCTTCATCTCCGGAATAAATGAGGTTCCTAAAAAAGGAATGGTAATGACTGATGCCACAAAAAAACCAACTGCGATAGCAACCACCTTCTTCTGATTCACTAAAACTTTCTTCAATACATTGACATATGGCGTCTTAATTTTTTGAATTAACTTTGTATCTTCACCTGAACCACCCGTGAGAAAGAAACTGCAAAGTGCTGGGGATAATGAGAAAGACAGTATTAATGAAATAGTTAATGCAATTGCTATAGTTAATGCAAGAGGAGAAAACATTTTTCCTTCCATGCCTTGCATTGTCATCAATGGCAAGAATACTAAAATAATGATACCGACACCAAACAGGACTGGGGTGGCCACTTCTTTACAAGCAGCAAAGATAACATTATTTTTATTTTCATTTCTTTTTTTATGGCCTAAACGATGAAAGGTGTTTTCAACAATCACCACCGAACCATCAACCATTAACCCAATGGCAATGGCTAAACCACCTAGCGACATCAAATTGGCAGAAATTCCTAAGTAATTCATCACCATAAAAGTAATTAGTGGGGTCAGTACAAGTGTCATCACGACGATCATGCTTGATCTAAAGTCACCCAAGAAAATAAATAAGATCGCAATCACCAAAATAATACCCTCAATCAAGACTTTAACTACCGTCGAGATTGCTGCGCTGACCAATTCACTTCGATCGTAATAAGGAACAATTTTTAAGCCTCCTGGAAGCATTTCATTGTCATTAATTTCTTGAACTCGCTCTTTAATATTTTTAACTACCTCTTTAGCATTTCCACCTCTCAACATCATCACCACACCACCAACGGCTTCACTGACTCCATTCTTGATTACCGCACCAACTCGAACTTCATAACCAATTTTGACCTCTCCGATATCTCGCATGTAAATTGGAATACCGTCTGTCTCTTTCAATACAATATTCTCAATATCGTTCACGGTTTGAATTAGGCCTTCACCTCTGATCAGATATTGCTGAGCACCTTTCGGCAACACTCCAGCTCCGCTATTGATGTTATTTTTTTCCAATGCCTCAAACACTCGAGACATTTTTATTTTGTAGTGGGCTAATCGATCGGGATTCACCAGCACCTGATACTGCTTTACGTAGCCTCCTTGTGAATTGATCTCGGCGACACCTGTAATGTTTCTAAGCAAAGGCCTGACGACCCAGTCATTAATTGTTCGGCGATTGGTCAATTCAGGGATTGTGAGCTGCCTTCCCTCTTCACCGGGAAGCTCAAGAGTGTACTGAAAAATTTCACCTAGACCAGTAGAGACAGGTCCTAAAATGGGTGATATGCCTTTTGGCATGACATCTTGCACTTGCATTAGGCGCTCCATCACCAACTGTCGAGCAAAGTAAACATCTGTGGCGTCATTAAATACTAAAGTGATTAATGAAAGGGCATCTTTGTTAAGAGATCTCATTTCCACTAATCCTGGGAGTCCAGTCATGGCAATTTCAATTGGTACAGTAATGAATCTCTCCACCTCTTCTGGGGATTTTCCGGTTGCAACCGTTGCTACCTGAACTTGAATATTGGTTACATCAGGAAATGCATCTAAGGATAATTTTTGTGCAGCAAAAAAACCACTGATAATCAACATGGCAGATATCACCATGACAATTAACCTCTGGTTTAATGACCCTTTTATAAATGCTTCAATCATATGAAATTATTCTTTAGCATAAAGTCGTTCATTATTCAGATGAAAAGCGCCATCTATCACCACCTCTTCACCCTCGAGAAGACCGTCATCAATATGAACGGCATCTTTATTTTTTATCCCCAGCGTTACTGGACGCATCAAAAACTTATTTTCACCCGTCTTAACAAAAATATTAGGGATGTCATCAATAGAGACAATCGCATTGATTGGAACACCAACTTTTTCAATTTTTTTTCCAGACACTTTCATCGTAATTAGCATGTCTGGTTTTAATAGGCCATGAGCATTATCGATTTCAGTACGTATAGTTACGGTTCTGGTTACTGGGTCCACAATATCCCCAAGGTAAGTGATTTTTCCCTCAACAAATTTACTCTCATATGCTGGAACATCAATGAGAATTTCGTCGCCTTCTTTTAAAAAACCAATTTGACGCTCAGGTACTTGAGCCACACCCCACACTTCATTTAACATGGCAATGGTAAAAATGTCCTCTGTGGGATCTACCACCTGCCCGACATTCACATTTTTCTTAATAATTTTTCCGTCAATCTTGGCCACAATATTGGTTGTTGCATCAATTTGTGTTTCAGATTGGATAGCCTCAATATCTTCAACTGTCATGCCCATGACAAATAACTGATCTTTGCTAGCCTCCATGTCTGCCTTTGCTGCCGATAATTCAGTTTTTCGTTCTAATTTTTGAGCTTCACTCACTACATCGGCATCAAACAATAAGACAGCTCTCTCATATGCTTTCGTTTTTAATTCCACCATTTGAACAGCTTTAATGTAGGCAAGCTGTTGCTTTGCAAGCTCTGTACTGTTAATTACTGCGAGCACATCCCCTTGCTTAACGGTTTTTCCTAGCTCACCTTTAATTTCAATAATTCTTCCTTGCACCGGTGAGCCAATTCTTGCTAACAAATTTTGCTTCACTTCGATGCTGCCAGGAATATCTAAGGTTTTCTTAATGGGAATAATTTTTGCAGGCTCAAATTTAATTTGATCTAATATATCTGCACCGGCTGTGACTTCATTTGGATTTTTTTTCGCAACATCAGCAATCTCATTATCATTACTACAAGATCCTAGAATTAAAAAAATAAATAATAATAAATATTGTGTTTTCATATCACTCCATTATTTTTGACCCTAACAACTGCTCCATCTCCATAATAGAAACAATGTAATCAAGGCGTGCTGATAGATAATCTTTTCGAACAATTCGTTGAGTTCTTTGCGCATCAAGATATTCTAAAATTCCTCTTTCTCCAAATCGATATGCGGCCTCAACCACCTTTAATACCGACTCTGCTTGAGCCAACAAATTTTCTTCAAATGTTAATACCTGTTCTTTCGCAATCAAATAACGCTGATAAGCAGCATCGATATCTCTTTTTAACAACAATGATTGCTGGTTATAAGTCGCTTCTACTTCTCTTAAATTAGCCTCTGCTTGACTAATCTGACCTTCTCTTTGATTCCAGATGGGAAGGGGGATGCTAACCCCAATCGTATAATTTCTAATGCCTGGGTCTTGATTGACACCTGCACTCAAGGTTACCCCTGGATTAACAAGATTTTTTTCTAACTTAATTTTATTTTCAAAAACTGATGAAGCGGCTTTCAGTTGTTTTAATCTAGGGCTCTCGGAAATTAAGTTGGTTACATCTGATTTACTGATATTGATATTAGACTCGGGAAACTTACCTTCGAGATCAAAATCATCAGGCATATTTTGACCAATCAAGCCTTTTAGAAAAAACTTCCTTTCTTGAATTCTTAATTTCGCTGCCTGTGCATCCCGTTTAGCTGCCAACAGCTCAGTATCTGCTTTGATTAGCTCATATCTTGGAGACTCACCCACATTGACTCTGAGTTCAACACGATCTCGTATATCTTGTATGACCTTTTGATCCGCATCAGCAATTTTTAAAATTTCCTGATTATGAATCACGTCATAAAATGCTGACTTAATATTCAACATTAGGTTAATTTTAGTTCCGCGGTTTAATTCATCAACAAATTCTAGATTGGATTCCGCTATGTCTTTTCTTGATTTACGAACATCTGAGAATTCTAATGGTTGTGAAATACCCAATGCCCAGTTTTTATCATTTTCAGTAGGAGGCGTTCTGGTTTTTGTAGGGCCTACTGCAAGACCAACCGACGGGTTTAAATATTGTTCCGCAACAGTGATGCCAGCTTTAGCAGCGTCTTGTTTGGCTTGGATCACATCAATTACTGGATTGGCTTGATTCGCTATATCAATGAGATCGTCGAGGGTGAAAACTGGATTTGAAAACAATTCAAATGATACAAAAAAAATAAAAAGAAAGTATTTTGACTGTTTTAAAATCATTGCATTATATTATAAAGTATTCACATTATAAAAACAGAATTTATGAGGAAAAAATGAGTAAAATTTTTATAACTGGAACCAATCGTGGCTTAGGTTTGGAATTTGTTAAACAATTCTTAAACAGAGGTGATGAAGTCATCGCAACCTGCAGGAACTCAGAGAATGCATCAGAGTTAAATCAGCTTCAAGATAATCCAAACTTAGAAATATTTTCTCTTGATGTCGGCGATCATAATGCCGTGCAAAAATTACAACAACAACTTGCTGATCAGCCCATTGATATATTTATAAACAACGCCGGCATTTGGCGAAGTAGTCAATTAGGAAATATTTCCATTGATGAGTGGATGGAAAGTTTTCGAATTAATAGCATCGCCCCTATTAAAACTATTGAATCCTTTCTCCCAAATATAAAGTTAGGGCAAGACAAAAAAGTGATTTCCATTACAAGCAAAATGGGAAGTATTGATGATAATACCAGTGGCGGATCGTATATTTATCGCTCTTCAAAAACTGCCTTAAATTCAGCCATGCAAAGCATGCGTCATGATCTTAAAAATCATGGCATTGCAACTTGCACATTGCATCCAGGGTGGGTTCGAACAGACATGGGTGGTCCTGGAGGCTGGATTGATGTGTTAGAAAGTGTTTCTGGCATGATCAAAGTCATTGATCAGCTATCAATTGATAATTCTGGAGAGTACATTGATTACGCAGGAAAAATTATCCCTTGGTAATGCCTTTTGAAGAAGCTGAAAAATTTTTAAGTAAACAAAGCAAAGAGTGGTCAACGCTTATTCAAGAAATTGGTCCTTGTCGTTTAAAAGTTAGCGATGAGCTCTTGCCACATCAAAGTATTATTAAAAGTATTTTTTTTCAACAGCTTCATCCAAAAGCAGCTACAACAATTTATCAACGCTTTTTAGATTTATTCAACGATGTATTTCCCTCAGAGCAAGACATCATTAAAAATAAAGATTTACTGAGCTCAACAGGACTATCAAATCAAAAAGCTCAAACGATTCTATCTATTGCTGATGGCTATTTACAGAAATTCATTCCTAGTAAAAAAAAAATAAGGCTGCTCAATGATCAAGAGATCATTGAACAATACACCCAAATTAAAGGGGTCGGTGTATGGACTGTACAAATGATGCTTATTTTTAATCAGGGGCGCCCAGATATTATGCCAACATCAGATTTAGCAATTCGTAAAAAATATTCTCTACTTACACAAAGGGAATGTCTAATCACTCCAACTCAATTGATGAAAGAAACCGAAAATCTAAGTCCTTATCGAACTATTGCAGCCTGGTATTTATGGCAAATGAAATAAATTTTACTTCTTAGCTTTTTTCTTTACTGAATCAGACTGAGTGTGACAGGAGCTGCCTCTTTTATAAGCACACATGACTGTTAAAAGATCAATAACGAGTTGAAAAATTACTATATACGCCAAGACCTGAACAATGTAGCTGCCCCAATTGATTGAAACGAGATCCGTGACAGGTTGACTCATTGAGTTTGCTCCAAGACACATAAAAAATACTCTTGTATTCTCATACAAAGTAGCGCCATCTTGGACTACTGAAGTCACTGCTGGAACATATGTTAAGGGTAAGAGTAAAAATATCCAAAAAATTACACGAACAAATGCGCAACGCATGTTTATAACTCCTTATTAATTAGTAAACGAAAAATCTCTAACAAAATGACAAGAATACCCGCTGGGGTTCTTTTTTATGTAGTCCTGATGATCCAGCTGTGCAGCATAGAATGTCTGAAAAGGGAGAACTTCTGTGACCACTGGGTCTGGCCAATGACCACTTTGATTGACCTTTATAATGACTTCATTAGCGATATGCTTCTGTTCATCATTGAGATAAAAAATAGCAGAACGATATTGAGTCCCAATATCGTTACCTTGTTGATTTTTAGTTGTTGGATTATGCATCCGGAAGAATTCAAACAGTAGTTGTTCTAACGAAATAACTTTCTCGTCGTAAGAGATATAAATTGTTTCAGCATGGCCAGTTAATCCTGTTTTAACATCATCATAAGTCGCATTTTCCAATGAACCCCCTGAAAATCCGACCTCGGTATTAAGCACCCCAGGAAGGTCTTGCAGCAAATATTCCAACCCCCAGTAGCAACCACCGGCTAAATAAATTTCTTTTTTTTGCATTGAAAAAACCGTAAACGATTGAGTAAACAGCAGGAGACCTGCCAATAAAAATTTCATAAAATTTAATTACGCACAATCACCAAAAGCTTCAAGATATCTTGTCTGGCATTCTTTATCTTCGCTTAAACATTTTTCAATATCTTCAGGTATTGATTTTTTTGTGGATAATTTTTTATCCTTGGATAAGGTATTCATCGCCTCGAATCCACTACTGTGATAGCTTGGCATCATCTTTCTCCTTGTGAGATCAAATTGGTATAAATTAGCTTGTGGCTAAAACCATACGATTAAGGATATCAAAATAAGTTCAGGAAGGGCAAGATAAAAATTAATTAGTTAACATACAAGTTCCCTCTCGGATTCGAGAAGAAAATTGTTTATCTTGTTTTTCGAATTCGGAATAATCTTTTAACAACAAGTTGTATCGATTCAAATATGTTTTTTGGTAGTGAGCAACGGTTTTTGAATCTACATCCTGTGTGTACTTCTCACATACTAATTCTTCCTCGCCTAACTTACATTCTGCAAGACTGTAGTTGACATGATTTGTTTTTAATCCCAACTGGTCATCATAAACCCACAACTCTTTTTGATTATCAGATGCCTGCTCCGCCCATTCACTGCTGGTGGTGAGTTTCAAATCACACTCAATATTGATTGTTTTTGCATGAACAAAAGAAAAACAAAAAATTAGCAACAATAAAACAGATGACTTAATAGGAGTCATAAAAAATCCTTTAGTTATTTTTATAAGAAAAAGGTAATTACCAGCCTAATTCACAAATCAAATTTTCATCACCAAGCAGTTTTTCGCAACGTTCTGGGTAAATATAAAAATAACCAACGATTAAAAGCAGAATGATAATAATGTAAGTAACTTTTTTCATAATTCCTCCGTATTTAAATCTAGAGAATCATTAGTTACATGATTATGATAATAAATCTAATGAAAAGTTACATTTATTTTTTTTCTTTATTTTTTTCTGGTGACTTCTGTTTAGTTAATTTTTGCTTTTTTTCTTTTTCTTTCAGTTTTGCAAGTTCTTGCAACACGGTAAATCCGCTTTCAAAAAAATTTGCCATGAGATTCCCTTTTAATGATAGACAAAGCTTATCAAAAATAATTTAAATTTTGTATCAGCATTTTCATTAAACCTATTGACCGATGCTAATGCCTTGATAGGATCTTTGTAAATAAATTATTTGTTAATTGTTATGAAAAAGAAATACCCACGACCTAGAAGTACAGGTAAAAATCATTGGAATTATAAACATGGAAAATATACGACTGAAGAGCAGCAAAGGTGGGCTGATTTTAATTGTCGGCTCCGTTTCATGTGTGATATGGCAATCTATGGCGGCTTAATGTCAAACCCTTCTAAATTTTTAGGTAGGCCTCCGAAGGACTATTTCAAACCTGACTTTAATAATGTGTGGCATAGGGTATGTGTGCACATTAAGATTAATGGTTTAGGCAGATAAGCTTATTTAGAAACTAGAAATCATTTTTTTATTTGGCGTATTCACTTAAAGATATTAATATGAATATTATGAAGGTCTTAAATGTATAAAAAATAATGAATGAATTAATTATTAAAAGTTTTTTAATGAACACCTACTCACTGATTTGCCTGTTACCTGAGGAGATTAAAAAAATTTCATCATCTTCAAATAAATTCTCAGACCGTGACTTGTTTGATAAAACTATGGAGGACATTAAGGATTTTTCTCCCCTATTTACCAAAGAAGCACTTGATACAAGTTTAAATAATGTAAAAAATCTAAATAACAATGAATGTCAGATTTACCTGAGTGCTTTAGAAGACAAATTTAAAAATATTACGAAAGCATCTGAAATTATTTCTAAAGAAGACACATCTTTTATCAATCGAGTAGAGATGGAAAAAGAAGATTTATTGAATAAATTTGAATAAAAAAAACTCATAAATTCATGAGCTTTTTTGCTGGATATAAATCAATCATTCATGGCTATTTCAAAATCTTCAGGTTCTTTCACTGGTAAATTATCTAATGCAATCTTCGCATCTGTGTTGCCCTGATCGGCAGATCGCTGATAATAATCTTTCGCTGTATCCAAATCTACAGAAGTACCCAATCCTTTTTCATTCATCAGTCCTAAATGATAATCTGCTTGAGGTAAGTTGTAATTAGAAGCCATTTGATAATATTGGTAAGCTTCCATATAGTCTGTTGCTTTTCCCATTCCATAAAAGTGAATATGCCCAATATTTAAGAATGCTTCAGGTTGATTGGTTTTTGCAGCTTTTAGGTAATGCTGTAAAGCTTTTTGATAATTTGGATAGACGCCATGCCCATAATGCTCCATCAATCCTAAATTAAACTCTGCTTCAACTTGACCTTGTTTTGCGGCTTTTGTATACCAGTGATGGGCTTTAAGGTAATCTTTTTGGCGATCGTTATAGTGGTACTCGCGTGCCAAATTAAGTTGTGCTTCAGCCAAACCCTGCTCTGCGGCTCGCTGATAATATTGTATAGCTCCATCATAGTCATAATATTCTCCGATTCCTGTCATCATTAGTTGTGCTGCATTGAATTGCGCTTCTTTTAAGTCTTGATTGGCCGCCTCTTTAAACCACAGTAACGCTTGATCTAAATTTTTCTCAACACCTAAACCATAACGAAACATCTGTCCCAACTGAAATTGAGCTTCCGCCATGCCTTCCACTTCTACTTCACAATTGTTTTTTGCAACAACTTGATTAGATGCAGCTTGTTTGAAATATTGAAATGCTTGCTGTTGGTTGGATGCAACCCCAATACCATAGCGGTGCATCAAACCAAGGTTGAATTGAGCCTCTGGATTATTGGCTGCAATGGACCGATAATACTCAATAGCTTTTTGATAATCTTTATTAGTTGACAAGCCATAGCGATACACTAACCCTAATTTTGCTGTCGAATCTTGATTACCTCGAAGGTGGGCTCGTTGATAAAGATCTAATGCCCTAGCTAAATCTTTGTTTAAAATTGAACCTTCAAAATAATGATTGGCAAATAAATGTTGAGCATTGCTAATGACGCTATTGGTCATTTGTGAATAGAAGCCATTAAATTGCCCATTGGTAAAATTAGTTTGCCAAAAGGTTTTTTCTTTACACGGATTCTTTTCTTGGACTTTAACTTCTGGTGCTTGAATCTCATTCGCTGTAACAGCATTCGAGATCAAGAATACATTAGCAAGCACTGCAGCAATTGTTTTAATTTTCATTTTCTAACCCTTAATTGATTAACTACATTAGATAGATGTAGCAATAATTAAAGGTCAGGAATTATTGCTTTTTACTGTTTTGATTAATTAAATATTCATAGTTCACGCGACCATAATCATTGCCTAAAGCCGCAGCACGCTTATAGAACTCAATGGCTTTGTCATGATCTTCTTCCCCATCAAAACCCATGTGGTAAATCAAGCCAATATTAAATAAAAGGTTGGGGTTACTGGGATATTTTTTAAGTAAGATTAAACACCCTTCGAGATCAATTTGATCTGGATCACAGCCGCCAATATTTGTTGGCAGAGGATTAGTCAAATAACGATGGCCAAACATAATGAAAGTGCCATTCTTGAACCATTTCTTCCAAAACAATTTGGGATCCTGTCCTTCAAGTTCTTCCTGGGTGTGTGTCAATTCTAAAGGAAGTGGTTTGGTGAAATGCACATACTCTTTGGTGGCATAGACTCCTGAGGCACCAAGTATAAATGCAAGAATCCAATGCTTATATGCAAATGATCTTTTTTGTTTTGGAATAAGATAGCGATCTTGAAGAACTTTACCTATTCTTTTCTCAAAGGCTTGTTGACGTTTCTCCATCAAATGCTCTTCAAGGTTATCTTCTTTAATCATAATATTTCTAACCATACGAGCGATCACACGCCATTTAGGATCCATGCCAGGTACTTTTTTACCTTGCAATACACTCATAAAGTTATCTTGTATTTGGTGTTTACTCATGATGTTTCCAAATCCTTACATTCTTCAAAGTATGTGGTCAATTTCTTTTTCGATTGAGATAAAAATTCTTTAGTTGCTGCATAAGATCGTCCTATTCTGATTGATATATCTTCAACGGGCACGCCATCTTTTTGTAAATTAATGACATAGTGGCGATCTGGCATCTCTTCTTTAAATAATTTAAATTTTTCCTCAATGCAGCTTTGCTGATCAACATATTTCTGACCATAGCTCACCTTCACATCTTCATCGCCAGTAAGATTTTCCAGGTCTTCAGTATCAAGACCGAACATTACATTATTTTTTCTAGATGATTTTCGATAAAACTCATTCATATTATTTCTTAGAATCTGCCACAACCATGATTCAAATTTACTATCGTCTTTAAGAGTATCGATTTTTTCAAATACCTTAATATAAGTCTCTTGAATAACATCATCTGCATCTTCATCATTCAATCTATTACTTACCAAAAACTTGAAGGCTTTTTTATAAAAAAAGTTATTTAGAGACCTGTAGGCAGTATTCAGCTTTGCTTTGTCTTGTAATTGTTCTAATACTTCCCCTGCAAGCATTATTCCTCCAGTTTTGCTCTTATATAAATGAGATGCTGCAATACTCAATAGGTCAGGATTTTTTATTCAATTAATGAATGAAATTTTTTTCCTGACTTTTTCAAACTCACTCATCTATCAACTAAGGAGGCGTAATTTCTCTCTTCATCACCTCCAGCACCATGGTTATCTGGTGTTTAATATGATAACCGCTTACTTCCCTGAAACACCGCCTGACTAGCCGGCGGTTCAAATAGGCTAGTCAATAATCTTAATAACATCTTAACTATGTTTTAATTTAAATAAAATTTTTATTGTCTTAATTTGATAAAGTACGTAATAAAGCTTACATGAACTGTAAGCCTTGTTTTTATTGGTGGGCCCACCTGGACTCGAACCAGGGACCAAAGGATTATGAGTCCTTATGCTGTAATTAATATTCAATAAAAACAAATACTTATATCAACTTTACTTGTTGCTTTTTGTAGTCTATCATGATTTTTGTTACCTTAACATTTTGACATCATGGACACATTCACGAAAGTTTTAAACACCAAAGGCTTATACAAACGTCAACAAAAAGACTCATCGAGCTGGGTAGTCAAAGGTCGCATTAAAGGCGGTAAAGTCGTTACTGTCACCATTGGCGATACCAGACTGTATAAACAAGCAGAAGCCAAGCAGAAGACTCTGGATATATTAAAGATGATGTCTGAAGGAATTAATCCTAACGAGGCCAAAAGAGCTGAACAGGAAATCAATCGACTGCGAGGTTTTACACTAGAGCAAGCTGTAGCAGAATGCAGCAAATTATCCCAGTGGAAAGAATCCACCAGAAAAGATATTGAGCTTGTCATGAACCGTCGTTTTAAAGATTGGTTTAAAAAACCATTAGCGTCAATTACTAAACAAGAATGTTTAAATCGCTTTAATCAGATCAAAGTAGACATTAAAAAGAATAATCGTCAGAAGAATCGAAGTAGTGTAAATGACGTAGGTGAAGGAGAGGCGCAGAAAGCCTTTCGTTATTTGAATGCTATCTTTAACACGTTCATTGAAGATGATATTGGGGACGTTAAACTTCTTCCTAAAGGCAATCCCTGCTCCATCCTTAAAACAAAAAAGGTGCGTAAAACCCTTATTTCAAGAGAGCGATACCTAGACCTTCAGAAACGTATGAAACTTCATGAAGAGTTAAAGGCATCATCAGATCTGGAGGAATATCAGGGAAGGCATCGCATTAAAAAAGATGATCGTGATCTAATTATGCTGTTAATTCATACAGGACTAAGACTTGAAGAGGCTTTGAATATCAAGTGGTCTGATGTTCATTTAGACAATGAAAATTATCTCATTACTAATACCAAGAATAGACGTAAACATTTACTTCCTATGACTAAGGATATTAAGAATCTATTTAATAAAAGAAATAATAATGGTTCTGTTTATGTATTTCCTAGTCCATTGGATAATAGGAAGGCACTCTCAGCAAGCAAGATCTTTAAGCGAGTATCAGAAGAGGTGGGTTTTAATTTCTCAGCTCATGACTTAAGAAGGACTGTGGCCACTGTTGCTGCTGAGTGTGGATATGATATCTCTAACATCGGAGCATTACTGAACCACTCACAAAGAACGGTCACTGAAGGTTATGTTCAACGTACACAACCACGACTAAAAAGAATCCTTGAAGACATTGAGAATGCTCTTTTTCACTCATGATTAATTTCAAGATAAATACAGACAAAGCTTTTTATTACAGAAAAGCCATGCGTTTCGATGTTTATAAGTTAAGAAATGCAAAACTAAAAAAATGTATCAACAACATATGTAATGAAATGTTAAATATTTATAAACAAAAGGCAAAAAGAGTAAGGAATATTAAGGAAAGAAAACATGCTTGCTTTTATATTCTTCTAAATTTATGGAAAGCTTACTACTTAACCTTTAATCCATGGGTTTCATATTCAAGAGATAAAAATAAATACAACAAGGGTCAAAGACTAAATAAGCTTCATTTCAAATATGAAGCCTTTATCCAAACTCATAACGACCTAGTTAAAGAGGGATTAATAATTAATAAAGATAATGTTCATTTCCCTGGATACTCTTTCACCTCAAGAATGAAAGCTAGCAAAAAACTTATTAAGTTGTTTGATCAAGTTTCGCAAGACAGTAATTTAATTTCATCCTTAACAAAACAAAATGGATTGGATGAGATTGTTATTAAGAATAAGAAAAAACAACCAATTAAATATCGAGCAAACAGGCAAATCAAACAATGGAGAGAAAACTTAATAACAATCAACAATAAATTATTAAGTGCTCGAATATGCCTTGATATGGAAAATGATCAATATCTGAATTTTATTGAAAGATTAAATAAAGACAGAGATCGTGTTGACTACTTCCCTGACTTCACTTCTGTGACACTGCATAGGGTATTTAATAATTCTTCAATAAATCAGGGAGGGAGATTCTTTGGAGGATGGTGGCAATCTATTCCAAGAGAATATAGAAAGTTTATTGATATTAACTACAAACCAACAGAAGAGGTAGATTACTCAGGGCATCACATTCGTATAATGTATTCATTAGATAATAAAAATCTTGAGGGTGAGCCTTATGAGGTAGAAGATGAATCAAGAAATACTCAAGAATTTATTGATGAAAGAAAAATAGCAACACTAGTCATGTTGAATTGCTCAAGTTATACAGAGGCTCATGAAACCCTAAAAACTATGGGTTATAAATCATCTAAGTTTCTGATGAATGAAATAATTCATAGACATGAACCTATAAAAGATAACTTCTTCACAGGAATAGGCAATAAACTAATGAACGAGGACTCTAAAATAGCTGAGGAGGTTATGCTAAGGATGATTAAATTAGGTCATGTCATATTACCTGTACACGATAGTTTTATTGTTAGAAATTCTGCTACGTTTGAATTAAAACCAATCATGGAGGAAGTGTTTAATAAATACTGTAAAAATAAAACAATCCTTAAAACTAAAGAGACGTCTCTTGAGTGGAATAGTGAACAAGCGAAGATAAAAGATAAATTGACAATTAATGATGAGAATTTTCTAGAGAAATACTTTAACAACAGAACTATAGTTAACTCTATTTGGGACCCTTCGTAGGGTCCCAATCGTATACTATCAACTAGTAACTACCCTCTCTAACCATTACCCAGTAGATTAAGAGACGTTCTACTGCATATTAAACCCCATCACCACATATAAGTATTTGATTTTAAATAGAATTATTTAATTTTAATATTTTAATAATGGCTTAATTTATATATAGTTTAATACCTATTTAATAATTCATCTATGTCAGATTACAAGATTTATCTTATTAACTTACTATGAAAAAAAACTTTACTGCTGTTTTATTGATACTCTTCGAGAGCACCAGAAGATAAATTAAACCTATAGTTCAGAATTGTACCTTGTTTAATTTTTTCTATAGCTTCTTCAATAGTTTCAAGCGGGACTAAGAACCACTCTTGCGGATGATAGGGTTTGTTAAATCTATCTGGAATTTCTATTTTAATTCTTGCAGATGCGAAAATACTATGAAGTAATTGTTCAAGTTTTTTTCGTTCAATGTTAAATAATTCATAGGTAGCAACTAGCTCAGCCTTTGCAAATAGAAAAGTAGGGTCATTTTCAGCTCCAGACACTCTCTGTTTAGCATCTCGCCCTGTTACACCAATTTTATGAATATTATTTTGATTTGCTTTGATCATAGGATGGTCTGATTTGCTCCGACAAACATAAATCACTCCACTTTGAACATCATCCTCTTTTGGTTGATCATCAAACAATGGCCCAATATTAACATCAGTGATACGGCGACCATTTTCATCCTCATATAAACGCTTTTTTAGAGAGTGCATCAATTGATTGCTCTCAACACCATTATCAAAGATTACTCTAAGTCTATGTTCATTTCTTCCATCAACACCAATGAATTTCTCTCCTATATCAGCAACATAAACTTTCTGGCCAGAAAGAATAAAAAAATCTCCTTTCTCAACATTTCCGTCCCTACGATAGGGGATAAGCTTTCTTAATCCAGATTCAATATCACTTTGTACTTTTTTGAATAAAGGCTCAAAAATATAAAAATCTTTACAAGGTATTCTTTGGCCTATTTCTTTTGGTGGAGTTTTACTTGATCTTGGTTTGATGTGGCGAAGATTAGTAATATCAGAATCACTTTGCTCATTGAAACCAAGCTCCTCAAGTAATAAATCATCGTCTAAATCATCAGTTGAAGAATTATTTTCAATCAATTTGTCATTTAGGAGCTCTTGTTGATCGTATTGTTTTAATAAATCAATAATATCTTCTGGAAGATGTCGAATTTGTTCCAATCTAATAGCAAAAATACGCTCAAAGATATCTTTTTCATGATCAAATGACGGCTCTCTTCCTTTATCTTCAACAAACTTTTGGATTTTTTCAAAGCCTTCAATAATCTTTTCTTCTTTAGATGTTAATGTTGATTTCTTTTTAACCTCAACTTCAATCCCTAACTCAGCTATGAGCCTATCATCTTCTTTAGTAAACTTAGCCATTTTGTTTTGCCTCAGCCACCATCATAGCGTATGCATTCATACCTTCAGCAATTCTAACTTCCCATGGATCATTTGATGTAATATCTGGCAACCGTCCTCTCTCTCTTTTAAACTTAAGTGCTCTTAATGCTAGCTCCTTAGCCTCTTCCACGGTTAATTTTACTTTCTTGCTCGAAATAATATTACTTAATTTTCTAAGACTATCTTCACTCATTGATTTAGACAAAATTGAATAAGCTTGACCAAAAGGATTAATGCTATCTATGAAATCAACATCTAAATTAGTAACATCCATAACAAATTTACGCACACTGTCAATAAATGCAGTATTAGCTCGAGGTTCATCTTGATTTTCAGCTTCTGCTGCGAATGATCCTTTTTCATTAATTATCTTTTTAACCTGTTGAGTCATATTAATTGCAGCAATTGCATGTTGACGAACAGCTTCTTTATCATGATCATCTAATCTGGGGTATTTCTCACCGACTATTTTTCCCATTGCTATTTGAGTTATCTCTTCTGATATAATCTCTTCATCAAAAATACCTCTTTCAATAGTGCGTTTATCCTGAGCAAAAGCAGTAATCAGCTCCTCTATATCTTCTTTACAAATACGTTGAGCCTCATTACTTTTAGGCTCTGCTAATCCATCAATTTCTATCTGTATTCTGCCTGTTTCTTTATTAATCCCTACGTTAGGCTGATCAGGATTATATCCTCCCTCTCCATAATCAAATCCATTTAAGGGGCCACTGTTAATTGTTTTTGGTGAAAAATCAAATTTAGGTGCTAGAACTTGCTCCATAAGTAGGCTTGCAGCAATAGCTTTTAATGTGTCATTTACCGCATCGGCAACATTCTCTTGAGAGGCATCCGGTTCAGCTATTAAATTTGTAAAACGAGTACGATCTTTACCAGGTGCATCGCGAGTAGCTCTGCCAATTATTTGAACAACCTCTGTTAAACTGGCACGATACCCCACCGTGAGTGCATGTTCGCACCAAATCCAATCAAATCCTTCTTTTGCCATACCGAGTGCAATAATAATATCAACATAATCTTTATTATTTTCCATCTCAATTGATCTTAAACTTGCCTGAACTTTTTGGCGTTTTATAGGATCGTCATCAACCAAATCAGCAAGTTTTAAGACATGGCCATCAGTAAGCTTTATCAAATGAAAACCGGTTTTAGGATCGATACCCTGCCAATCACCTATCTCTTCAATTATGTGAGCAACTTCTTTAATTTTATCTTTAGTGCTTTCTTTTGAATTAACGTTGGGGATATGAATAATTGTTTTTTCATTCAGATCAAGGACCTTAAGAATATCATCAACATATGGGCCGTTATAAAAGAAATAACCTATATTTAATTCTTTGAGATATTCATAACCACTTAACTGTTCATAGTATGTATATGTAACTGTTTCAAATTTAGCCTCATCATCAGGAATCATAACTGCATCTGCATCACCTCGAAAGTATGAGCCAGTCATTGCAACAATGTGAACTTTGTTTCGTTCGAGAAGCTCAGCTAATTGGTTTCCAAGGACATTGTCTGGATTAGCACTTACATGATGAAATTCATCTATTGCAATTAATCGATTATCAAATGCACTAATGCCAAATTTTTCGACTGCACCGCGAAAGGTTGAATGCGTACAAACTAGGTTCGAATCATTGCTATTTAAAAAGGCATTTACTGATTTGATCGTGCCTCCATCCTCACCAGGTGAATTACAAAGATTCCATTTAGGTTTTACTTCCCAATCTGACCAAAATCCATATTCACTGAGATTTGTGCTATCAAAACTTTTTCCAATAGATTTTTCTGGAACCACAATAATTGCTTGTTGCAGACCTTGATTTGTTATTTTATCAAGTGCTATGAACATTAATGCGCGACTTTTTCCAGAAGCAGGAGGTGATTTTATTAACAAATACTGTTCACCTCTCTTTTCATAGGCGCGCTCTTGCATCTGACGCATGCCCATTTCATTTGATGTTTTTGACTTACCAGTAGATTCGTAACTTACAGATACTGATGGAATGCTAATTTTTTTATTCAAGATAAGTTTCCTTTGGTAACTGAATTACTAGGTGTAGAAGTTAATTTTACATAAAGTTCAAAGAGCTTTTCTAATCGCTCTGTATCGTTTTTAAATTTACGTCCAATGTAGATTCTTTCTATTATTTCATCATTTTTTTTATGTGCTTGAAGTAAATTTTCAGGCATATTATCTGGCTTATAAAGTTCTGCAACAGATGCAGGAAAATGTTTTTCACGAGCTATGAGGATATCTTCAGTGCAACGTATTAGATCTATTTTATTTTTTTCTGTTAAATTAGGAACTGGAAAATTATTCCATCCAATTGTGTTTGAATAACGAAAGTCTGATCTTAGTCTGCCACAAACTGTAGAAATCCATACAATATGAACTCTAGATGCAATAAGAGCAAAATTCCATAGTGGTGCATCATAAAGAGCAAATACAGCATGTGAAAAAACAGTTCCATTTTCTTCCAGAAAGACAGGAAGATATTCACGATTTTCTGATGACACTACTGGAATAGCGATTGTATGTGTGTTGCATTCTCTCATTTCTCTAAACCTATATGGGGTGTCTGCCATTTTTTTAGCCATTTGATCAGGCGAGTTAATTCTAGCGTTATAAACAGATTTAATTCTTTCTTGAACAAAATTATTATCAGAATATTTTAATAAAGCTTTTTCATCAGGAATCCATAAACAATATCGATGCATACCCTTTATCAACTCACTTGAGCCTTTAAATATCTTAATATTGTTAAGTGAGACACCATTATCAACAGCCTCTTTCAAGCCATCTTTTTCCATAAGTAGACCCTCAGACAAACCATAATAGTTACCTTTAATCATTTCACTTATTGGGCTTATAGTTTCAGATGCTCTTTTTACGTATACATTTGGTCCAGCAATTAAATATGCATTAATTTGATTAACTTCTCTTTTAAGTCCTGAATCATAAAGATAACAATTTTGTTTTGTATTGGATTTAGCGCACCCAATAATTACAACTGTAACTCCTGCATTATTTGAGGCTAGATTATTCCACTGAAAAGATAAAACAGCAAAATTAATAGGTACATCCAATCTGCGAATTTCAGCCCAAAAGTTATCAATATTTTGACCCTGACAGATTGAGTTTGTCGACACAAAAGCATAACTTGAATTTGATTTATGACAATATATATGTGCTAAATAAAACCAAGCACAAATATAATCTAACGATCTCCAGTTTGGAAAAAAACTTGATAAGCAATCCTTCATATCAAGCTTTTGAGATTTATCCATATCTGCGTTACCTTTAAAAGGCGGATTTCCACAGATATATGTTTCTCCTCCCTCATTCCTAAAATCAATAAATGGTTGACTCTTAGGCTCCTGAAAAAGATCATTGGAAAAATCCTCGGCAACTTGCTTGGTTGGTGGGCACACACTTAACCAGTCTGTTCTTAAAGCATTTCCATGCACAATCCAATTTTCAGAATCTAATGGCAGAAAATCTGCTAATGCATCTTTTTGACCTCTGTAAAGTTCATCACATTGATACTCAGCAATTATTAAAGCTAAACGTGCGATCTCTGTTGCAAATTCTCTTAACTCAATACCTCTAAAATTACTTAAAGGTATTTCAGATCTTAAATGTGACTCTCCTCTCAAATCATTTATTACTGATTCAATTTTACGCATTTCTTTATAAGCAATTACTAAAAAGTTTCCTGAACCACAAGCTGGATCAAAAATTCGTATTCTAGAAATACGCTTTTTTAAATTAATGAGTTTTCGTTGATTATCACCAGCCTCCTGAAGAGCCTGATTTAAATCATCAAGAAATAATGGGTTGAGTAATTTAAGAATATTGGGAACACTTGTGTAATGCATACCCACAAGACCTCGCTCTTCATCATCAGAAATAGCCTGAATCATAGAGCCAAATATATCTGGATTAATCGTTTTCCAGTTCAAATTACCTGCATGGATCAAATAGGATCGAGCGATACGACTAAACTTTGGAACATCTCTATTTCCTGAAAAAAGCCCCCCATTAACGTAAGGAAAATCATGCGTCCAATTGGGTAATGCTTCCTTAACTCTATCTTCATACTTAACATCCATCGCGTGAAATATTTTAGAAATAACAAAATCAACATTTCCAGAATTGTTATCACTCATCTGATCAATAGTGTTTGTGAACAAATCTTTTGATGGAAAAATACCAGTATCTTCTGCGAAAAAACAGAAAATTAAACGCGACATAAATTGGTTAAGATCATGCCTGCGTTCTGCGGTATCCCATTCTTGATTTTCTTTTAATAGTTCAACATACAAACGGTTTAAGCGTCCTGTTGCTTGAATATCAACTGGATTATTACGAATTTCTTTGGTAGTTGAAATTCCAGCTAAAGTAAGGAAAAAACCAAAATGATGGGGGAAGTTTTTAAATTCCGACGCAACTGTTTCTCCCGATACAATATTTTCTGCTACAAAATCTATACCATCCGTAGCTAAAATAATTTTTACTTTTCCTTTAGCTGAAGATGCACTTTCTTTTAACTTAGACAAATAATTGTCAGCATCTCCTTCGGGACAAACAGATATATGAATATTATTTCGCTGAAGAACTCCACCAGGTATATCAGAGATATTTGAAGAGCTTTTAGAACTTCTAAGCATTTTTATTGTGGTGTCTTTATTACCAAATGCCTTTAAAAAATCAAAAGGGAACTCTTCAGCATCAAATGGTTGTTTTGCTAGTTCTGATAATGCCTCTTCAATTTCAACGGCATTCAATTGTCAAAATTCCTATATTATTCATATTTATTTCTTTGATTTGCATACGCACAATTTTCACAACTAATATGACTGTGTGGCAATTCATTACCATTCATACATTCAATCATTAATTGCACTTGCTCATCGATCCATGAAATATCATGTTGATAAGGTATTAATGTTTCACTAAATTCCATTTTACCCATAAAACCATCAGCATTTCTATTAGCATTTACAACTAAGAAGTAGGATGTATCTGATGTTTTAAAACCCATATTGGTAAGCAAGTAATTATAGAAATCCATCTGGATTTTATAACCCTCATGATAAGGAGAATTTAAATAGGATTCTGTTTCAACTGGATTGTTGCTGGCTTGAGATTTATAGTCCACTAAAATTAATTCTTCTTTGTTTGTATCAAACCAAATATCATCCACACCACCTGAGAGAATAATATTGGAATCTTTATAACGCCACATTAAACCTTTACGTAATGAGTCACGCCAATCATCCATGGACTCATGTTGAAAAGGAACTACATGGTCTAATCCATATTGTGAAAATAAACGATGTGGGATTTGTTGTTCACGACATTGATCAAATTCTTTTTTAAGGAGTAAGTCAGTGGTTTCATTTAAAGTCCATCCGGGTAATCCTGGCTCTGCTAAACCAACCACTCGATCTAAATAAAAACATCGCGGGCATGTGATGAAGGTTGAAAACTTACCACGACTGATTTTAAAGTCTTCTGTTTGCCCAGGTTTATAGATAGAGGTTTCTCGACTTCGCCTTCCAGTTGCCTCAACTAACTCGAGTTTACTATTTCTTTTTAAGCTCACCATATCTTGATTATATTTAAATCAGGCTGATTTTGATAATTTCTATGAGATATTTTTAAGCTCTAATTCATACTAAAAAAAGAGGTCTTATCCCCCTGGGTAGGTATTATTCTTCTCGCTCTACAAATGCAAAGTGATTATTATTCAATTCATTTTCACCCATCCAAGAATACGCCACTAACTTGCCATGAACTCGAGCCACACTCCAATCGACGCAGGCAATGTTTGAAGCCAGAGTTTTAGGTTCGCCATTCATCCAATAATGTCCCATAAATACTGGAGGCTGTGTCACATCATAATTAATTAAACAATCATCTGTGACAGGCTCATCAGGAATCGTAGGAATAGCATCTTCAGGACCTAAGAACATATCACGATAAGTGGTTGCTTCCTGCATCCACCATTTAATTCTGATCTCTGTTCGCTCATTACCTTCTTTATCTAAAAATGACTTTCCACTAGGTAATGATATTTCTTTGCCTTTTAATAATGTTTCAATGGCTTGATATTCCCAATTCTCTTTATATGCTGATAGAAATAAAAACTCATCCGTCAGATAAGGTTGCTGATAGTTATCTATTACCGTTTGAATAAGATCTGGGTCCCAGCATGCATGAATGATTCTTAAGTTTCCTAAATCAATCCATAACGGTAATGTTTTAAACCAACTAAGTAACTCTAAATACTCATCTGTATCTGATGCATAAGCATCTAGGAATGCTTGGTGCTGCTTAAGGTTTTTATCACTATGTTTTCTTAAAAAACCACCGTTGGGATCTTCGGTCGCAAACGATATGGCATTGTATTCATGGTTCCCCATAACCGCTAAAGCATGTCCATCGTCAATCATGGGTCGCACAATATCAATGACTCGTCTTTGATAGTTTCCGCGATCAATAAAGTCTCCTAAGAAAATAACTTTTCGTTCAGGGTGTTGATAAATACCATTAGTTTCTTGATAGCCTAATTTGAGCAGAAGTTTTTGTAATTCTAAGGCTTGGCCGTGAATGTCACCGATGATGTCAAATGCTTGCATAGTCATCTTGAAGTTTCTTCTTTAGTAACCTTGCCATTCTTTCATCTTCTAGCTTGATTACTTTCTTTTGTTTTTCCTCATCGTAAGACCACATAGTTTCCATCATATGCATCGTATAAGGAAGCAGTTCATCTAATGGGCATAAACCTAATTCCTTATCTTTACTCACCTCACATATCCTTCACGATTACCATCTAAATCATAAATATTGGTGACTCCATTTGAGTTAGGTACAGCATATCCAGTCGCATTACCATCGTTATCACGAATAACACGATCACTATTCCAGTTGTTAGGATTATTCTCCCAATTGTTAGGACTGTTCTCCCAGTTATTCGAAGAGTTATCCCAATTGTGTTCTGAATTTTCCCAGTTGTATGGACTGTCCTCCCAAGAAGTGACTCCAGCAAATGCTGAAAAAGAAATGATTGCTAGTACTAACATAAGTTTTTTCATCGTTGAAATCCTAATCTATATATAAATCTAAAACATTTAAATACATACCAAATAAAATAAGCAATAACAGTAAATAGACATACCAACATACAAACTTCGACAAAGCCTTTCTCGATTGGATCACAAGCAACAACTTGATAATGATCAAAACCATAGCCAATTAATTTATTTTCATTAAAGAATGGGCTACAGCCTTTTATCCTTTTTAACATCTGAAAGAAAATTTCACCTGTGAAGAAACTCAACCAAAAGATATAAAATAAAATCGATCGACTTTCAAAGAACTGTAAGATTTTTAAACAGAATGCATTTAGTTTTTTCATTCATCAAATCCAAATAAAGATTTATCTTGTACATATCCATCCGCCAGTGGATTAGTGTCTTGAATATAACCATCAGCTAATGGATTCACATCTTGTACATAACCGTCGGCTAATGGATTCGTTCTTTGAATATAACCATCGGCAAGGGGATTAACATCTTGAATGTAGCCATCGGCTAAAGGGTTGGTTCTCTGATAGTAACCTTCGGCTAGCGGGTTACCTCCTGCAAACACAGGTGAGACAATGAAACACAGAATTGAAAGATAACCTTTCATATTTAATTCTTAGTCTATCAAAAGAAAAATAAAGTTGCATTAATTATCAAAATGTCCTGACGATTTCATTAAACATCATCTCCTTTACTAAGAGGTATCTCTCCTTTCGTTCCTAATGATCCTCTTCCGCTAAGGCTATCCAGCGGCAAGAGGATAGCCACCATTAAATAGAATGAAGGAATATTGTGATGGAATTGAAGAATGGTTTTCTTTTAATTGCTGTTGGTTTCTGTTTTCTGATTGGATACAGTTATGCTGAAGCAGAAGTCAATGTGTGTAATAAACATTTTTACATTGATGAGCATGGTTATCGGCATTGTGATGAGATTGATGGAGTGGCAGTGGACGATTATCTCAGCCAATCTTTTGAAAACTATCAAGTCGGTCATAACATCTGCTTTATTGATTTTAATGGTCCCTACTTTGATAAAGCCAATCCAAAGATGGTGTGCAAACCTCAAGATGGATTAACTAAAAAAGATGGAGCAGCATTATACGCCAACTCCCTATTCGCTCAACTGAAAGAATCCCCTGAGCTAGAATACTTCTTCCTCACTTACGCAGCAGCTATGGATGATCCACAAGCGAATTTTAATCTAGGCATGGTCCATTACAATGGCTTCTTTAACCAGCCTGTGAATAAAGAATTAGCTTTTCAATTCATGATGACATCGGCCATCGAGGGGTATCCAAAAGCCATGCATAACATTGGTGAGATGAAACTTGTCGGTGAGGGGACTGAGAAAGACCTTATGACTTCATTCCAATGGTATAAAAAGGCGGCTCAATTTGGTCTTGTAGGCTCACAGTTTATGGTCGGTAAGATGTATGAGATGGGTTGGGGTACTGAGCAATCTAATCAACAAGCTTTCGATTCTTATTTAAAAGCAGCCATACAACATGACGGGGAAGCCATGGTCAGAATGGCTAGTCTGATTAATAAAGATAAAACCTTAGGTTACGACTCAGCAGATTCCATCATTCTTTTGTATCTTGCAAAACATGCAGATAACCATGATGCCTTGCTCACATTTTCAGAGTTTGTTGAACAAGGAATTATTGATAACCACGACATCGTCAATATGGATGCCTGGCTTAAAAGTACTTGCGGTTATGAAAACTTAGGTGGCTGTGTGGCTGATCTTCAATCTAATCAAATAGTGAGGTTTTAATGATGCAATTAATATATAGACTTTCTGCAGTAGTTTTTTTATGTTCAGTATTAGGCTATCTGAATGCTGAAGAAGTATTCAAACATAAAGATTGGTTGGTCGCCACCTACCCTGATGATTCTAAATACATCAAATACAGCACCCATGGAACAGCTGTGTGGGGTCATGAGTTTGGTTTTTTAAAAACAGTTGGTGATTGTAAAGCTGATAATATTTATGTTTCTTGGTCGTCTACTAAAGACATTAATCAATTAAAAAGGATGGAAAGTAAAAAAGTTTTATTTGAACTAGGGCCTGATGATAATTTTGAATTTCAATTTGCCATTCCTAATTTAGCTGTGACGCATTTAATCGGTAGTAATGAATATTTTGAAATACCAAATCCATTAAATGTGATGTTGTTTACTAACTACTTCCCAAAATATACTTTCCTGCCTACACTCGAAGCTGGAAGAAAAATTAGTGTCAATGTTAGCAATCAAGATCCACATCATGGAAACTTTGATATTCCAGATGATCAATTTAGTTTAGAAGGGTACATTGCAGCTCGTCAGTATGCGATGGAGTTGTGTGAAATGAGAACCAAAGCTTTAGAAATTAAAGATCAATATAAAGTCACAATGCGTTAATTTCGGTTTATGATTAAAGGATGAAATTCTGGTTTAGTTTTATCCTTTTTTTATTTTCCTATGCTCTATATGCAGATGTCATTTATGAAAAGCTAGATGAGAAAGATTATGCCGGTCGTCAGTATGTCACTATCACTGTTACAAATGAGATCGTTACTGGTGATGCAGAAATATTGCAGAACGCATTAAATGAGATCAATCAAAACAACTATCGCCTAAAAGAAGATTCAATTTATCTAAACTCAATTGGTGGCTCAATATACGAAGCAAAGAACATGGGGCATTATATTCGGCAGCATCATATTGCTACCAAGGTAAATGAAAATGATATCTGTGAGAGCGCCTGTGTATTTATTTTAGTATCAGGGTCCTGTCGAATGGCATTAGGTCATGTTGGGATTCATAGATCCCATTCTGATTTCAGCTATCGAAGTTATGATGAGATGCAACGGTTCATTCCCACAAGAAGGCAAAGTGATGAGGACTTTTTAAGAAAAATGGGGACCTCGGAAGACCTTATTGACGCTATCAAATCTATACCTGCATGGACCATGCGTTATTTAGAAGATAAAACAAAGCTCAAAGCAGGTTTGTTTGTTTCTCCAGCATTTGAATCGAAGTATTGGCAAGAGGTTGTCTCAAGAAAAATTGCTGCTCCAAAGAGTTTTCTTCTAAATGAATTACAAATAAGAAGTTTTGAGTTGATGGATTCAGTCACTTGGTATGAAGAAAAGATTTTAAAGAAAAACTCAACTTATGTTTTTCCATCCTGTACTGAACAAATGTTCCTCGATCAATTAGAGAAGTATCCTACTGGAACAGATAAGTTCGATGAGGAATTTCAAGTCTATGATTCATTTCAAGGTTATTCAACAATAGATCAAAATGAGAAGTTTGCGTTCTTTTATAACAATGACGTTCCACTACGAGATGGAGTCAGCCATTTTTGGCGTATTGATTATTATAAGAAAGGTGCCAAATTTATTACTTACCGAGAAGAAACAATTCTCTCTAAACCAACTGAGTGGGATAGTGGTGATGAGTCAGTGAAAATTGATATGAATGGTCGAAGAGCATCAAGAACAATCACAACAGATAATACAGGGACAATATTTAACGGATGGGGATTAGATCCTCAAAAAGATCCATCAGGCCCTATGATTGTCAATATTTATGTTGATGATAAATTAGTGAAAACGTTTAATTACAAAATAGTGAAGCCTAAGTAATAAGTGATGATTTATCCTATGATCATATATATTTTATTCATACATTAATTCGTAATAGCCCTTTAATTGCAAACAAGTGCCTAATGCTTCTTCAGCAGCGTATTCATTTTTATAGTCTTTTACCTTCTTTGCACATTTTTCTCTGATCTTCAAAGCCTTTTTCATCTTTGCTTCATTTGCTTTTTTTTCTTTTTCAATTTTAGCTTTCTGTTTTTTTTCATCCTCGTAGGCAGGAAGCTCAACATCTTTAAGATATTCTGTAATATATTTTCGTGCACAATTACTATAGGGTATTCCCGCATCAATTCTTTCACCTAAAGAATCAAAATTTTCATTAGATCTATCTAAATGACTACATTCACTAAGGCAGCTAGATCTTAAATCTGAATCACTTTTTATAAATCCACAGTCAGCAAAGACATAGGAAGGTAGTAATAAGCAAATAAAAATAATAAGCTTCATAAATTATCAATCAAATACATTATTCCAACGGTAAAGGATTAGTTAAATAAAATAAAGATGATGATGTTGTCTATATGTTGTCTTAATTTAATAAAGTAGAAATAAAAAAAGCTTACGTGATCTGTAAGCCTTGTTTTTATTGGTGGGCCCACCTGGACTCGAACCAGGGACCAAAGGATTATGAGTCCTCTGCTCTAACCAACTGAGCTATAGGCCCTATTTAGATTAATCTTTTCCTTCAAGAAAGCTTTTTAATCGATCAGACCTTGTTGGGTGTCTAAGCTTTCTTAAAGCTTTAGCTTCAATCTGACGGATTCTTTCACGAGTAACATCGAACTGCTTTCCAACTTCTTCTAACGTATGGTCTGTATTCATTTCAATACCAAACCTCATTCTCAATACTTTAGCTTCTCTTGGAGTAAGCCCTTCAAGAATGTCATTGGTCACATTTCGAAGACTTGAATAAACTGCAGCATCATCTGGAGTCAATGTACCAAGATCTTCAATAAAATCGCCTAAGTGAGAATCCTCATCATCACCGATTGGAGTCTCCATTGAAATTGGCTCCTTAGATATTTTTAGAATTTTTCTGATTTTATCTTCAGGCATTTCCATTTTCTCAGCCAAGACTGCTGGCTCTGGTTCTTGGCCTGTTGCTTGTAAAATCTGTCTTGAAATTCGATTCATCTTATTGATGGTCTCAATCATATGCACTGGGATACGGATAGTTCTTGCCTGATCGGCAATAGATCGAGTGATCGCCTGACGAATCCACCATGTCGCATAGGTTGAAAATTTGTAACCTCTTCGATACTCAAATTTATCGACTGCTTTCATTAAACCAATATTTCCTTCTTGGATAAGATCTAAAAATTGCAAGCCACGATTGGTATATTTCTTAGCTATTGAAATCACTAAACGTAAGTTAGCTTCAATCATTTCTCTTTTTGCACGTCTTGCTCGAGATTCCCCTCTCGTCATTTGGCGGTTAATCTCTTTGAAATTTTTAATAGGGATACCAGAGAAGTCTTCTAATTCTTTTAATTGCGCCTGTTGGTCTAAAATTGAATGTTTTAATTTTTCTAGATTAGCAATGTAAGGTTTATCTTCCTTCATCTCTACTTTTAACCATTTATTACTGGTTTCATTTCCAGGGAATGATTTGATGAATTGGGTTCGAGGCATCTTAGCTTGATTTACACAAAAATCCATGATGGTGCGCTCATGTGAGCGAATCTGTACAATGAACTGTCTGACTTTGTCACACAAGACTTCAACAAGCTTTGCTGAAAATCTAAAATTAAGTAATTCTTTTTGTATAACATCCTGGTGTTTCTTATATTCTGGGTCATCAATCCATTTATTTTTTTCACGCAATAAGGCTAACTTTTTATGCGCCGATTTGATTTTTTTAAATCTTTTCAGAACTTCCTCTGTTAACACTTTCAAATCTTCTGAAGACATGCCTTTGCCATTATCAGAAGATGATGAATCATCGTCATCACTATCTTCATCATTTGATGACTCTTCATCATTCATGCCAAGAGCCTCATTTAGCTCCTTCTCAGCTTCTAGATCAATTAAACCATCAACAAATTCATCCACTGATAATTCTCCAGCCTTTACTTTGTCGCCCATTTGCATCAGATCATCAATAATACCTGGGCATGCAGAAATGGCTTGAACCATATGCTTTAAACCATCTTCAATTCTTTTCGCAATTTCAATTTCTTCTTTTTTATCAAGCAAGCCCACCTTACCCATTTCACGCATATACATTCGCACAGGGTCTGTCGTTCTTCCAAACTCTGAATCAACAGTAGCTAGTGCTTGTTCTGCTTCTTCTGCTGCCTCTTCGTCAGTAACAGGAGCAGGCGCATCATCCATTAATAAATTCTCTGCATCTGGAGCTTCGTCATAGGTTCGAATACCCATGTCATGGATGATAGAAATAATTTCGTCAACTTGATCAGTTTCAGATATCTCATCAGGAAGGTGGTCATTAATCTCAGCATGTGTCAGGTAACCGCGCTCTTTACCTAAAATGATTAACGCTTTTAACTGGTTTCTTCTATTTTCAGCTTCTTTTGGATTGGAAGCCTCATCCAGATATAAATCTTTTAGTTTTTTGACACGAGGTTTTCTCGTTCTTTTAGGAGTAACTTTTTCTTCAGGATTTTTTCTTGGTCTTCCCATGCATGAATGCCTTAATTAATTAATAGAACGACCCGACATGATAACAAATTCGGTCTTTTTCATCAATATTTTTGGTATAACTTGGGTCAATTTTTGAATGTAATTATTTCTTATAATTTTTAAGAAATTCTTTTTCCTCATTACTTAATTCACTTAATTTTTTATTTTTAAGTACTGCAAATTGCTGAGATTGTTGAGTCTTATTTAATTGATGAATAAAAGAGTTTTGAATGCCCTTAAACTCTTCAAGCAAATCAATATTTTCAGAATAGTCCATCATCTGTTTTTGTAATTCACTCAATATATCTTCATCAACTTTATTTGCTAAAGAATGAAGTAAGCTAGCAGTATTTCTGATATTTGAATCATTCTCTTCAAATAACTTTTTAATTTGTTTAAACAGCTCATCCTCAACTAAATTACTCTGAAAAAATACTTCATCATCACTATCAAATAATTCTGGTTTCATCACTAATATAAGAATATATTTACGCTTCGCTGTTAATGAATTCTTAGCCGATGGCGAATATTTGATTTGTTGTGGAGCAGTATAATTGCCAGTGGACTCAATCCTCATCATCTTTTCAATTTCTCTCTGTGAAAAGTGAATTAAGTCTGCAATTCTTTTAATCAGAAATATTTTATATTTATTAGAATTTATTTTTTTATAAATTGGTTCAAAATTGTTTATAAATTTAATCTTATTTTCCTGGCTAGTTAGATCATTCTTTTCAGTTAATCTTTTAACAATGAATTCAGTTAAGGGGGTAGCTTGATCGATGTATTTTTTGAAATCTTGAATTGAGTTTTTTGTTATAAATGTATCTGGATCTTCACCTTCGGGCAAAAATAAGAAATAAAATTCGTAATCATCTTCTAAAATTTCAACTGCAGTATTTAGTGCTTTCCAAGCAGCTTCTTTACCAGCATGGTCTCCGTCAAAGCAAAAAGTAATTTTTTTTGAGTAGCGAATTAATTTTTTTAAATGATAAATGGTTGTTGCAGTACCTAAAGTTGCAACTGCATTTTGAATGCCATGTTGATATAAGGATATGACATCCATGTATCCTTCTACGATTAAAATATTGTTATCTTCTCGAATGCCTTTTTTAGCTTGAGGGAGGCCATATACTTCGTAACTTTTTTTGAATAATGGGGTTTCTGGTGAATTGTAATATTTGGGTTGATCCTCCTTGTTTATTACCCTGCCACCAAATCCAATAATATTGCCTTTAGCATTGATAATTGGAAAGATAATTCTATTTCTAAATCGATCATATATTTTCCCAGAATCGTTTTTTTGAACTAATCCGGCGGTTTGTAATTTTGGCTCTTCATAGTTTTCAAATTCTTTTTTTAATCCTTGCCAATCATCACTCGCATATCCAATCTGAAATTCACGGGCAACAGCTCCAGTTAATCCTCTTTTTTTTAAATAATTAATTGCTAATTCTGAAGAGCGCAGATTTTTTTTAAAATGTTGATTAGCTCTCTTTAGAATTTCTTCTAACTTAAAATCATCTGCTTTATCTTTCTTTACATTAGATTGATCATTTGGCACGGCTAACCCAAGCTGATTTGCAATAGATTGAACAGATTCAATAAATGTTAATCCGTCATACTCCATCAAAAAACTAATGGCCGATCCATGGGCGCCACATCCGAAGCAATGATAAAACTGCTTGGAGGGGCTTACTGTGAAAGAGGGAGATTTTTCTTGATGAAAGGGGCAGCATGCAACATAGTTTGCGCCAGCTTTTTTTAGTTTTACTCTTTGATCAACAACATCGACAACGTCAATTCGATTTAAGATTTCTTGAATAAAGGACTCCGGGATCATCACATAATGATAACTGAAATTATTTCAATTTTTATAAGTGATTTATGAGAGTTTTTGTCTGACTAATTTTGACACTTCACCCATATCGGCACGGCCAGCTACTTTTGATTTGAGTACGCCCACAACTTTACCCATATCTTTCATATCAGCAGCTCCAGTTGTCGCTATTGCTTCTTCAATGAATTGATTTATCTCTTCATCCGATAATGGTTCTGGCATGTATTTGGTTAGTACTTCAATCTCTAATTGTTCTTGATCAATCAAATCTTGTCTATTCGCTTGCTGATAAGCTTCGATTGAATCTTTTCTTTGTTTAAGCATTTTTTGGATGACAGTTAGAATTTGGTCATCATTTAATTCAATTCTCTCGTCAACTTCTTTTTGTTTGATAGAGGCCTGAAGAAGGCGAACAGCTCCAAGTCGAGCCGTATCTTTGGCTCGCATGAAGGTTTTCATATCATCTGAGATTAATTGTCGGATCGACATCTCGGAGGGATTAGTACATTTTTGGAGGTAACATTTGGTTGCGAAGACGTCTATATTGTCTTTTTACCGCAGCCGCTGCTTTTCTTTTACGCTCCCATGTAGGTTTTTCGTAAAATTCTTTAGCACGTAGATCATTCATAAGACCTGTTTTTTCAACAAGACGCTTAAATCTTCTTAATGCAACGTCAAATGGTTCGTTCTCTTTTACTTTAATAGTTGTCATAAATAATTATTTTATTAATAGTTCGTTTAAGGTTCGCTATTTTAATGCTAATATCATTTTTTTTCAACAAAAATTGTCAAAATGTTAATCTTAGGTATTGAATCCTCTTGTGATGAAACGGGTTTGGCCCTTTATGACTCAGAATCAGGTCTAATCGGACATGTTTTAAATTCTCAAGTTGATTTGCATCGTTTATACGGTGGAGTAGTCCCAGAACTGGCATCTCGCGATCACATTCGATTCATACTCCCTTTGTTAGATGAATTATTCAAAAAAACTAACAAAGACGTTACCGATCTTAATGCCATTGCTTATACCAAAGGTCCCGGGCTTTCAGGAGCTCTTTTAGTAGGAGCCAGCGTCTCAGAAAGTTTGGCTATGAGTTTAGACATTCCAACAATCCCTATTCATCACCTTGAAGGACACCTTTTATCTCCCTTTTTAGAAAATAATCAACCTGAATTTCCTTTTTTAGCATTGCTTGTCTCTGGAGGGCATTCACAACTCATTCACGTGAGAGAACTCGGTGATTATGAAATTATTGGAGATACGCTTGATGATGCAGCTGGGGAAGCCTTTGATAAAAGTGCTCAACTCCTTGGTCTTGGATACCCGGGTGGCGCAGCATTATCAAAACTAGCCACTTCCGGTTCTTCGTTTTATTCACTGCCAAAGCCATTGATTAGCAGTGATGATCTCAATTTTAGTTTTAGTGGATTAAAAACGGCGGTCCTTAATCTGGTCAAAAAAGAACAGCCATTAGATGATATAAAAAAAGCGAATATTGCCTATGCATTTCAAGAGTCCATCACAGATGTCCTCACCACGAAATGTTTAAAAGCGCTTAAAGAAAAAAATTTGAGTTGCTTAGTTGTTTCTGGCGGAGTGGGGGCTAATAGACAATTGCGAGACAAGTTAAAATCACTTGCTGAAGAACATAGTTTTCAATTATTTTTCCCCAGTCTAGAATTTTGTACTGACAATGGAGCCATGATTGCTATTGCTGGATTCTTCAGGCATCAATTATCGCATAATAAAAATTATGAATTTTCTGTCAAACCTAAATGGAGACTTACAGAAATTTAATCTTCCTATTTAAAATTGGATTCTTTTTTTTCAATTAGATTTTTAATGTTCTCTTTATGGCGGTAAATTAATAAGACACTTAAAAAGAGACTAAGCCATAAAAAACTCTGATCAACATTCATGAAAAAAGCCATCAAAGGTAAACATAATGCTGCAGTGATGGCAGACAAAGAGGAAATGCGACTTACCAAAAAAATAACTAGCCAAATGATTAGCACTAAGATTGCAACATGAATATCAATTGCTAATAAGACTCCCAAAGCGGTAGCTACCCCCTTACCACCCCTAAATTGATGGTAGACAGGAAACAGATGTCCTAAAAAAACTGCCGCTGCAATAAGTAACACTTGATCATAATTAATATTTAAATAAAATTTTGCGATCAAAACAACAATTGTCCCTTTGAGCATGTCACCCAGAAGTGTTAATAGTGCAGCTAATTTTTTTCCCGACCTCATGACATTTGTCGCTCCTGGATTTTTTGAGCCAAAACTTCGTGGATCTTGAATTTTAAAAATCTTGCTTAATAAAATTCCAAACGAAATGGATCCTATAAAATAAGCTAAAATAATGCAGATAAAATTAATCATATTTAAATTATAAGGGATTGCTATTCAGATGAATAATCAAATTTTCATATCCAATCTTGTTGTTCCGATTATTATTGGAGTACCAGATTGGGAAAGAGCTATTCCACAAAATCTTTACATTGATTTGAATATTATTCTTAAAAAAAATGATGCCTTCAATTCGGATAATTTAGAAGACACTATTGACTATAGCTCTATAATTGAATTAATTAAATTACTGGCTACAGAAAATAAAGATATCTTACTTGAAAGTTTTGGAGAAAAAATAGCATCTCAAATTCTTCAAAACTTTCCTGCCCAGTCTCTTACCTTGAAAATATCAAAGAAAAAAATAATTCCTGATGCTGATTTCGTTGGCATCATTCTTAATCGATCGATTTAACCTCTTGGGTGATGTTTTTGATGTAAATCTTTCAATCTCTCGCGGGCCACATGAGTATATATTTGCGTAGTCGATATATCGCTATGGCCTAACAACATTTGTACGACTCTCAAATCTGCGCCATGATTCAACAAATGTGTGGCAAAGGCATGCCTTAACACATGTGGAGAAATTGCATGCTTTATCCCTGATGCAACTGCATACCTTTTAATTAAGTACCAAAAGGCTTGACGAGTCATAGCAGCACCTCTCAAAGTTACAAAAAGGTACTTTGATTTTTTCTCTTTTAAAAGATTGTCTCGCGAAGATTTAAGGTATTGCTCAATCCAGTGAGAAGCCTCCTCGCCCATAGGAACTAGTCTAGTTTTCTCCCCTTTGCCTGTTATTCTGATCACGCCATCATTTAAAGAAACTTCAGTGACCATAATGGTGATTAATTCGCTGACTCTTAAGCCACATGCATACAATAATTCCAACATGGCTCGATCTCGTAAACCCTGATCATCAGATATATTAGGTGCATTAAGAAGTTCCTCAACCTCATTTTCATTTAAACTTTTTGGGAGTGCTTTTGAAGGTTTAGGAGCCTCAATCATTAATGTAGGATCCTCATGAATAATATTTTCTCTTACCAAATATCTATAAAACCTCCGTAAACAAGCCAATAGACGTGCGATACTTCGTGATTTTGACAATGGAAAACGATAAGCCAAATATTCTTGAATTTCACTTTTTGTAATATGAGTAATGTCGCGATTAGAATACCAGATGGCTAGTTGCTTTAAATCATAACGATAGCTATCTAATGTATTTTTTGATAAGCCATCCTCTAACCATAAGCTATTTATAAATTGATCAACAATTAAAGGTAATTCTTTAGATGCTTCATTCATAATTGAAATTAATTATGGCATAAAAAAAGCCCCAAGTAGGGGCTTTTCATTTTGTTTTAAGATTTAATTAAGCATCTTTCTTGTCTTCAGCCGGAGCTGCATCTTGAGCTGGTGCTTCAGCCGGAGCTGCATCTTGAGCTGGTGCTTCAGCCGGAGCTGCATCTTGAGCTGGTGCTTCAGCCAGTTCTACTTCAGGAATTGCTTCAAACTGTGAATCCGTTTCACGTGCTTTTAGTCTTTCTTTAATACGCGCAGACTTACCAGAACGTTCTCTTAGATAGAATAGTTTTGCACGACGAACATTACCACGTCGTTTAACTTCAATTGAATCGATTAATGGTGAGTGAAGTTGGAATGTTCTCTCAACACCCTCTCCAGATGAAATTTTTCTAACGATAAAAGATGAGTTAAGCCCTCTATTTTTTCTGGCAATTACAACACCCTCAAAAACCTGTACTCTTTTTCGGTCTCCCTCAACAACGTTTACACCAACAGCAACGGTATCACCAGGAGCAAACTTAGGAATTTTTTTGCCAAGACGAGCAATTTCTTCTTTTTCGATAGTTTGAATAATGTTTGTCATATCTATTTCCTCTTTTTCAAATCTTGTTCCTGCTCACTCAAAGCTTCCTGGAGCAGCCCAGATTCTTCTATTGTTAATTCCTGAACATTTATTAAGTCAGGTCTTTTTTTAAAAGTTTCTAACAAAGCAGTTTTTTTTCGCCACCTTGATATCAGATTATGATCTCCAGACAATAATACATCTGGTACCTTTAAATTCTCAAAAACTTCAGGTCGAGTGTACTGAGCATGATCGAGAAGTCCTTTGTAGAAAGAATCGTCCTCAAAGGATTCGTTGTTATTTAACACTCCAGGAATTATCCTGGATAACGAATCAATTAAAACCATAGCCGGTAATTCTCCGCCTGTTGTCACAAAATCTCCAATGGAGATTTCTTCATCCACATAATGATCTATCACTCTTTGATCTATACCCTCGTATCGACCCGAGATTAAAATCATATTATCTATCTTTGATAACTCAATTAGTTTTTTCTGATCAAGCCTCTTTCCTTTAGGGCTCAAATATATCACTTTTGAGTTATGTACATTCTTGTTTTCATGATTTTTTTTGATGTCTCTTATGGTTTTCACAAGAGGTTCAATCATCATTACCATTCCTGGACCACCACCATAAGGTCGGTCATCAATAGTGTGATGAACATCATTTACATAATCACGAGGATTCCACAGATTTAAATTAACCTTGGAATCTTTCAATGCTCTACTGACCACACCGTCAGATTTAACTACTTCAAACATTTGAGGCATTATTGAAATGACATCAAATGTAATCATTAAAATTCCTTATCCCAGTCAACCTCTATGAGCTGATTGTGAGTATCCACTCTTTTAATTACTTGTGGAATGTAGGGTATTAGTCTTTCTCTATCTCCTGAAACTACCAACACATCATTGGCACCAGTTTCAATCAGACCAACCACTTTACCCAAATCTTCACGGTCAACATCAATCACTTTTAAACCTATCAGATCATCCCAATAAAACTCATCTTCAGGCAATTGGGGGAGCTGATCCCTTTCAATTGCTAAGAAATATCCTTTATGCGAGATGGATTGGTCTCGATCTGTTAATCCAATATCAGCTATGACATCCTGACCTTGAATCTTTATTTCTTTAATTTCAACACGGTTCCAATCTTTTTGATTTCTTGATAAAAACTGTGTTTTGTACTGTATAAAATTTTTAGCTGTTTCAGTAAATGGTCTTATCTTTACCCAACCCTTAATCCCATAGGCAGAAATAATTTTTCCTATGATGACTAGGTTTTCCAACAATTATTCTTCTTTAGGCGCTTCCTCAGCAGGAGCAGCTTCCTCAGCAGGAGCAGCTTCCTCAGCAGGAGCAGCTTCCTCAGAAGGAGCAGCTTCCTCAGCTACAGGCTCTGCAGCTGCAGCTTTTTCAGCAGCTTTTTTTGCTTTTTTAGCTTCAGCTTTTTTCAAATCTTTTTGTTTCATTGCTTCAAGACCAGCCGGGCCTTTCGCTTGCAACTTGATAATTCTAGACATTGTCTCTGAAATTTGAGCTCCATTATCTTTCCAATAAGCAATTCTTTCCTGATCAAGCCTTAAACTTTCAGCTCCAGATTGTGCCATTGGGTTGTAGAAGCCAACACGCTCAATAAAACGACCGTCTCTTCGTTTGCGTGAGTCTTGAACCACTACGTTGTAATAAGGTTTCTTCTTTGAACCGCTTCTTGATAATCTAATAATAACCATAAATAATCTCTAAAAAATTTTAAACAGAAAAGGGGTGGATTTTACGCTATTTTTGGGTGTTTTGGCAAGTTTTCTTGAAAATTAATTAATGACATTTTGATAGGGTGTTGGATCTTTAATGCCTGCTTTTTCAAATCCTTGGCGTCTGAGGTAACAAGAATCACATTTACCACATGCATTGCCATTTTGATCGGCCTGATAACATGAAATACTCATTGAATAATCAACGCCTAAATTACTGCCTTTTGCAATAATTTCATCTTTTGTTAACCCAATGAGAGGGGTATGGATATTGAATGGGGTGCCTTCTATGGCTGCCTTAGTACCAAGATTGACCATTTTTTTGAAAGCGTCTATGAATTCTGGCCGACAATCAGGGTAGCCTGAGTAATCAACTGCATTGACCCCCAGAAATAAATGACTTATTGCCAAGGATTCAGCCCAAGCTGCGGCAAATGACATCATAATGGTATTTCTCGCTGGAACATATGTCACTGGAATGCCCTCAGACCTTTCTTCCGGAATAGTTATATCGTGATTAGTTAAAGCCGAGGATTTGAGCCAACTCATATCCACATTAATTTCACGATATTCAGCAAGATTATATATTTTTGCAATATTTCTTGCGGCCATTGTTTCAGAGGAATGACGTTGACCATAAATTATATGTAATCCATAGCAATCAAATCCATCATTTTGAGCAATGGCAAGTGTTGTTAAGGAATCCAACCCGCCTGATAATAATACAATGGCTTTTTTAGACACCTTTTTTTTCTCCCCATAATATTTTATGCAGTTGCAGTTGCAACCTCACATTTAGTTGGTGCTTTAAAATCCACTCCGCCAGTTGTTTATTTGCAAGAACATTATGTACAGGAGAAAAGAGAATCTGGCTTTGATTGAGCTGATATTTTTCAATGATATCAATCGACCAAGAAAAATCCTCATAATCTTGAATCACAAATTTAATTTCATCATTTGCTCTAATATTTGCTAAATTTGGCCAAAAATTATTTTTATCTTCATTAGATTTAGGAGTTTTTACATCCAAGATAATTTTAACTTTTGCGTGAACATCTTTGATATCTAAAGCCCCTCCAGTCTCTAAAGAAACTTGATATCCTAATTCACACAATTGGTTCATTAAGTCTATACAGTTTTTTTGCGCCAAAGGTTCGCCGCCAGTAACAGTCACATAATTGGTATCAAACTTTTTTATTTCTTGAATTACTTCTTCAATTTCTTGTTGTTGACCCTCATGAAATGCGTACGCCGTATCACAATAAGTGCATCGCATGGGGCAACCTGTCAATCTGACAAAGACCGTCGGCATTCCAATTCGGGATGACTCGCCCTGAATCGAATAAAAAATCTCATTGATTCTTAATGTTGACATAATCTTGTTTTAAAGCTTAATTGATTCAAGAGCTTTTAATCTTTTCTTAGCGCTCTCGATATTGGAAGCATTTGGGTATTCTTTAATGATTCTTCTTAAGGTTTGCTTTGCCTTGGTAATCCGAGTCAATTGTATTTCTGTATTAGCTTTTCCATATAAAATTTCTGGCATCAGCTCATGATCAGGGTGATTGGCAATCAACTTGTCATAGGTGCTCAATGAGGCCTTGTAATTCTTTAGTGCAAATTGTATGTAACCAATATTTTTCTTTGCCTCAACAGCTCGCTGAGAATTAGGATAAGCAGTTACAAACCGATCAAATAATTCAAATGCCTCTTTATATTTTGTTGAAGTCATTAGCCCTTCAGCATCACTAAACATATTTTGTTCTTGTTCCTCATCAATCAAAGGAGGTAAATTGTCGCTTTCTACAATATTTTCAGAATCATCATCAGTTGCTGGCTGGTCTTTATTTTCTAAATTCTGCTCGATATCATTTTGGATAGATTCAATAGAAGGGGTTAAATTTTCTTGATCTTTTGCTTGAGTGTCTGCACTCTTTAAATCTTCTGTCTTTTCTTTAATTACTTCTTGTTCAGTATTGGAATTATTTTTGATTGAATTTAATTCTTCTTCGATTTGAATAAATCGACTTTCGATATCTTGATAATTTATCTTTTGACGGTCTTGGAAGCTATCAAAATTAAACTGTAATACTTCGACATCACCTCTAATCTTGGCAATATCATCAAATATTTCGTTGATTTTGGTATTGAATTGTTGCAGGCTTCCGCCCTGAAGAATTTGCTGAAGATCAATCACTTTCTCTTCTAGAGAATTTAATTGATCAGTTTTTAAAGAATTGAGCTGGCTTTGCAGGTCGTTAATTTTTTCTCTTGCTTCCTCATCTTCAAGGAAAGCATAAGAATTAAAAGATAAAATTAATAAACCAGCCCATAGTATTCTTTTCATAAATCTACAAAGTAAAAAATTATTCTACTTCGTAGCTAATATCGACACGTCGATCTTGTGAACACTCATTACCTTGGCAATTTTGATTCGCTTCCTCTTCACCGTAACTTACAGTTTCGATTTGTCCATCACTAGCTCCTGAAGTATTCATCACATCTTTCACTGACACTGATCGCTTTTGACCTAGTGCGAGGTTGTATTCATGAGAGCCTCTATGGTCGGCATGTCCTTTTAGTGTCATTTTAGCCGCAGGATGATCGGCAGCATATTGTGCGTGAGCATTTACAATATCCAAGTACTCAGGTTTAACTTCAAACTTATCAAAATCAAAATAGATACTTCTTTGTGTTAATAGGCTATCAGATCTTAATTTATCTAGGCCAAGGTTATCAGTTTCTGTTTGATCAGATGCTACCCCTGCTTTTGCGTCAGATGGGGCCTCAGCGTCTTCCAAAGGAGTTGAGCTACAGCCCGCAAGAATAGCTAAAGTAAGTCCTGCGAATACTAATTTTTTCATTGATTTATCCTTTCATTAAAAATCAATTGGGGACCAGGTGGCTTCATAATTTCTCACTGAATCCGTATTGATCACCTGAGTTTTAAAACCATTTAAAGAAACAGTTGAAAGTGATGTTTCTTTTTCTGAATCCTTATGTGTGTATAGTACCATATGTCCATTAGGACTGAAAACAGGGGCCTCATCATTTCTTCCCTGAGTTAATTTCATGACTTGATTAGAAATTAAGTTTTGAACACCCACTTTAAATGCACCGTTATCGTTTGTAATAAAAGTGAGTAATTTTCCGTCTGGAGATAGTTGAGGACTGACATTATATTTCCCCTCAAAGGTAACCCTCCTTATTTGTTCAGTTTTTAAATCAATTTTGTAGATTTGCGGACCACCTCCTCTATCTGATACAAAAAAAATTGATTTACCATCCGGAGCCCAAGTCGGCTCGGTATCAATAGATCGACTCCTCATCAATCGTTTGATATTTGTACCATCTGCATTCATGACATAAATCTGGGAAAAGTTATTGTAGGTCAATACAATAGCGAGTTGTTTATTATCAGGTGACCATGCTGGGGCGCTGTTATTCCCTTTGAAATTTGCAACCAACTGTCTTTCACCATTTTTTAAATTTTGTACATAAATAACAGGTTTCTTTTTTTCAAATGACACGTAAGCTATTTTTTCTCCATCTGGAGACCAGCGAGTTGAAATAATTGGCTGGTTAGAGGTGACGATTGCCTTTTTATTAAACCCATCCATGTCAGAGACATTAAGCTGATATTTATTGTTATTTATCTTTTGTACAAATCCAATCTTGGTATGAAATACGCCCTTACTTCCTGTAATCTTTTCATAAATTACATTTGAGATTTGATGTCCAATCTGACGGTCTTGTTTTATGTTTCCTGAATATTCAGAGGACACCATCATTTTCTCTTTAAATACATCAATCAGTTCATAGACCACTTTAATTTGATCATCACCTCGCTGCACACGACCAATGACTAAGAGCTCAGTTTGCAGGCCTGACCAAAAACTGTAATCTACATCGTTTAGGGAAGTTGGCAGTTTATTAACACCGCCGATATCAATCACTCTAAAAAAACCCGATCGCGAAAGGTCAGATTTAATCACATTGTGAATTTGATTTTTTTCATTTTCAATCAAGTCGTCTTGAAATGGAATGACCGCCACTGATAATTCATTGGCTTTGCCACCCAAAATATCAATCACCTCGATGGCGGGAAGAGGAGTTAAATAAAATAGCGTAATAAATAAGAAAGCAAGTTTTTTCATTGAGGCTGTCCGTTTGGATAAAATTTTAATTTAATTTTTTTAAGTTTGGTAAAAATTTTTGGGTCTGTTGGTACTGGTAGTGGTTCAGATTGATATATTGCTCTTTCGACGGCTTCATCGCAGCTTAAATTTCCACTTGAGTTTTTCAAGACTGGATCATTTAAAAGCTCCCCTGATGGTAATAATGTAATTTCAAAGCTTAAGCTTAAATAATCCAAACCACATAAATTATTATTTACATTCTGTTGTATTTTTTGCTGAATTAACGCCTTATATTTATCAATCACTGATTTATTTTTACCAGCTTCCATATCTTGATCTGCTTGTATCGCAATTCTTTCCGATTTCTTTTTATCCTCTGAAATAATTTCTTGTTCAGCATTTTGAGCATCTTGTTCTAATAACTCTTTTTGTAATTTTTCTAATTTCTCTTGCTGAAGTAATTGGTCCTGGAGTTGTTTGATCTGCTCTTGTTTTAGAAGCTCTTGTTGTACTTTCTTAATTTGTTCTTGTTTCTTTTTTTCTGCTAGCTCTTTTTCTTTTTTCTTCTTAAGGTTAATTTCAGCTTGAGTATCTTTAATTTGTTGATTCACCTTGGGAATTGATTTTTCAGCTTTTGCAGGCTTGACCTGTTTTGGTTTTGGTGGTGTTTGAGCTTGTTCTTTCACTGTGGGGACAGCTTCCCATAATTCTATTTCACCAAAATAAGGATATTGCGGAGACCATTGCACAGTAAAAATCATGACAAAAAAAATAGACAGGTGAATAAGTAAAGAAAATAAATTTGACTGTAAATTTATATTTTCATCGTAATTCATTTATGTATCAATTACTTTTCTGGTTTAAGTAATAAGCCCACTTTATGGATCTGATTTTGTTTCAATAAATCCATAACCGTGACCACATTCTCATATTGCGTCTTTTTGTCTGCTGCAATCACGACAGATAGCTCTGGATTTTTTTCAAGCTTTTGATTTAATTTAATCAACAATGCATCCGCTTTGATTTTTTTTCCTTCCATCTCAAGACTGCCATCTTTTTTGACAGATACTGTGATTGGGGTATTTTGTTGTTTTAAATCTTGGCCCACACGAGGTAATTCAACCACTCCAGGATTAGTCATCGGTGCTGTAACCATAAAAATCACCAATAACACCAACATTACATCAATATATGGAACCACATTGATATTGTTCATTAAGCGACGTTTTTTCATTACGCTCTGCGATCCACGTTATTAATAAATTCCTCCATAAAACTCTCATAACGAATAGCCAATCGATCCACCTTGGCTGCAAATCTGTTGTATGCAATTACCGCTGGGATTGCAGCAAATAAACCAATGGCCGTTGCGATCAATGCTTCAGCAATGCCTGGAGCAACTTGAGCTAAGGTAGATTGAGCGACATTAGAAAGACCAATAAAAGAATTCATAATGCCCCATACTGTTCCAAACAAACCAATATAAGGACTTACAGATCCAACACTAGCTAAAAATGGAAGATGTCTTTCAAGGGAATCAAGCTCACGATTATATGCAACTTGCATAGCTCGCCGAATACTTTCTTTACTTTGTTTGTCTAATTTTTGATCTTTTGTACTCGCTATAAATTCCTTATAGCCAGCAAAAAAAATTGATTTTAATCCGCCAACATTATTTGAAGAATGGCTCGCAGACTCATAGAGCTGCTTAAGCTGAGCTCCTGCCCAAAAATATTTTTCAAATTCTGTAGCGTGCACTTCTGCATTTTTGATTGTTTTTATTTTTATAAAAATATATTTCCACGAAAAAACAGAGGCAGCAATTAAGATTAACATCACTAATTGAACAGGAATGCTTGCTCCCATTACCAAGGATAAAAAGGAAAGATCACCACCTAGGCTCATTATTTATTCTCCATTAATAATTTTATTTCATTTGGGATTCGCATCGGCTTCATCGAAATGGAGTTAACTGATGCAACAACAACTCGAGATTCAATTAAAAGCTCAGATGAGCGAAAAATCTTTTGCTCAAGCTCAATTTTCACTGATCCCAATTTATCCAATTTTGTTTGAACCTCTATTTCATCATTAAAAACAGCGGGTCTCATAAATTTTATATCAATTTCATGAACAACAAACATTAAGTTTAGATTATCTTTTAACGCTTTCTGGTCAATTTCAAAATCTCTTAACCACTCCGTTCTGGCTCGCTCCATAAATTTTAAATAATTGGAATGGTAAACCACGCCCCCACTATCGGTGTCTTCATAATATATTCTTATTGGCCAGTGATGAATCCGTCCTACCATAAATTTTTTGTATTACTCGATTGATCAATTTGAATATTAAAATGTTTCAAACTGAGATCTGTAGCTATTCTTCCTTTAGGAGTTCTCATCAAGTAACCTTGCTGAATTAAATAGGGCTCAATTACATCTTCAATCGTTTCTTTTTCTTCACCGATCGCAGCCGCTAAATTATCCAGGCCAACTGGCCCTCCTTTAAATTTTTCAATGATTGCTAACAGTAATGCGCGGTCCATGTTATCTAAACCAATTTTATCTACATCTAACATTTTTAAGGCAGCGTCGGCTGTTTTATCATTAACATTTCCGTCTGCTTTAACCGAGGCATAATCTCTCACACGTCGTAATAAACGATTAGCAATTCTTGGTGTTCCTCGTGATCTTTTAGCAATTTCTACTGCGCCTGAGTCATCAATAAAAATATCAAGCAACTTTGCTGATCTTTTTACAATTTTGATTAACTCATCCTGCGAGTAAAATTCCAAACGAGAAACTATTCCAAAACGATCTCGAAGAGGGTTGGTAAGCATTCCTGCACGAGTCGTTGCACCTACTAGGGTAAATGGAGGCAAGTCCAATTTCACTGAGCGAGCTGACGGCCCGTCCCCAATCATAATATCAAGATGGTTATCTTCCATCGCAGGATATAAAATTTCTTCAATAATCGGTGACAACCGATGAATCTCATCAATAAATAAAACATCATTGGGCTCAAGATTGGTGAGAAGTGCTGCTAGATCTCCAGCTTTTTCCAACACAGGTCCAGATGTTTGTTTTAATCCGACATTCATTTCACGGGCAATAATATGAGATAAGGTGGTTTTCCCTAAACCTGGTGGTCCAAACAAAAGCACATGATCTAGTGCTTCACCTCTTTGCTGAGCAGCTTTAATAAAAATTTCTAACTGATCTCTGATTTTTTCTTGGCCAACATATTCATCAAGATCTGCAGGACGAAGCGATTTTTCGAGAATCTCCTCATTCTCTTTCGGTGTGGTAGCAATAAAACGATCTTCTTCAATCATGATTAACTAGACAGCCATTGTAATGCTTGTTTGATTCCCTCATTCACATTAATATCTTCATTGAAATTTTTAATGACTTTTTGGATATCGCTTTTAGAATATCCAAGCGCCTCTAAAGCGTCCATAATATCAGTTAAATTTTTTGAATGCTGAGATGACTGTTGTAGCTTCAGATCTTGTTTGTCCTTTAATTCAACAATTAACCTTTCCGCAGTCTTTCTGCCGATACCAGGAATTTTTACGAGAAGAGACACATCTTGTTGTTCAATGGCGTTAGAAAATTGATCCATGGATACACCACTTAAAATTGAGAGGGCAACTTTAGCTCCAATGCCGTTAATTTTAATTAAGCTTTTAAAGGATGATTTTTCCTCTTTGGTAAGAAACCCGAACAACAACTGAGCATCTTCACGAACTACCATGTGAACATGAAGAAAAATATCAGATTGCAACTCTGGTAGATGATAATAAGTCGACATGGGGACTTCAATTTCATAGCCAATGCCACCACAATCAACTTGAATCCAGGGAGGTGACTTATCAATTAAAATTCCGCGAATACTCCCGATCATAAAATTCGACCACCTTTAAAATTAATTGGGGAATTATCTTGGTTAATTTGCATGACTTGATTGTGACACAATACGCAGGCAAGTGCATCCGAAGAATCTGGGCCCAGGACCTCTGGAAGATTTAATAGTTTTTGCACCATGGATTGCACTTGAATTTTTTCAGCGTGGCCATTTCCCACCACAGACTTTTTAATTTGCAGAGCGGTATATTCATATATTTGCAGCTGGTGTTGAATTCCTGCTGCCATGGCCACCCCTCGAGCCTGTCCTAATGCCAAAGAGCTATTTGCATTCATATTTACAAAAGTCTTTTCGATGCACATTTGATTAGGCTGGTGTTTAGAGACAATCTCTGAGACTTCATCAAAAATTATTTTTAATCTTTCAGGGTAGGATAGTTTTTCCGAGGTTGTCTTAATGACGCCACTTGTAATGTAAGTTGTTTTTTTATTTTCACAATCAACTATGCCATATCCCGTGATTCTTAATCCTGGGTCAATTCCAATTACCCTAGTTGAGGTCAAATTAGTTCTCGATTACTGCGTTGGTGTATACCTCTTGCACATCATCAAGATCATCAAGTACATCGAGAATTTTTTGCATTTTTGTACCCTCGTCTCCAGATAACTCCACCTCGTTATCTGCTTTCATTGTTAATTCGGCCATCTCGAATTTTAAATTTTCTTTTTCAAATGCTTCTTTAATAGTTAAAAAATCATTGGGTGGAGTAATCACCTCAATGGAACCATCCTCATTAATTTCAACATCCTCAGCACCGAGGTCAATCGCTTTCTCCATAATCTCTTCTTCATTAGATTCTGGAGCAAAAAAAATACTGCCACAATGTTTAAACATGAAAGCGACGCAACCATCCGTACCTAAATTTCCACCATTCTTAGAAAAAGCATGGCGTACATCAGCGACAGCCCTATTCTTATTATCTGTTAAACAATCAACAATAATCGCTGCGCCATTAATTCCATAACCTTCATAACGAATTTCCTCGTAATTAACACCCTCGAGTTCACCCGTTCCTCTTTTGATAGCTCTTGTAATATTTTCTGCAGGCATATTTTCATCTTTTGCTGCCGCTATAGCAGCACGTAATCTTGGATTGAAATTTGGGTCACCGCCACTCATCCTTGCTGAAACAGTAATTTCTTTAATTAATTTCGTGAATATCTTTCCTCTTTTAGCATCCTGGCGCCCTTTACGATGCTGAATATTTGCCCACTTGGAATGTCCTGCCATAAGTTTTCCTAATAATTATTTATTCTATATTTTATCATTTTGAGCCTTCACGTGAAGCCAAAAGAATCGTAAATAACACTCCACATAAGATCATTATCAATCCAATACCTTCATTTATTTTTAATGCCTCATGAAGTTCAAGAAATGCTGCCAATGAACCGATGACTGGAGCCAGTAATGAAATAGTCGATACCTCCCCAGTTTTTAAATTTTTGACTCCGTAATTCCACAATAACCAAGCCAAAGCATTGCAAAAAATAATGTTATAAAGCGAAGCCTTCCAAAAATATGGATTGATCTCATAAATTTCTATACCTTTTGCAAGAATAACAATAAAAATAGGTAAAGAGCCCAATAACATTTGCCAGGCAGTCAGATTTAACAACTCAACTTGAGGATATTTTTCATTATATTTTTTGACACTGATCACCCCACAACCCCAAAAAAAACCTGCGCTGATCGCAATTAACATGCTGTTAAAATCTGCATTTTTGTGGACAGGATCAAATATGAGTATCAATCCAATCAAACTGACAGCAATTGCTAAAATTTGTTTATTTGTCATTTTCTCCTTTAAAAAGTAGAGAGCAAGCAAATTAGCCCATATTGGCATCGTAAAGGTTAGGACGGATGTTTTTGCTGTTCCGCCATGAACTAGAGCAGCTAAAACCAGAACAGTGAACCCAATCATCTGAAACATGCCAATTAAAAAAACAAACTTAAAATTTATAATTTTTAATGATTTCTGCATGAATACTAAAAGCACCAACAGTATTAAGGCGCCAAAAAAGTTTCTTATAAACGCAAATTCCCAAGGCCCAACTAATTGAACCGCTTGTTTCATCACCACCCAGTTATAACCCCAAAAAAAAGTCATTAAAACAACACTTAAAATTGGCAGAAGTCTCAATTTAAAAGAATTTTGCATGTTTTATAAAATTTGTTATTCTAGATTTTCTGAATTTATTAATTATGCATTATGAAAACAGCACAGCAAATATTAAATGATAAAAAACACAATGACATTCTTTCTGTTGAGCCTGATAGGCCAGTCATTGATGCATTAATTATCATGGCGGAATATAAAATAGGGGCTTTGCTGGTAATGCAAAAAAATAAGCTGCTTGGCATTATTTCCGAGAGAGACTATGCCAGAGAAATTGTATTAAAAGGTAAATCCTCAAAAGAATGTTTGATTAGGGAGGTCATGACAAAAGATGTGATTACTATTTATGCTAACGATACCTATGACAAAGGTTTAGAAATAATGACAGAAAATCATATACGCCATCTTCCGGTTGTAGAAAATAAAAAAGTGGTTGGGATGTTGTCTCTAGGTGATTTAGCTAAAGAAACCATTACACATCAAAAGTTTTTAATTGACCAGCTAGAAAGCTTTATTAAAAGCTAGTCACCAATAATTTTGACCAACACTCTTTTCTTTCTGCGCCCATCAAACTCACCATAAAAAATTTGTTCCCAAGGACCGAAGTCTAAATTTCCATCCGTCACAGCAACAACGACTTCTCTACCCATTACTTGCCTTTTCATATGGGCATCTGCATTATCCTCACCCGTATCATTATGACGATAACCACTGACGGGCTCATGTGGGGCTAGTTTTTCTAACCACTTTTTATAGTCGCTGTGCAGACCTGATTCGTCATCATTGATAAAAACACTCGCGGTGATATGCATTGCATTAACTAAAACGAATCCTTCACTAATACCGCTTTCGGCTAAGCATTCTCTAATCTCATGAGTGATGTTGGTAAAATGCATTCTTTCAGGAGCATTAAACCACAATTCTTTTCTGTAGCTTTTCATTGATCAAATCCTTTTTTTGCTGATTCATAATAATCATACCAAATCTCAGCCATATCAGTATCTCTAAAATCTTTGAAACAAGGAGTACCAAGGGTGTAATGAATTAATTTTGCATCTGCATTTTTTTCATACTCACACGCCAACCAATTCCATTCAACAGGAAGCTCACCAATGTCATTGTCATCCAACCAACTAAACCGATGCAAAAATTTACCAGTCTGGTTCGAAACAAACTCAGGGGTTAAAATTTTATGTTTTGGATGAGAACAATTCCACAAGATGACACTAGACCAGTTTTTTCTAGGATAATTTTCATTAATGTTTCCTAAATATTTAATTGATGCCTTAGTTTGATAATCATGCTTTACCACCATGAGAGCTTTATTGGGATCAGCCATACCTATCAACTCTTTTAAATCAGCTTGGCAAATCATATCTCCATCAGCAAAAATTGCCCACCCATTGAATTCATTCAAATAAGGAGTTAAAAATCGAGAGTAAACAAAATCATTACTGCGATCCTGATGAGTTTCATTAAATTCTTTTAATTGACTTAAAACTAATGGTGTAATTTTTACTGGAATCGAGGTATTTTTAATCACTGAATGACAAAAGACATGGTAAGCAATTGCTTCTCTTTCATCATATCCAACATATACATTAATCATCGACATCTTAGTTATTGGGAAAGATTAGCTCTATACCATTCCCAGCTGGATCTTTGAAAAAAATTTGACGAGTTCCAATTTCGGGTATCTCACGAATTGAAAACTTAATATTTTTTTTAGTTAGAAGGTCAATATACATATTCTCATCTTGACATGTAAATGCCATATGGTCGAATGTGGAATTCACATTTAACTCATTAACGATACCATTTTTTGAAAAACTTAAATGTAATATATCTTTTTGATTTGCATATAACCAATAGCCCCCATTATTAAATGGTGGACGATAGCCTAACTTTAAGCCAACGATTTCGATATAAAAATCTTTTAAAACTTCAATGGTTTCTTCATCAGCCCTTAAGTTGTAATGATTAATTCCTTCAATCATATTTAAAAATTAACTGGTTGAAACATTTTGATTACGAACACGAATGTGCAACTCTCTTAACTGTTTTTCATCAACCTCATTCGGTGCTGATGTTAATAAACACTGAGCTCTTTGAGTTTTAGGAAATGCAATCACATCTCTAATGGACTCTGCTCCAACTAACAACGTGGTTAAACGATCTAAGCCAAATGCCAATCCACCATGAGGAGGTGCTCCGTATTGAAGTGCATCTAGAAGGAAACCAAATTTTTCATTTGCCTCCTCTTTAGAAATATTTAATGCTGAAAATACTTGTGATTGAACAGACTGATCATGAATACGAATTGAGCCCCCGCCAACTTCCCAACCATTAATAACAAGATCATAAGCCTTTGACAGACATGCTCCTGGATCAGAGGCAAGTAATTTTTCATGACCATCTTTCGGAGAAGTAAACGGATGATGCAATGCGTCCCAACGATCTTCATCTTCATTAAATTCGAACATTGGGAAATCAACCACCCATAGAATTGACCAATCATCGCCCGTCAATATTTTACGATCGTGACCAATTTTTTCTCTTAGGGCTCCTAGAGCTTCATTCACAATTTTTTCTTTATCCGCGCCAAAAAAGATCAAATCTCCATTTTCAGCTTTTGTTTTCTCGATAATTGCTTTCAATGCTTTTTCATGGATGTTTTTAACAATTGGGCTTTGGAGCCCTTCTTCATTTAGCTTGGTCACATCATTAATTTTTATATATGCTAATCCCTTAGCCCCATATATCTTGACGAATTCCGTGTATTGATCAATTTCTGATCTTGACATATCTGCTCCAGATGGAATTTTTAGGGCAGCGACGCGACCACTGGTTGAATTCGCTGGAGTAGAAAAGACCTTAAAGTCGACATCTTTCATATCCTCAGTTAATTCAATGAGCTCTAAATTAACACGTAAATCAGGCTTGTCGGATCCATACCTCGTCATCGCCTCTTTGTAGGTTATTTCCTGAAATTTTTCTGGCAGGTCAACATTTAGCACATCTTTAAATACTTTTTTTGTTAACTTTGCAGCAATATTTTTTACATCTTCCTCTTCAACAAATGATGCCTCGATGTCAATTTGGGTGAACTCAGGCTGTCTATCTGCTCTTAAATCTTCATCCCGAAAACATTTAGCAATTTGAAAATATCGATCAAAACCAGAAACCATCAATAATTGTTTAAATAGTTGGGGAGACTGAGGTAGAGCAAAAAATTCTCCATGATGAACTCGTGATGGCACAAGATAATCTCTCGCACCCTCAGGAGTGCTTCTGGTTAATATCGGTGTTTCAATCTCTATGAAATTATCTTCATCTAAAGATTGACGAACGCTCTTAGTGATCTCATAACGTACCTTTAAATTTTTTTGCATCTGATCACGTCGCAAGTCAATGAAGCGATTTTCTAAGCGGATAGTCTCGGTAATATTTTCATCATCAATGACAAAAGGTGGTGTTAAGGATGAGTTGATGATTTCTATTTTAGAGACAAGCATTTCAACTTCGCCAGTTGGTATATTTTTATTGACTGTTCCCTCTGGACGTTTACGAACCTTGCACATCACTTTTAAGACAAATTCACTTCTAACAGTTTCAGCAATTTTAAATGCTTCTGGTGTGTCTGGATCAATCACGATTTGGGCCAGGCCCTCCCTGTCTCTTAAATCAATGAAAATTACACCGCCATGATCCCTTCTGCGATGAGCCCATCCACATAAATATATTTCTTGATCAATATGGGATGCATTCACATGCCCACAATATAAAGTTCTCATAATAATTATCTCTTAGCTTTGATTGAACGTGATTTAGATTTGGGAGGCACAACTCCCATGGAAATTACATATTTTAAGGCTTGGTCTACGGAGACATCAATTTCCTTAATTTTATTTCTTGGCACCATTAATGTATATCCTGAGGTTGGATTAGGTGTTGTGGGAACATAAACATTCACATATTTACCCTTTAAAATTTTTGCTATTTTCTCATCGGTATCGCCAGTAATAAAGGCAAAGGTATAATTTTTGGCATCGGGAAACTCAATTAAAACTGCCTTTGAAAATGCATTAGAGTTATTAGAAAACAAAGTATCTGAAACTTGTTTGATTCCTCCATAAATGGATTTAACGAAAGGAAGTTTATCGAGGATAACTTCATACAAGGAAATTAATCTTTTCCCAAAAAAGTTATTTGCAATCAAACCTACTACGAAAATTGAAGCCACCGTTAAAATCACTCCAACCCCAGGAATATTGAATCCAATTAACTGATTGGGTTGATATTCGTATGGTAAAAACAAAACCACCTGATCAAGAAAATGTGCCAAAGAATATATGACCCAGAAGGTCAAAACAAGAGGAATAAGGACAATAAGTCCAGTAAGGATATTTTTTTTAAACATTTTTTTGGTTATCCGTCTTTACCGAAGCCTCAGGAGCAGTTGATTTCACTTCTGTTTTTGTTACAGGTTTTTTAAAATCTGTCTCATACCAGCCCGATCCATTTAGTTTAAATGCAGGAGCAGATAACATTTTTTCAAAAGTTTCTTTATTACATGCGGGACAGTTTTTTATACCGGCCTCTGAAAGCTTTAAAAAAAGATCATCAGAATGAGAGCAGCTAGAACATTTGTACTCGTAGATCGGCATTTTTTTCTCTAAAATGGAATATCGTCTTCAAACTCATCAAATGAACTACTGTGTGATGATCCTGATTGATTGTTTCGAGGGGGGGTTTGATCAAACTCATTCTTAGTATCTGGCTGAGCGCTTGTTTGAGATTCTTGAGCAGGCGCACCATCTCTTCCTCCAAGCATTTGCATCGAATCAGCAATCACCTCAGTGGTATATCGATCCTGACCTTCTTTGGTTTGCCATTTTCTTGTTTGTAATCGACCTTCAAGATAGACTGGTCGTCCTTTTTTTAGGTACTCCCCGGCAATTTCCGCTAACCGTCTATACATAACGATATTGTGCCATTCTGTTTTTTCTTGCCTTTCCCCGGCTTTATCTTTCCAAGAGTCGGTGGTGGCTATGCTGAAATTACACACCGCATCTCCGTTAGGCATAAATCTAACTTCAGGATCTCTTCCTAAGTTACCCATAAGAATAACCTTATTAACTGATGGCATTTTTTTCTCCTAAAATTTTCATAACTTTATTGTTATCAAAATTTTCATTATTTTTTAATTTTATAATTATATAGCTTTCGATAGGGAAAATTAAGGCTTCATCAACAAAATCTAAGCTTTGAATCTTACTAAAAATCATATTTTTTGATTTGTCAGATTGGTTAAAAAATTCAGGTTTGAGTTTTATTACCTTATCATTTTTGCTAGAGGGAAAGATGAATCTAATCATCAAGGCCAACCAAAAAGCCAAAAGAATACCACTTAAGATAAAAATAGCCTGGTCGTTATATTGTGTAGCAATAAATCCACCTAAAATTCCTCCAACAAAAATTCCCAAAGACTGGGATGTATTATAAGCGCCGAGAACCAAACCTTTTAAATTTTTTGGTGAGAGCCTACTGATTAAACTTGGTAAGGTTGCCTCTAAAAAATTAAAAGCAATAAAATATATTAATAAAGTGATCATGATAGATTGTTTGCTATCCGACCAATTCATAAAGAGGTACTGCACAAAAATAAGTAGAAACACATTAATTAAAAAAAAGCTTCTCAACATCTTTTTCTTAGAAGATAAAATTATCATTGGAATGATGGCAAGCATGGATAAAACAAAGACAGGTAAATAAATTTGCCAATGGTATTTAATCGGATAACCGATCCCATTAAGCATCAATGGAATCATCATAAACATAATAATTTGAGATGCATGTAAAGCAAAAATTCCATAATCAAGTTTCAAAAAAACTTTATCAAAAATAATTTTTTTTATAGGGTAATCAATTCTTTCATTCCTTGAATATCTTATAGGGTTTGGAATGTAATAAATAACGACTGCCATTGCGATTAATGACAGAATTGCAATTAGCATAAATATATTTTGAAAGCCCAGATAGGTATTAAGAATGGGTGAAAGTACAATTGATATTCCAAAAGTCAGGCCAATGGATGCTCCAATAATTGCCATGGATTTTGTTCGGGCTTTGTCAGTAGTTAAATCAGCAAGTAATGCTAAAAGAACAGCTGATATTGCCCCAGCCCCTTGAAGGGCTCGACCCAAAGCAATCATTATCAATGACTCTGAGAAAAAAATGACAAGCGAACCTATAAAGAAAATACATAAACCAATAACAATTATTTTCTTTCTTCCAAAGCGATCCGACAATATTCCAAATGGAATTTGAAATAATGCTTGAGTTAATCCATAAATACCAAATGTCAGGCCAATTAAAAATGTTGAGGCTCCAGCACCTAACCCGGATAAATAGATTGACATGATTGGCAGAACAATAAACAAACCAAGCATCCTCAACATGTAAATGAATGCGATACCTAGTGTTGATTTGATTTCAAACGAAGTCATCTTGAAGTATGTATTACATAAATAATAAATTTCTCGTATATTAACAGGTTATGCAAAAAAATAATGACAATCTAATTATCAAAGGTGCAAGAACTCACAATTTAAAAAATATTTCTATCTCCATGCCTAAAAATAAGCTAGTTGTTATTACAGGGCTATCTGGTTCAGGTAAATCATCACTAGCTTTTGACACCATCTATGCTGAGGGACAAAGACGCTATGTTGAATCACTATCAGCCTACGCGAGACAATTTTTAGATAGGATGAATAAGCCTGATGTGGATTTAATTGAAGGCTTATCTCCTGCAATATCTATTGAGCAAAAATCAACATCGCACAATCCTAGGTCAACCGTAGGAACGGTTACAGAAGTCCATGATTATTTAAGATTACTTTTTGCTCGAGCAGGAGACCCACATTGTCCAGAGCACAACCATAAGTTAGAAGCTCAAACTATTTCCCAGATAGTTGATAATATTTTATTGCTTGGAGAAGAGAAAAAAATTGTCATCCTATCCCCAATTATTAGTGAGCAAAAAGGAAGTCATAAGGACCTTATTGATGAGCTTCGATCTCAAGGATTCATAAGAGTAAGGCTAAATAATTCGATTCATGAAATCGATGATCTACCAGAGATTGATAAAAATAAAAAACATACCATTGAAGTGGTCGTTGATCGTCTAAAAATTAATGCATCTTCAAAACAAAGAATTACTGAGTCTATTGAGACGGCTGTGAGATTATCTAAATCAAAGGTCATTGTTTATGATATGGATAATGAAAGTACTCATTTATTTTCTACAAAATTTGCTTGCCCGGTATGTGATTTTTCTCTGGAAGAATTAGAGCCGAGAATATTTTCTTTTAATAATCCGATAGGGGCATGTCCCTCTTGCGATGGACTTGGAAACAAAACATTTTTTGATTCAGACAAAGTAGTGGCGATGCCTGACTTATCCTTATCAGCAGGTGCCATCAAAGGTTGGGATAAAAGAAACCATTTTTATTATCAAATTTTAAAGTCACTCGCTGATCATTATCAATTTGATATCGACACACCATTTAATGAGTTAGCCCAAGAAATTCAACAAATTATTCTTTACGGAAATAATGAAAAAATTAATTTTTCATATCTCAGCTCTGATGGAAAAATTTACAAAAAAAACCATGCCTTCGAGGGGATACTCAATAATTTTTTAAGACGTTATCGTGAATCTGATTCCCATTTAGTGAGAGATGAGTTGGCAAAATATCTTAGCCATAAAGAATGTCCCGATTGCCAAGGAAAAAGATTAAAAAAATCCTCACTGAGTGTATTAATAGAGGGCTTAGATATCCATACCATCTGCGATATGTCACTAAAAGAATGTCATCAGTATTTTGAAAACTTAAACCTAACTGGATCAAAAAAACATATTGCGGAAAAAATAGTCAATGAGATTAAAAGTAGAGTCTTTTTTCTAAACAATGTTGGACTAAATTATTTGAGTCTATCAAGGACAGCTGATACTCTGTCTGGGGGAGAGGCTCAAAGGATTAGATTGGCCTCTCAAATTGGTAGTGGCTTAACAGGAGTTATGTATGTTTTAGATGAACCTTCAATTGGTTTGCATCAAAGAGATAACGATAGGCTACTAGAAACATTAAAAAATCTTCGGGATCTGGGCAACACAGTCATTGTGGTTGAGCATGATGAGGATGCTATCTTAAGTGCTGACTATGTGATTGATATTGGTCCTGGCGCTGGGGTGCATGGTGGTGAAGTAATTGCATCTGGCTCACCTCAAGAAATTTTAAAAAATAAAAATTCACTGACTGCGCAATATTTGTCAAAAAATAAAAAAATTGAAATTAACAACCTTCCAAAAACAACCAATAATTTTATTAGAATCAAGGGGGCGAAAGGTAATAACTTAAAAAGTATTGATGTAGATATTCCTGTTGGTCTTTTTACTTGTGTTACAGGAGTTTCTGGAAGTGGGAAGTCGACTTTAATCAACGATACACTTTATCTATCTTTATCGAATAAATTAAATCGAAACAATCATGCAACAGCCCCTCATGACGAAATTTTAGGTGTAAATTTATTTGATAAGGTCATTGATGTAAATCAAAGTCCGATTGGAAGAACGCCTCGATCCAACCCAGCCACCTATACAGGCTTGTTCACCCCGATTAGAGATTTATTCTCTAAATTACTTGAGAGTAAATCAAGAGGATATGGTCCAGGAAGATTTTCTTTTAATGTCAAAGGTGGAAGGTGTGAGGCTTGTGAGGGTGATGGTGTTTTAAAGGTGGAAATGCACTTTCTTCCTGACGTGTATGTTAAATGTGATATTTGCCAAGGACATCGATATAACCGTGAAACTTTAGAGATTAAATATAAAGGCAAAAATATTCACGAAATTTTATCCATGACCGTTGAGGATGCCTACCAATTTTTTGAGTCTATTCCTGTCGTTGCAAAAAAATTACAAACTCTTTTAGATGTAGGCCTTGGCTATATTACTCTCGGCCAAAATGCGACCACCTTATCTGGAGGAGAAGCCCAAAGAATTAAATTAGCGCTGGAGTTATCTAAGAGAGATACAGGGAAAACAATGTACATTCTTGATGAACCTACCACAGGACTGCACTTTGCTGATATTCAATTACTCTTAAATGTTCTTCATAAGCTTCGAGATAATGGTAATACCATCGTTGTTATTGAACATAATTTGGATGTCATTAAGACAGCAGACTGGATTATAGATTTAGGCCCTGAAGGAGGTTCTGGCGGTGGAGAAGTAATCGCTTGCGGCTCTCCTAAAGAATTAGCTAATGTTGCAAAAAGTTACACAGGACAATATTTACAAAAATTATTTTAAGGGATGTTTGAGTAATCCATCCTCCTAAAAATTTGGTTTGTTTTTTTTGTTAAAAATTCTGAATGTCTATCTTTCTGATACTTTCTCGGATTGGTTAGCATGGATGCAAGTTTTGCCGACTGATATGAGTTCAAAGACATTGGGTCAACATTAAAATAAAATTGTGATGCATTTTTAATCCCATAGAGTCCATCACCCCATTCTGCAATATTTAAATACAGCTCTAATATCCTTTTTTTACTTAAAAATATTTCTAAAAATATAACAAGAGCCGCTTCATTGATCTTTCTATAAATATTTTTCGATGGATTAAGAAATAAATTTTTTACTAGTTGTTGTGAAATTGTTGAACCGCCACGTTTATTTTTTTGATGCAGATTGTCAATATATGCATCTTTAATTGATCTGATATCAATTCCAGAATGCTGCATAAACCGGTCGTCTTCTGCAGCGACAACTGCCCTCTTCATCGAGTTATTAATCATTTCATAAACCACCCAATCGATTTTGATATTTTTTGCATAATCAACTCCTAATTGATACTTCATCATCGAAGTCGTTTTTGGATTAATAGATTTGAACTTGTAAATCTCAATAATTTTTGGAGTCAGAAAAACTAGGTATCCTATTGTGAGTATTGTAATTGCAACAAATATTTTTTTTAAACTAGAGATGATCTTAAAGATGCCTCAACACTTTTAGATTCGACTTTTTGCCCATGCCATATTTCAAAACTTGCTGCTGCTTGCTTAACAAGCATGCCAAGCCCATCAAAGGAAGTTAAGTTATTATCGCTTGCATTTTTTAGGAATGCCGTTTGTTTACCATACATCATGTCATAGCAAATAATTTCCTTACGGCAGTCATTCAAAGATATTGGGGATAGGGAGTTATCATCAACGCCTGCAGAGGTGGCATTAATCACTATATCAATCTTATTAAACTCAATTTTTTCCATCACTGAAACTCTTCTAAAACTTTCATGCCAACTCTCAGCCATGTCAAATGATTTCTGTATGGTCCTGTTCCAGAGATAAAGATGAGAAATTTTTTCACTGAATATAGATGGAATAACCCCGTTAGCAGCGCCACCGGCCCCAAGCAATAATACAGAAGAGTTGGAAATAGACCCAATTTTATCTATTAGATCATTCACCAAGCCAATTCCATCAGTTGTATGTGCTGCAATCGAATTATTATCAAAACATAGCGTGTTTGCAGATCCAGTTAAATCAACGTCTGAACTTCTTGTTGTTGAAATTTTTACAGCACATGCTTTAAATGGAAGGGTGACATTTGCACCTGAGTATTTTTTATTAATTAAATTTTCAATTGTCGATGTAAAACTTATGTCGTCATCAGCCATAATTTTTTCATAAGTTAAATCTATCGAATGCTGCCGAGCAAATTCTGAATGAATTTGTGGTGACAGTGAATGATTAATTGGATTACCTATGACAGCAAATTTTTTCATTTTTTCCTATTTTTGCACTAATATAGTGCATTTATTAGTTAATTTGTATTAAATTTGACCAAAAAAATACTTTTTTATAGTTTAGCAAGGCTTATTTATTGATGATCAACTAATATATTACATATATTTTATTTTGGCATAGATGTTGCATTTAATAAAAAGTAAATAATTAAACTAGAGAGGAAATTTTACTATGGCAGTTTCAGATGTAATGAAAATGGTAAAGGACAACAATGTAAAATTTGTTGATTTTAGATTTACCGACACAAAAGGAAAAGAACAGCATGTGTCTGTTCCTGTATCCGCTTTTGATGAAGATAAGTTTAAAGATGGTCATGCTTTTGATGGTTCATCTATTGCAGGTTGGAAAGGTATTAATGCATCAGATATGTTGCTTATGCCGGATCCAGATACGGCAAAGATTGATCCATTTTTTGAAGAAACAACACTTACACTCACATGCAATATTGTTGACCCAACAGACGGTAAACCATATGACAGAGACCCCAGAAGTATTGCTTTAAAAGCTGAAGCTTATTTAAAATCAACAGGAATTGGCGATACTGCTTTTTTTGGTCCAGAACCAGAGTTTTTTGTTTTTGATTCAATTACTTGGAAGACGGATATGAGCGGCTCGCATGTAAAAATTTACACAGAGGAAGCCACATGGGATTCCGAAAATAATCATGAAGGCGGAAACGTTGGTCACCGTCCAGCAGTCAAGGGTGGTTATTTCCCTGTTCCTCCAGTTGATTCTCTGCAAGATTTGAGGTCAGCCATGTGTATGACGCTTGAGCAGCTTGGTGTTCCAACTGAGGTTCATCATCATGAGGTTGGCGGTTCTGGACAATGTGAAATTGGTACCAAGTTTGCTACATTGACACAAAGAGCTGATTGGACTCAAATTCTAAAATATGTGGTGCACAATACAGCCAACAACTTTGGTAAAACTGCAACATTCATGCCTAAACCAGTTCTAAATGACAATGGTTCAGGTATGCATGTTCACCAATCGATCTGGAAAGATGGAAAAAATATGTTTGCTGGGGATGAGTATGCAGGTTTAAGTGAAACAGCTTTATTTTACATTGGTGGAGTAATCAAACATGCAAGATCATTAAATGCAATTACTAACCCATCCACTAACTCATATAAAAGATTAGTTCCAGGATTTGAAGCGCCAATTAAATTAGCTTACTCAGCGAAAAACCGCTCTGCTTCAATCAGAGTTCCATTCGTTTCAAGTGATAAAGCTAGACGAATTGAAACACGATTCCCTGATCCAACAGCGAATCCATATCTTGCTTTTAGTGCACTCCTAATGGCTGGCCTTGATGGCATTCAAAATAAAATTCATCCAGGTGAAGCGGCAACAAAAGATTTGTATCACCTTCCACCAGAAGAAGATGCAGCAATCCCAACTGTTGCAAGATCACTCGAAGAAGCTCTTGAAGCATTAAACGAGGATCGTGCCTTTTTAACTCAGGGTGGTGTATTTACTGATGACTTTATCGACAGTTTAATTGAATTAAAAATGGATGAAGTTACAACATTGAGAATGACACCACATCCTGTTGAATTTGACTTATATTACTCAGTGTAATTTTGAATTTCGGGGTGATTATGTCACCCCGAATTAAAATTTAAATGGTCCCCCCAATTAAAGAAAAAGAAAATAACGAATTAGAACAGTTAGCAACATCCGTTGTGCTGCTTGATAAAAATCTCAATATTAAATATTTAAACCCAAGTGCAGAAATTCTTTTTCAAATTTCTTTAAAAAAAGTAAGAGATAAACAAATTTCTTTAATTTTCGAGGATATTGATTATTTAAAGTATCGAATTGAAAAATCTGTACAGCGCTCCTCCACCTACAAAGAACATGAATGTCAAATTAAAATAAAAGATGTTATCAAAACTGTGACATTTACTGTTACGCCATATGACGATGAAGATTATGAGTTTATTTTAGAATTTATTGAGATGGATCAGGTTCTACAGGTAGCAAAAGAAGAAAGGATGATATTGCAACAAAAAGCCAACTCTGAGTTACTAAGAAATCTTGCGCATGAAATCAGAAACCCTCTTGGTGGAATTAAAGGCTCAGCTCAGCTTTTATCTGATGAGGTCAATGAGGATTTATCTGAGTACATACGGATCATCATTTCTGAAAGTGAACGTTTACAAAGATTAATGGATAGTTTATTGAGCCCTCACAAAATACCGAAATTTGAAAAAAATAATATCCATGAAATATTAGAAAAGATTCGTAGCACTCTTAAATTAGAATACTCCGAAATTGAATTTATTAGGGATTACGATATATCTATCCCTTTAATATCTTGTGACTATGAAAAAATTTACCAAAGCCTATTCAATATTATTAAAAATGCTTGTGAAGCCTTAACCTCTTCGCCATTTGAAGAAAAAAATAAAATTAAATTTGTTACTCGCTCTGAAAGAAAAGTAATATTTCATAAGAAACTTCACCATACGGTTTTAAACATATCCATTATTGATAATGGGCATGGAATTCCTAAAGAAAAAATTGAAGAAATATTTTTTCCACTTGTTAGCGGAAAAGATTCTGGAACTGGACTTGGGCTACCGCTCAGTCAAAACTTTATCACGCTTCACAACGGCATAATTGATGTTAATAGTCGACCTGGTGAAACAGAATTTAAAATTTTATTACCAATACAAAATTAAATATGGATTCTTCTAAAAAGAAAATATGGATTCTTGATGACGATAAGTCGATTAGATGGGTTCTTCAAAAGGCCTTAGAAAAGAATAATTATACTGTATTAGCATTTGGAAATACCAACGAGGCTATTAATCAATTCAATCATGATATGCCAGATCTTATTGTTAGTGATGTAAAAATGCCAGGTGAATCTGGACTTCAATTCCTGGAAAAAGTGAAGGGAAAGTTTCCAAATATTCCTGTAATCATCATGACAGCATTCAGCGACCTTGATTCAGCAGTTGATTCCTATTCTCACGGGGCTTATGAATACCTGCCGAAACCATTTGATATCGATAATGCAATCAGTGTAATTAACTCTGCATTTAAGGATGAAGCAGATGAATTGAATGATATTGACAGTACAAACAAAATTATTGGGACTTCAAAAGCGATGCAAGAGGTTTTTAAACAAATTGGTAAGTTAAGTAAGTCTGATGCATCTATCCTTATTACTGGCGAAAGTGGTACTGGAAAAGAATTGGTAGCAAAAGCTATTCATGATAATAGCTTAAGAAAAGATAAACCGTTTATAGCACTTAATTCAGCAGCAATTCCAAAGGATCTTCTTGAGTCAGAGTTATTCGGCTATGAAAAAGGTGCTTTTACTGGAGCAAATGTAACAAAAAAAGGATACTTTGAAGAAGCTCAAGATGGTACTTTATTTCTTGATGAGATTGCTGATATGCCGATTGACCTGCAGTCTAAACTTTTAAGAGTTCTCAATGATGGTTCTTTTCAAAAACTTGGAAGTAGTTCAGTTATTAAAGCAAATGTGAAAATTATTGCTGCCACTCATCAAAATCTTCAAGAAAAAATAAATAATCAAAGCTTCAGAGAAGACTTGTTTCATCGGCTGAATGTTATTACAATTCACCTTCCGCCTTTAAGAGAAAGAGATAATGACATCCCTCTTCTAGCCAAATTTTTTCTCAATCAAAGTGCAAAAGAATTAAAAACCAATTCAAAATATCTTAATGAAGAAACCCAAGATTATTTCAAGAAACTCAACTGGACAGGAAATATTAGACAGCTTCGAAATATATGTCATTGGCTCACCGTCATGTCTCCCGGGAAAGAAGTTGGGATCTCGGATCTTCCTGCAGAAATTTTAAAGGAAAATATCTATAACAAACCTTCAAATAATTGGGAAGAATCTATTAAGCTAGTAATACAAAATGATTTATCAAACAATGTATCTGACCTCTATGATTTATATCTAGAAAAACTAGAAAGTATTCTAATTAAAGAATCATTAAATTATTGTGGTGGGAAAAAAATAAATGCTGCAAATATTTTGGGAATTGGTCGAAATACAATAACTAGAAAAATAAAAGAGCTAAATATTTCTTCAGACCAATGAGTTAATTTTATAGACAATTATTAATAATAATTAATTTGAATTAGTACATAAAAATCGCAAAAATCAACTGTTTTAAAAAAATCTGATTACAAACATAATTGGTATTATAATTAACTGATTATTTATTCCAGTTAATACTATTAAAAAATTACAAGAACATTTAGATAAAATTTGGCAGTATATAAATAATGGACAATATACTGAAGCATCTTCTAATTTAAATAAACTTTTAAGAAAATACCCTACATCAAAGGATGTATTAAACACTTACGGTATTTTATTGATGCATCAAAACCAATTTCAAGACTCAATCTCTTTTTTTAAAAAAGCTTTAAAGTTTTATCCAGATGATCCGGAACTTTATTGCAATCTTGGATTGGCATATCTTAATATCAATCATTTAAATAATGCTTTAGACCATCTTCACCAAAGTCTAAAAATATATCCAAATCACATAGAATCACATTTTAATATTGCCAAAATTTATCTTACCAAATTAGAAATAAATAAATGTTTACATCATCTTCGAATCATTGAGAGATTAATTTCTCCAAATGAAAATTTATATCAACTGTTTGCTGAGGCCTATAGGTATATAAATGAATATAATTTGTTTTTAAAATCATTAAAAAAAGCAATAGAAATTAATCCAAACAATCACATAAACTATTTTTACTTAGCTTTTGGTTTCATGTGGTGTAACGATAAAAAAAATGCAGTTATGAACCTTCAAAAATGTATTGAGTTAAATCCAAAATTTACACCTGCAATATTTAACCTTATGCAAATATCCAAAGATTCTAAATACTATGACAATATTGATATTTTTAATAATATAGAAAAAAGTTTTCATTTATCAAATGATGAATTTATATATTTTCACTTATGTCTGTCTAAATTTTATGAAAACAAGAGTATTGATTCATACATAAAACATTTATCAAGAGCAAATGAAGTTAAGAGAAAAAGTATCTCCAAATTTTTTAATTTAACGGATTTGGAAGATTTTATATTTAGTAAGCTTAATCCTTCTGCTTTTACCAGAATACAACCTAGCTCTCATTCGCCAATTTTTATTGTTGGTATGCCAAGATCAGGATCTACGCTTGTTGAAAGCATTCTTTTAAATAATAAGAATATATATTCATGTGGTGAAGTTCCTCTTTTGCATGATGAATTTTATAGTCTTGTTCAATCAGATAAAAATAGCTTGATGGAATCGTTAGAAGATATTCAAGCAAGATATGTCAATCTAATTGAATCCATGACGAATTCTTTAAACTTTATTGATAAGTTACCCCTTAATTTTTTTTGGATTGATCTAATATTATTGATGTTTCCTAACGCAAAATTTGTTTTTGCTGAAAGAAATAAATTTGACACATGTTTTTCTATTTTTAAAACCTTTTTTGGTGATTCTGCACTTCCTTTTTCATACAAATCAAATGAAATTGTTGAATTTTATAATTTTTACAACAAAGTAAAAGATTATTGGCAGAAAGTATATAGAAATAATTTATATACTATTTCATATGACAATATAATTACTGATTCGAGTTCTGAGTTTAAAAATTTATTTAATTTTTTAGATATTGATTTTGATCAATCAATGATTCTTCTTGACGATAAAAGATTTGTTCAAACCGCAAGCTTTGCTCAAGTCCGAGGAGAAATCTCAAAACAAACTTCATATGAGAGTTTTAAGAAAATTTTTCCCGAATTTTTATTGTAATTTATTTTTCAGTTTTAAATAGTCGTCAATGGTTTCGAATTCCTTTTTCCAGCATCTATCTTTTTCTTGTCTCAATATTTGCACACTCGGATAAAATTGGGAGTAATTTTTTTCACCATACCAGTACCACAACTTTCCTTGTGATTTTGGACATAAAAGAATCGTTGGCACCCCCAAACTTCCTGCTAGATGAACTGTTATGTTGCTAATTGTTATCACTAAATCACATTTTGAAATTAATTTTAATAATCCTTTGATGTCATTAAAATAATCAAGTTCTTTTTCAACATCAAGCTTATTCGAAGTCCTTAAATTGAATTGCTTTATTTCATTCTCAACCTCTCCATACTGAAGTGAAACAAAGTCAAATTTGTACTTAAATAGTTTTTCGAACTGCATCAGATCAATGCTTTTTTCAGATCCTATTTTTTTATTATCACTTCTCCATGAAATCCCAATTAATTTATTTTTAAAATCTAAACCTTCCAAATTATTATTTTTATTTAATTTTTCTTTTAATTTCGGAATGTAATTTATGATTGTTGCAAGATTTATTTTTTGGTAATTTTCGTATTGAGGTATATTACTTGAATATTCTGTCATTCCTATTACTTTTATTTTAGGATATAGTCCTTTTATTGCGTCTTCTGTTTTATCGGTAGCAATGTATGTCACATCTTTATAGATTTGTGTAAATTCATCTATTAACCTAAGATACAAGAATTGATCACCTACACCTTGTTCCCAACTAATAAGAATTTTCTTTGATGGGTCTAAATTTGGAAGACTAAAGTCATCAAATTTACCAAATTTTTTTTCACGCTTTGTTCTGTACCTGTAATAGGGCATCACATTTTCAAACTCATTCTTCATGAGTTTTATTAAACCTAAATGATAATTTGTCTCTACATTCTCAGGTTCTTTTTTTAGGATCTCCTTTAAAGTTACCTCAGCATCATCAATTTTTCCCAAATTCATATTGATCGTCGCTTCTTGAAATTGAATCAAAGTATTATTTGGATCTATCCTTTTACATTCATTAATCGCATTAAAAGCTAAATCTTTCTTCCTTAATTTGGCGTACTGTGATGCAAGCGTAATCCATAAATTAAAATTATTTGAATTTAACTTTGAGGATTTTTCTAATTGCTCAACTGATTGTTTCGTTTGGTTAATATTGGCATACGTAATACCCAGATTGTAATTTAGAATAAAATTTTCTGGATCAATACTCAGGCCCATCTTGTATACGCTAATTGCTAAATCATATTTTTCGTATTTATTTAGTGTAAATCCATAGCTAATATATGTATCAATATTTTGACTTGAACTTTCAATGATTTCATCAAATGTTTTTATTGATTTTTCAAGATCTCCATTTTCCCTGTACGCAATAGCTAGTTGCAAAAGTCCCCACTCGTCATTTTTTTTATTAAATTGTTGAACATCCTCAATCACAATGTCCCATTTTTTTAACTGCGATAGAGTTTGGATGTACATCTTAAAAGTTTGATCTTTATATAAAATATTTAATGATTTTTTAAAGAGCTCTAAAGCCGAATCAGTCTTATTTAAATTAATGTTAACAACAGCAAGATTAGTCAACGCTTCTGTGTGTGTAGGATTTTTTCGTAAAACTTTTCTTAGAGATACCTCTGCAGCCTGAAAATTTCCTTGCTGAAATAAGACAGAAGCCTCGTGTAGAATTTTTTGTAAATTCATTAGTAAATTATATTGGATAATGCATTCAAAAAAAAACCCTGCCGAAACAGGGTTTTTGAATTCTTTAAGAACTATAAAATTCTAGAAGAATAGGATTGCGCCAAGAGATATTGACTGATGCTCTGCTTTATTAGCGGAGCTATGGCCCTCTGACTCAACATCATTGTACTCTGCAACTAAGTTTAAGTGCTTAGTTAGTGGGTGGTATGCACCAACAGTCCAACGCTTGTTTTCGTCGACTAATGTGCCATCAGATTCGCCTGAAGCTTCATCAAGTCTTGAAACACCGTATGAAACACCAAGTTTTGTTCCAGTTGGGATCACGTATGTAGCTTGTAAGTAACCACCGTCTGAATCACGTTTCTTAGCTTTGTTACCAGTTTGCAAATCAACACCGTTAGTACCCATTAGTGTTGTACCAACGCCTTCACCATTGTAGTAGTAAGCAACAACACCTAAGTTACCTGATGTCACCGCAGCACCAATATCGTATACTGAAGCTGTGTAGTCATCCACATCAGCTGATGTAGTTTGATCAGTACCGCCAGATGCGTCAATTGAAACGTCATATGATGCAAATGATGACCACACTTTACCAGCGACGTCACCAGTCCATTCATACTGAACCTGACCTTCAATACCTAAACGGTCTTGATTTAATTCTGTTGCTGATGTAACACCACTCACAACTTGAACAGCATCACCAAATGCACCTTGGTTAGGATTTGTTACACCAATAGTAGCTGAAAAACCATTCATGTTTGGTGTTGTGTATGAAATTTGACCTTTCCAAGCTGGATAGATATAACCTGTTCCGATACCACCAAGTGTTGTTGAGTTACCTGAACGAATACCGCCAGCAACAGTACCAACACCTAATAATGTCATGTCATTAAGGATAGCTTGGCCAGCAAAGATACCTAAATCTTTACCAATTTTAACTGTACCCCAAGACTTATCACCAAATGTTAAAAAAGCTTGACGATTAAGTGGTGTTTTTGCATCACCAGCAGCAGCATTGTCAGAAGCGTTTGGCTGGAATGAAATTGTGAATGATACGTCCACGTCATTTTGACGTGTTGTACCTGTGAAGCCTAACCATGAAGGTAAAAGGCCTGTGTTAATACCAACTGCATCACCGTCACCTTGAAGGTCTTCTCCAGATGCTAAGCCACCTGTAATTGAACTTCCTTTTGCTTTGTCAGCATCTGTCCATGTAGCGAAGGCATTAACGTTACCGTTAATATCAATCGTCCAATCACCTGCAGGAATGATGATACCTGCGTTTGCAACTGAAGCTGCAGATAAAACTGCACCAGCAACTGCTAATTTGATTTTATTATTCATAAAAATCTCCTATGTTAAAAAATACCTCTCAAACAAGTTGAGAGAAAGTTCGCGAACTTTCTCAACGTCAAACGTTAAGAAGTTAAGAATATTATGCTGAATTTATGATTTCATTACCAGTGTTAAGTGTTTTTTTTGCAACATGAGGCATATTTTGTTGTTTTTTTACAACAAAAAGTGTCTTTTTTTATTTAATTCAATGATTTATGTATTTCATTAGCGAAACGATCAGTCATTCCAGATAGGAAATCAGCAATTGAGCGGTGTTTTTTATCTGGAGTCTTATAATCAATAGGAAGGGTTTCGAAGTTATCGTTATAGTAATTAAATAAATCGGTAATTATCTTATTTGCATTGCTAGTCATGAGTTTTACCCTCGGATGTTCATAGAGTTTGATTCTTAAAAAACTTCTACAATCATTTAAGTAATTTTGTATGGTCTCGGAGAAATTAATCAATGTAGTTTTATGGTTTCTTACCTCGTCAATTGTTTTAATATTTGACTGATTCAGTAATTTTCTTGAATTATTAGTCACATCATTGATAAGAATAAACATCATTCGACGTAATGTTTCATAAACACAAACTTTTTCATCAATCTCATTGCTATTTAAATTGTTGCTTAAATTACCGTAATTTTCAGCAAAAAAATCAAGTTGCTTTAATTTGGATATGGTTAGGATCCCTGATCGGTATCCATCCTCAAGATCGTGGATGTTATAGGCAATGCTATCAGCAATATCTACAATTTGAGCTTCAAGGCTTGGTTTTGTTTTGTTGAGAAATCTTTCACCAACCTTACCTAACGCTGATGCATTCTTTGTTGAGCAATGTTTAAGGATACCTTCACGACTTTCAAAAGTCAGATTAAGGCCACTGAAGTTTATATACCTTTTTTCTAGCTTATCTACAACCCGTAAGGATTGATAATTATGCTCAAAACCCCCATGACTTTTCATACATTGATTCAATGCATCTTGGCCTGCATGACCAAAGGGGGTGTGGCCTAGGTCATGCGCTAGTGCTATAGTTTCAGACAAATCTTCATTTAATTCTAATGAGCGGGCTACTCCTCTGGAAATTTGAGATACCTCAAGCGAATGAGTTAGTCTTGTCCGAAACATATCACCTTCATGATTCACAAAAACTTGTGTTTTATACATCAATCTTCGAAAAGCGGAGGAATGAATAATCCGATCTCGATCTCTTTGAAAGTCGTTTCTCAGAGGTGATTTATTTTCTAAATGTTCTCTGCCTAAGGAATTGTTCTCATGTACGGCATATTGTTTCATTTTTGTTGAGCATGTTTCCAGTTAGCTTTTGATAACATCGTCCAATGCACTCGATGAATATTTATTGGTCACTATTGCTTTTCCAATGCCTTGTTGTAGAACTAGGTAAATTTCCTTATCTTTATTTTTTTTATCTAATTTCATAGCACCAATAAAATTTTCATAGTCAATTTTAGGTTTTTCAATAGGTAAATTAGCTCGGAAAATAAGATCTTTTACTCGATCGAACTCAGACTCACTTAGCCATGCTTGAGTAAGTGACATCTTCGCTGCAAGGACCATCCCACAACCAACCGCTTCTCCATGGAGCCACTCCCCATAACCTAAACAGTTTTCAATCGCATGTCCAAAAGTATGTCCAAGATTAAGAATGGCTCTAATACCAGATTCTTTTTCATCTTCAGAAACAACTTTAGCTTTAATTTCACAAGATCTGTATATGACATGCTCCAAATGATCAAAATCTAACTGTTTTAGATTTTCAATATTCACTTCGAGGTATTTAAAAAAATCTTCATCCCAAATCAGACCGTACTTTATAACTTCAGCAAGTCCTGCTGATATTTGTCGATTATCAAGTGTTTTTAAAACATTTAAGTCAATCACTACAGCTTGTGGCTGATAAAAAGCTCCAATCATATTTTTACCCAGCAAGTGATTTATACCAGTTTTTCCCCCAACTGATGAATCAACTTGTGCTAGAAGGGTGGTTGGTATTTGAACAAATGGAATACCTCTTAGAAATGAAGCAGCAGCATATCCAGCAATGTCTCCAACAACGCCTCCGCCGAGTGCCAGAATGGTTGTATCACGATTACACTGATTTTCTAGTAATTTGGTATAAATATAATTTAAAGAATCGTAATTTTTAAATTCTTCGCCATCATCAATGATTGCCTCTATTACTTGATAATCATCTAGTAAATTTTTTAAATTCTCTAAATATAGTTGAGAAACTGTTGTATTCGATACGATACAGATGATTTTTGTTTTGATGTGACTTGTAATTATTTTTGCATCTTCTAAAACACCACTGCCTATATATATAGGATAAGATCTGTCTCCAAGTTCAACATTTAAAATTTTCATATAGCATCCATTTTTTTTATTATAAATTTAACGACATCAATTGATTTCATGTGACTTGTATCAACATCCATATCTGCAAGGTACTGATAATAAGGCTCTCTTTCCTCCAATATCCTTTCAATAACCTGTTCTTTATCATCAACGTTGAGTATCGGTCTGGAATTATCATTTTTTAATCTATTACATAAGGTTTGGAGGTTTGCTTTCAGATAAATAACCAAAGTATTATGTTTTATAAGCTGAGCCCTGCTCTTCTCATTGGTTACTATGCCGCCACCGGTAGAAATAATCACCTTATCCTTTTCAATCGAATCACTCAGTACTTGCAGTTCTCTTTCTCTGAAACCTGCCTCACCTTCAATCTCAAAAATTGTATTGATCTTGACACCCGATTTTTCTTCGATAATTTTATCCAAATCAATAAAATCGTAACCTAATTTATTAGATAAAAGTTTTCCAATTGTGGTTTTTCCTGCCCCCATCATTCCAACTAATATTATTTTTGACACCATATCTAATATATAATCTTTCTTTAATTATTCATTATACAAGTATATTAAATACTCTAGATTGATCATGAACTCAATCAAACAAATTTTAATAATCTCAACTTCAATAATCCTATCTTCCATAGCGTTAATCTACTATGTCTATCTTCTGATTGTTCCGTCGCTACCACCTTTAGATAATTTAGCCGACTATCGGCCTAAGGAGCCGCTTCAGGTTTTCACTAAGGAGGGTGACTTAATTGCAGAATTTGGTGAAGAGCATCGAGATTTTATTAAAATAAATAATGTTCCTCAGAAAATGATCAATGCCATCATTGCAACCGAGGATAGAAGATTTTTTGAGCACAATGGAATCGACTTCATTGGGATATTCAGAGCGACTTATAAGACGCTTCTTGGAATAAGTTTTGAAGGGGCAAGCACGATTACCATGCAAGTAGCACGTAATTTTTTTCTCACATCAGATAAAACCATCAAAAGAAAAATAAGTGAAATATTACTATCTTTGGAGATAGAAAAACATTTGTCTAAAGAACAGATACTTGAGCTATACATGAATCAAATCTACCTTGGCCAAAGAAGTTTTGGTTTTAATTCTGCAGCCAATACATATTTTAGTAAAAACCTTAATGAACTTAACACTGCTGAAATGGCCCTTTTAGCAGGACTTCCTAAAGCACCAAGTCGATATAATCCATTTAATAATTATGATTTAGCAATCAAGAGGCAAAAAGATGTGCTTGCTAGCATGTTAAGGCATGGATTCATTGATGAGCCTACTTATATCATTGCTATAGATGAGCAAATTAATCTTAAAGAATCCAAAATGAAGAAGGATGTTGATGCAGAATTTATTGCCGAGATGGTGAGGAAAGACTTGTTTGAAGAATTTGGAGAAAAAATTTATTCCAGTGGATTAAAAGTCTACACCACCATTAAAAGTACAAATCAAAAATTAGCTAATCAAGCAGTCAGGGACGGGATTATCAGTTATATTAATAGACATCAACCGCGCGAACCTGATGGAATTTTTGATTTAGAAAATTTTATTTCAAATGAAACAATTGAAAATGAAGAAAAACTAAAAAAAGAGGTCATTGAGTTTTTAAAGAAATTTTCAACTTTCGATGATTTTATCCCTGGGGTGATTACCAAAATGCAACCCTTGGAAATTGAAGTAATCTTAAAAGACGGAAGAACTATTAATGTTTATAAAAAAGGTTTGAAACTAATTGAAAATGACAAAGGTTACGAGGATGAGCATGAGGAATATAGAAGGATAAAAGTTGGTGGGGTTTACCATTTTACAAAATTTAGTAAAGATTGGATTATCACTCAATTACCCGAAGTTGAGTCTGCATTAGTTGCAATGGATCCAAACTCAGGTGAAATCAATGCCCTTGTTGGAGGATTTAATTTTCAAAAAAATAAATATAATCATATTACTCAAGCTTTCCGTCAGCCTGGATCTGTATTTAAACCCTTTATTTACTCTGCAGCCATTGAAAAGGGAGTCACACCAGCGACCTTAGTAAATGATAATTTTTTCTTTATGACTGCTGATGAATTAATGACCAAAGAAAATTGGGAGCCAAAAAACTACAATGATAAGTACGATGGTCCTACACGATTGAGAGTGGGTTTGAGCAAATCAAAAAATATGGTGGCCATACGAACACTCAAATACATTGACCCTAAATATGCTCAGGATTACGTTTCAAGATTTGGTTTTGACAAGAAGAAAATTCCTCCTTACTTATCTTTAGCACTTGGAGTTGCAGAAGTGAAACCGATCAATCTAATTTCTGCATTTGCTGTTTTTGCGAATGGCGGATATTTAAAAGAGCCTTATTACATTGATAAAATCATCGATTCAAATGATCGACAAATCAAATTAAAATCCAGCATCACCAATGAAGACACTCCAAGGATTATTGATCCAAGAAATGCTTTTATTATGGACTCGTTGCTTAAAGATGTTATCAAAGATGGAACAGCTAAAAGAGCACGAATTTTAAAAAGAACTGATATCGCGGGTAAAACAGGGACAACAAATGACCTCATCGATGCTTGGTTTGTTGGTTACAATCCAGAACATATTGCTCTTACCTGGTTTGGTTATGACACCCCACAATCTCTTGGAAAACATGAAACTGGTTCTCGAGCAGCCTTACCAATTTGGATTGATTATATGAAAGGTGCATTAGATGGACTTCCTGAAAAGATTTATGCAGAACCTGAAGGAATCATTCCACATAAAATAAATCCAGTTGATGGAACATTAACCTCCAATGATGATGAATCTGGCATTTATGAATATTTTTATGAAGAATTTTATCCTCAAGATAATGCCTTCTTTATGATCAACTAATATGAAAAAGTTATCAGATCAGCATGTTAAAAAACATATTGCCTCAATGGCTGCTGAGATCATTATTGAAGAAGGAGTTAGTGATTATTTGTATGCCAAAAGAAAAGCTGCTAAATATTTAAATTACACTTCATACCAAACACTTCCAAGCAATAATGAAATTGATGAAGCCATAAGAGAGCATCAGGCCACATTTCCAACCAACAACGCAGAAGATTTTATTTTTTATAAAGAAATTGCCATTAAAATCATGGATGAATTGGAGCCATTCAATCCTCTGATAACAGGAACTCTGCAAGAGGGTAGGGTAACCAATAATCAAAAAATCCTCATAAATCTTTTTGCTGACAATTTTAAAGAAATTGAGTATTTTTTATTAAGTAATAATTACCAATTCAAAACTAAAGACCCAAAAAGGCTTGATAATTTTTTGATTAAATATATTTTATTTTATGAAAATATTGAAACAGAATTAACAGTGTTTGATATTTTGGAACCAAGACATAGGGAAAAGCATAAAAGCATGATCAAAGGCAGGGGCATCAAAATTGATGACTTCAAGAAAGTGGAATCAATGAGAATCGTCTCTTAACCACTTTGCAACATCGACCGCAAAATAACTTAAAATTGCATCAGCGCCAGCTCTCTTAATCGATAAAAGTGATTCAATCACTGTGGCTTTTTCCTCAAGCCAATTATTTTGTGCGGCAGCTTTCAACATAGAATATTCGCCGGATACCTGGTAAGCAAAAGTTGGCTTATTAAATTCTTTTTTTATTTTATAAATGATATCTAAATACAGTCCCGCTGGCTTCACCATTAATATGTCAGCACCCTCATTGACATCTAATAAGGCTTCATGAACTGCTTCGTCTGAATTAGCTGGGTCCATTTGGTAACTATCTTTATTTGCTTTGCCTAAATTATGTTTTGATCCAACAGCCTCTCTAAAAGGGCCATAAAAAGATGATGCATATTTGGCAGTGTATGATAGTATTTTGATATTTTTTTTATCATGCGACTCTAGTGATTCACGGATGGCACCGACTCTTCCATCCATCATATCTGATGGCGCAACTACATCAGCTCCAGCTTCTGCATGGCTCAGTGCTTGTTTGACCAAGACATCGACTGTTTCATCGTTTAGCACATAACCATTGTTATCAACCAATCCATCTTGCCCATGAGAGGTATATGGATCAAGAGCCACATCTGTGATAACACCCATCTCAGGAAATTCTTTTTTAATTGCTCTGATAGTATTTTGCACCAATCCATCATCTCGAAATGCCTCATGCGCATTTTCAGATTTATATTGATCCTCAATTACCGGAAACAAGGTAACGGCATTAATTTTTAATTCTTGAGCTTCATGAATTTTTTTTAAAAGCAAATCAAGACTTAAGCGAGATACACCAGGCATAGATTGAACAGGTTCATTTTTTTTAATTCCATCTAAAATGAATACCGGCAAAATTAAATCATCTGAAGTTAATTTATTTTCTCTCATCAGGGATCTGGAAAATTTATCAGATCTCATTCTTCGCATTCTATTAATAAGCTTCATACTATTTAGTCTCAAATAATTTATTCAATGCCTCTCCAGGATTTTCATGGCGCATAAATGATTCACCGATCAAGAAAGTATGCACATCATTTTTATTCATGAGCTCAACATCTGACTTTGTAAAAATTCCAGATTCAGTAACAACTATCTTATCTTTTCCAATTTTATTTTTTAGGTCAAGAGTTGTGTCCAGTGTCACATCAAATGTTTTCAAATTTCTATTGTTGATCCCTATTAATTGTGTCTGAAGTTGTATAGATGAATCTAATTCTTTTGCATCATGAGCCTCGACCAACACTGCCATACCTAAATCATGAGCAATTTTTTCATATTCAACTAACTGTTGATCACTGAGTATAGCTGCAATCAATAATATACAATCCGCTCCATTAATTTTGGATTCATAGATTTGATAAGGATCAACGATGAAGTCCTTTCTTAAAATAGGAAGGCCTACTTCTTGCTTTACTAAATTTAAATATTTTAAATTTCCTTGAAAATATTGCTCATCAGTTAAGATCGAAAGACATACAGCCCCATATTCTTCATATGATCTTGCAATATCTACAGGATTGAATTTTTCTCTAATAACACCTTTTGAAGGACTGGCTTTCTTTATTTCAGCAATAACAGATGATCTACCAGACAAATGATTTTTTTTTATGGATCCCACAAAATCACGACAAGGGTCTTTTAAATTATTATGTACCTTAATTTCATTAAAGCTAACGTGACCTTTTAATCGTTCAACTTCCTGAATCTTGGTCGCTTCAATTTTTTGTAAAATATTACTCATTTGATTCTTTTGCTAATTCTTTTAATTTACTTAAGGCACTGCCATCTTTAATTGATTTGACTGCCAACTCTATTGCATCGTTTAAATTATTTGCAAGCCCTGCAACATAAATGATCGCAGCTGAATTCAAAAGCACAATATTTTTTGCTGGCAGGTCTTCTTTATTTAGAATTTTTAAAATGATTTCCTTAGATGTATTTACATCAGCGGCAAATAAATGTTTATTATCTTCTACATTAAAACCAAAATCATTTGGGTGTATTTCATAATTAGTAATACTTCCACTATCTAGTTCAGAAATAAATGTTTCTCCAGACATCGATATCTCATCCATGCCATCGTGCCCATGAACAACCAATACTTTTTTTGATTCAAGTTTCTTTAACACCTCTGAAAAGATTGAGGTTAATGATTTATTAAATACTCCTATCACCTGTCTTTTGGCATTCGCTGGGTTAGCAAGAGGTCCTAACACATTAAATATGGTTCGAATGCCTAGATCTTTTCTTATTGGGGCGACATATTTCATAGCAGGATGAAAATTGGGTGCAAACATGAAACCAATACCAATACTATCAACCAGTTCTTTCATCTTTATATTATCAATTGACACATTCACCCCAAGGCTTTCAAGCACATCCGCACTTCCGGAGGATGATGAAATGGAGCGCCCCCCATGCTTTGCTATTCTGACACCAGCACCAGCAGCAACAAAAGACGCACATGTTGATATATTAAAAGTCTTTAATCCGTCGCCTCCAGTGCCACAAGTGTCTACAACATCATCGTCTAGGTCTACAGGGGTAAGATTATCTCTTAACACTTGAGCCGCAGCAGAAATTTCATCAATAGTCTCACCTTTAATTGAAAGGGCAGTCAGGATTGCTGAAACATAATTTGGTGATAACCCGCCTGACATAATCGATTTCATTAAATCAGTCATCTCGTTATGACTTAAATTTTCTTTAGCTATTAATTTTTTTAAAAAATTACTCATGAGTTTCTAAAAAATTTTTCAACAAGTCATGTCCATACTCAGTCAAAATTGACTCGGGGTGAAATTGAACGCCTTCAATTGGTAAAGTTTTATGTTTTATGCCCATGATCTCATTATCATCTGTTGACCAAGCAGTTATATCAAAACATTCCGGGCAGCTCTCCCTTTCAACCACAAGGGAATGATATCTGGTGGCTGTGAAAGGATTAGATAGATTTGCAAATACACCTTGATTATCATGGCCGATTTTTGAGGTTTTACCATGCATTATTTTTTTAGCATGAATTATTTTTCCACCAAACGCTTGAGCAATTGATTGATGTCCGAGACATACTCCAAGTAAAGGAATCTTGCCTTGAAAATAGTGAACGATTTCAAGTGAAATACCTGCCTCATTTGGTGTACAGGGTCCAGGAGATATAACAATGTAATCTGGTTTCATCTCATCAATTTCAGTAACTGAAATCTTATCGTTACGGAATACCTTTACGTCTTGGCCAAGTTCAGCAAAATACTGTGCCAAGTTATATGTAAAAGAATCGTAATTATCAAGCATCAATAACATTATCCGAAATCCTTCTCTGCTATTTCAGCAGCTCGCAAAACGGCTTTTGCCTTATTATTAGTTTCATCCCACTCATTTTTTGCTATTGAATCAGCAACCACACCTGCCCCAGCTTGTACAAATAGCTTTCCTGATTTGATTACTCCGGTTCTTATAGCAATCGCAACATCTAACGTACCGTCATATCCAATGTAGCCAACAGCGCCTGCATATACGCCACGTTTGGTTGATTCGAGTTCATTGATTATTTCCATAGCGCGAACTTTTGGGGCCCCACTCACTGTTCCCGCCGGGAAAGTGGCTTTCAACACATCCATGGGTGATAAATTTTTTTGAATTGATCCCTCCACATTCGATACGATATGCATCACATGTGAGTATCTTTCTATTGTCATTTTATCAGTTACTACAACACTGCCTGGTTCAGAAACACGACCAATATCATTCCTTCCTAAGTCCATCAGCTGAATATGCTCAGCAATCTCCTTAGGATCATTTAATAAATCTTTTTCCAAATCTTTATCAAGCTGACTATTCTCTCCTCTTGGCCTAGTGCCTGCAATTGGACGCACTGTAACAGTGTCATTTTCTAAACGAACCAAAATTTCGGGTGAAGCACCAACAATGAAGTAATCATCAAAGTGATAAAAAAACATATAGGGAGATGGGTTAATGCTTCTTAACACTCTGTAAAGAGAAATTGCGGGAAGCTGAAATTTTTTTACCATCCTTTGAGATAAAACAACTTGCATTACATCACCTTCGACGATGTATTGTTTTATTTTATCCACCGCTTGATGAAAATTCTTCTCACCAAATTCAGAATCTGCTTTAGTATCATCAACATTTTTTTTCGATTGAGTATTATCATTTTTAAGCTGCGACTCTATCATCAGCTCAATATTCTTAATTCTATTGATAGCATGATCGTAGGACGATAAATCATCGTTCGCATAAACAACTATGGATAATTTCCCCGTCAAATTATCAAACACAATAACCTCATCAGATTCCATTAAGTGAATATCTGGTAAATCTAAATCATCTTTTATGAATTCTTTGATTAGCTTTGGCTCAATATAGTGAATGGTTTCATAGCCGAAATATCCAGCCAAGCCTCCTGAAAAACGCGGAAGATCTAAATCTTTAGGAGTCTTATAATTGGCCAGGTATTGATCAATGAATCCAAGTGGATCTGAATTATTTTCAGTAAACATCGTTTTTCCGCTCTCAATTACTTCAAAAGTTTTTTGTCGAACTTGGATTAATTTTTTTGCCGGCATACCAATGATTGAATATCGCCCAAAATTTTCTCCACCTTCCACCGATTCAAGCAAATATGAGTAAGGGCTATTAGCAACTTTAAGATATATAGATAGAGGGGTTTCAAGGTCAGCATAGCAAGTTTTCACAAGAGGGATTCTGTTATACCCCTGAGACTGGTATATTGAAAACTGCTCTTTAGATAGATTAATTTCCATTAGTTAATGCACTAAATGCTTCAGATCACTAAATTGTTGGAGCGCAAAACTTACGGGAAAGTTTTCTATCGGTTCTTCGTATTGATAACCATATGGAACAGTTGCCACACTAACTCCTGCATTATTTGCAGCCTTAATATCATTACTCGAGTCACCAACCATTAAAGTTTCCATTCCTGTAACATCTAATTTTTTTCTCACAAAATCAATTGAAAATTGATGAGGTTTCTTGAACTCCATTTCATCACCGCAAATTATATAATCAAAAAATTTTTCAAAGCCTGATTCTTCTAAAATTAAATATGTATGACACGATGGCTTATTAGTTACACAAGCTAATTTAATTTGTTTATCTTGTAAAAATTGAAGTGTACTTTCAACGTCATCATAAGGCTTGCTTTGTTTTGCAATCTTTTTATAAAAATCATTAAACAACTTTAAAGCCTTATTTTTTTCTATATGCCCTTTTTCATTTGATGCCAATAATGATTGATTAACTAAATTATCAACCCCTTTGCCAATAAATTTTCTAATTGTATTAAACGAAAGAGATTTAAAATTTAAGGCTTGTAAGGTCTGATTCATAGCTACAGCGATTTCTGGAGCAGTGTCAAACATTGTTCCATCAAGGTCAATGAGAATAGCTTTTAATTTTTTGTTTGATATTCCAGTGGTCATATTTTTTTAAGCACTGGCTAATGAGTCTCTCAATTGTTTAATAATGGTATTGTATCGATTTGGGTCGTTATCATTAGCTGCACCAAAAACTGCCGATCCTGCAACAAAGGTATCAGCCCCTGCTCTTGCAATATCAGCAATATTATTGGCATTAACCCCACCATCAATTTCTAACCAAATCTCTCTTCCTGTTTCTTGCGTATAAGCATCAATTTTTTTTCTTGCTGCTTTTAATTTTTCTAAGGCAGAAGGAAGAAATTTTTGACCTCCAAAACCAGGGTTGACAGACATCAATAACACCATGTCAACTTTATCCATGACATAGTCCAAGTAGTCAAGGGGAGTTGCTGGATTAAAAACTAATCCAGATTTACAGCCTTGGTCACGAACTAAAGATAAACTTCTATCGATATGATTTGAGGCTTCAGGATGAAAGGTAATGATGTTTGCGCCTGCTTTAGCAAAATCTGGAATAATTCTATCCACCGGCTCAATCATCAAATGAACATCAATTATCGCATCTGTGACAGGACGAATTGCTTCACATACCAATGGACCAATAGTTAAATTGGGAACATAGTGGTTATCCATTACATCAAAATGAACGATATCAGCGCCTGAAGTAATTACATCACTGACCTCTTGTCCTAATTTCGCAAAGTCTGCAGACAAAATACTTGGCGCAATCCTAAAGTCTTTACTCATACTTTTAATCCTTAATATCTAATTAGTCATGTAAAATAAACATTTTAACTGCTTTTACATAATATTAGTAACAACGTAAACAAATTTCGCGACGATCTACATGAAAGTAACTGTCCTTGGCATTAACCATAAATCTGCTCCTGCCTCGCTAAGAGATAAATTTGTTTTTAATCAAGACTCCTTAACAAAATCATTAAATGAATTTAAAGCTAATTTAAAAACTGGAGTTCTAATTTTATCAACCTGCAATAGAACAGAAATATATTCATCCGTGTCAAATGATAAAGTTTTACGAGAATGGCTGTGCAAACATCACAACGTAAAAATAAAAGAAATTAATGATCATTGTTATTTTTTAAAAGGATCGGCAGCACTTCGACATGCCATATCCGTTGGAGCGGGTCTGGATAGTATGATTATTGGGGAACCTCAAATCCTTGGCCAGGTAAAGCAAGCTTATCGTATATCTGAAAATGGCAGTTTACTAGACAACAATTTAATACCTTTTTTTAGCAAAGTGTTTGAGTTATCAAAGATAATTCGCTCAAAAACCCAAATAGGTACCAATTCAACTACCATTGCATCCGCTGCCGTTAGACTGATTACAAAAATTTTTGGAGCCATCAGTGACCTTAATATTTTATTCATTGGTGCAGGAGAAATGAATGAATTAAGTGCAAAATACTTTGCAAAATATTCCCCAAAAAAATCCACAATAGCCAACAGGACTCTAGATAAGGCATCCAAGCTTGCAAAAAAAATTAATGGTGATTCATGTTTAATCAGTGACGTTGAAAAAATCATTCATCAATATGATGTTGTAGTGTCATGTACTGGCAGTCAATTGCCCATCATAGGGCTTGGTATGATCGAAGAGGCTATCAAAATAAGAAAACATAAACCCATGTTCTTTGTCGACCTGGCTGTTCCAGCAGACATTGAAAAAGAAATAGAAAACCTTGATGATACCTTTTTATACAACTTAGATGATTTGGCGATGTTAGCCCAAGAAGGCATAGATCTACGCACACAAGAACTTGAAAAAGCTTTTAGACTTCTTGATAAACTTTTAAATGATTATCTAAAAAATCAAAACACAAAAAATGTTCCTCTGACTATTTCACTAAAAAATCTTTTTGATGATACAAAGTCTAAAGAGCTTGAAAAAGCGATTAAAGAAATTCAAAAAGGTATTGATCCAAAAGAGGTATGCGAAAAACTTGCCAGGAACCTTACTAAAAAATTACTTCATTTTCCAACGAAATCTATTAATGAAGATAAAAATAACGCCAAGCTAATTAAACAAATATATAAGTTAAAGGATTAACTAATGAAAGACTCCATGAAGAATAAATTAGAAAATTTAATCCTAAAATATGAAGAATTAAATAATAAATTGAGCTCGGAAGGAATCACTTCTGATTTAGATTTATTCAAAAAAATATCAAAAGAACATGCTGACCTAACACCTATTATCGAAACTTATTCGGGATATAAAAAACTCGCCCAGAATATTGAAGAAGCAAAAGAAATGTTATCCGACCCTGAGATGAAAGAGTTTGCTCAAGAAGAAATTGATAACAGCAAAGATGAAGTCATAAATTTTGAATCAAAATTACAAACACTTTTGATACCTAAAGACCCGAATGATGATAAAAATATTTTCCTAGAAATCAGGGCTGGTACTGGCGGTGATGAATCTGCTTTATTTGCTGCAGATCTTTACCGAATGTACACGCGTTATGCGGAAAGAAATAATTGGAATGTTCAAGTAATTTCAGCAAATGAAAGTGGGCTTGGAGGTTACAAAGAAATTATTGCAAAGATTAACGGAGACGGAGCTTACTCAAAGCTAAAATTTGAATCCGGGGGGCATCGTGTGCAACGTGTTCCTGACACAGAAACACAAGGAAGAATTCATACCTCTGCATGCACTGTTGCTGTACTGCCTGAGGCGGATGAAATTGAAGATGTAGATGTCAATCCTGCAGACATCAGAATAGACACATATCGTGCATCTGGCGCCGGTGGACAACATATTAACAAAACTGATTCTGCAGTTAGAATTACTCACGAGCCAACTGGAATTGTAGTTGAATGTCAGGATGATCGCTCACAACATAGAAACAAAGCACAAGCGATGAGTATTCTTGCAGCAAAAATAAAAGACAATCAAATTCAAGCTCAGCAATCCCAACGGGCCAGTGAAAGAAAAAGTTTGATCGGTAGCGGGGATAGAAGTGAAAGAATAAGAACATACAATTTTCCTCAAGGAAGAATTACTGATCATCGTATTAATTTAACTCTCTATAAGATAGATTTTATTATGGACGGTGATCTTGAAGAAATGATCAATGCTCTCTCTCTTGAGCACCAAGCATCACTTCTGGCTGAAGAAAATGAGTAATGACTTCAATCAGTCTTAGTCAATTAAAACATGAGTGTACACAATTATTATCGGATAATTTAAAAATTTCATCTAGAGAAATATCTTTAGAAGTAAATCAAATTTTACTGTTTGTCCTGAAAATAGATAACTCTCAATTGCTTTTAAAAAAAACAATAAGCAAAGCTCAATATGAAAAAATTAAAAAATTTGTCAGTGTCAGAGCATCAGGAAAACCCCTCGCCTACATTTTTAAAGAATGGAGTTTCTATGGGCGATCTTTTTATATTAACTCATCGATGTTAATTCCCAGACCTGAGACAGAATTAATTATTGATATATTGAAAGAAAAAAATATCTTAAATGATAATGTCGAGCTTTTAGATTTGGGTGCTGGCAGTGGATCAATTGGCATTTCAGCTAAATTAGAAACAAAAAACAAAGTAAATCTTCATTTAAGTGATATTTCGAAACGTTGTGTTCATGGTATTAAAAAAAATCTACAAAAATTTGACATACAGGCCAACGTTTATTTAAGCAACTGGTTTGAAAATATTCCGAACATAAAATTTGATGTCATTATCTCTAATCCACCCTACATTTCTTATAAAGATCCTCATTTAAATGAACTTCACTTTGAACCGAAGCGAGCATTAGTATCAAAAAATGACGGGCTTGCTGATATTCATAAAATTATTAAAAATAGTACTCACTATTTAAATAGACAAGGCTTAATGATTATTGAACATGGATATAATCAAAAAGATGAAGTACAAGAGATTTTTAATAGGTATAATTTTAATCAAGTAGAATCTTATAAAGATTTATTAGGCTATTACAGAATCACTAAAGGGTTATTTTCTTAAATTGGGTAAATCGGTTGGCATTGTAGAGTCAAAAATATTTCATTGTAAGGATGAGCTGGCACTGGTTTGTGGCAAAAAGCTCAGTGAATTTGATTTAATTTATGAAACCTATGGTAAATTAAATAAGAACAAAACAAATGCTATCTTTATTCCTCATGCCCTATCAGGAAATCACCACATAGCTGGCAAATATCATAAAAATGATAAATATTCAGGGTGGTGGGATAACATGGTTGGACCAGCCAAGCCTATAGACACAAATAAATATTTTGTTATTGGTATTAATAATCTTGGCGGTAACGATGGTTCTACATCTGCAAAATCAATAAACCCAAAAACAAAAAAAGTATGGGGATCTTCATTTCCTATTTTAACAGTGAAGGATTGGGTTGCCTCTCAAAAAAAATTAATTAATAGTTTAGGTATTGAAAAACTATATGCAATTGTTGGAGGAAGTTTAGGTGGAATGCAAGCTATGCAGTGGTCCATTGACTTTCCTGATGCAGTTGAAAAAATTTTATGTATTGCTGCAGCTCCCAGTCTTACCGCACAGAATATTGCATTCAATGAGGTTGCCAGACAAGCCATTCTTCAAGATGATGAATTTTATAAGGGTAATTTTTATGAACAAAAAACAAAACCAAAAAAGGGGCTTCGAATAGCTAGAATGCTTGGTCACATTACCTATCTGTCAAATGATTCTATGGACAAAAAATTTGGAAGAAAATTAATTCAAGGAAAATATAACTATAATTTTCAACAAAATTATGAAATAGAATCCTATTTAAATTATCAGGGTGATAAATTCGCAATGACTTTCGATGCAAATACCTATCTACGAATGACTAAGGCGCTTGATTATTTTGATCTAGAAAAAAATTTCAAAAATAAATTATCAAAAGTATTTGCAAAAATAAAAGCTAAATATTTAGTTGTTTCATTTTCAAGTGACTGGAGATTTCCTCCATCACGATCTAAAGAAATTGTAAAAGCTCTCTTGGATAATAATATCAATGTCACATACGCTGAGATTGAAGCTGAAACAGGGCATGATGCATTCTTGTTAGAAAGTGAGCATTATCATAATACTGTCAGGAACTATCTAAGGTCTTAATATGAATAGACTCGATTTTATTAAAATTTCTGAGTGGATAGAACCTAATAGCAAAGTATTAGATTTGGGTTGTGCCGATGGAGCTTTATTGAAATATTTACAAGCAGAAAAAATGACTGCTGGCTATGGCATCGAAATCAGTCCAGCAAATATTGAAAAGGGAATTAAGAATAAAATAAACATTATCCAAATGAATCTTGAGGATGGTTTATCTGTTTTTGATAATCAATTTTTCGATACAGTTATTTTATCTCAGACCCTACAAGCCATGGTCAATATTGAAAAGATTATGGATGAAATGAAAAGAGTTGCAAAAAACATCATTGTTTCATTTCCTAATTTTGGTTATTGGAAAAATAGATTGCAAATCATAAATGGCAAAATGCCAAAGTCATCAGATTTACCTCATGAGTGGTATAACACTCCCAATATTCATTTGTGTACAGTGAAAGACTTTTATGATTTATGCGAAAAAAAACGTTTAATTATTGAAGATCAGTTATTTCTTACTCAAAATCAATCAATCAAATATTTTTCTAACTTAAGAGGGTCAATTGGTATTTTTAAATTAAGCAAATAGCCAATGAATAAATACCTAAAAGTTCTTCTTAATAAAAAAATGGGCATATGTTGCCTGACAGGTTTTTCTTCTGGCCTGCCACTTTTTATCTTAATTAGTTTAATACCCGCTTGGTTAAGAATTGAAAATATTGACTTAAAAGTTATCGGATTATTTTCTCTTATTCAGTTACCTTTTACCTGGAAGTTTATATGGGCTCCGATATTTGATCGATATAGAATTTTAATGGGCCGGCGGCGAGGGTGGCTTATTGTTTTCCAAATTTTATTACTTTTATCAATATCATCACTAGGTTTTTTCAATGCAGCTATAGATTTAAAAACAATCGCTTTAATTTCATTTTTAATTGCAATCTTTAGCGCAAGTCATGATGTCGTTATTGATGCTTACAGAAGAGAAATTCTGGATGATGCTGAACTCGGTATAGGAAATGCAATTCATGTAAATGCTTATAAAATTTCTAGTTTGATCCCAGGATCTCTGTCACTTATTCTTGCAGATATGATCTCATGGCAAAATGTTTTCCTCATTACTTCCCTATTTATGTTGGTTGGAATTGGGATGACCTTAACTGTCAAAGAACCTGACACACAATATATTCAACCAAAAAATCTTAAAGATTCTGTTATTCAACCTTTTATTTCTTTTTTCAAAAAAAATGGCAGGGAAAATGCTTTGTATATTTTGTTATTCATATTTCTATACAAGCTGGGTGATAGTATGGCGACGGCATTAGTTACTCCATTTTACATTGATCTCAATTTTTCGATGACCGAGATAGGAATTATTGCGAAAAATGCAGGGCTGTGGGCAAGTGTGATTGGGGGCTTTCTTGGTGGGATTTGGATGATCAAAATTGGTATTAATAAGGCGCTTTGGATTTTTGGTTTCCTCCAGCTTGTTACAATCATTCCATTTATTGTCTTATCAATGGTCGGGCATAACCTAATTTTATTAGGCATTACAGTCGGTTTAGAATCTTTTGCAATGGGTTTAGGCACAACAGCATTAATTGCTTTTATATCCAAACAGACTGATCCTAGATATACAGCAACTCAATTTGCCTTGTTCACAAGCCTTGCGTCTATCCCAAGATCCATCACCAATGCTTCAACAGGCTTTGTAGTGGAATCACTAGGCTGGACAAATTTCTTTTATTTATGTTTTTTGCTGGCCATCCCTGGAATGTTATTGCTTCTGAAAGTTGCTCCTTATAAATTAAAATCATAATCCACTATCAATGGGGAATGATCACTAAATCGTTCTTCCTTGTAAACTAGAGCATCTTTTATTTTGAAGTTAAAGCTAGGTGATGTCATTTGATAATCAATCCTCCATCCAACATTATTTGACCAGGCCTGACCCCTGTTGCTCCACCATGTATAAGCCAACTCTTCTTCATTAGGATAAACATTTCGATAAGTATCTTTCCAACCTATTTCCTCTATTAAATAAGTTATCCATGCCCTTTCTTCAGGTAAAAACCCGGAATTCTTTTTATTGCCTCTATGATTTTTTAAATCGATCTCTTTGTGAGCAATATTTAAATCACCACATAGAATTATTTTTTCTTTTTTTTGAGTTTTAAAATTTAAAAATTTAGTCATAAATTTAAGAAAATCAAATTTTATTTCTTGACGAATATCGCCACTTGAACCGGATGGAAAATATGAAGAGATTATGGATAAATCATCGTAAATTAATTCAATATATCGTCCTTCATCATCAATAGTGTCAAAATTCAATTTGGTAATTATTTTTTTTGGTTTAATTTTTGTATAGATACCTACACCGCTATATCCAGGCTTCTGAGCATATGAAAAATACCCAACATACCCATTAATATTAAGCATTTCTTCGGTCATATCTTTCTCTTGAGCCTTAAGTTCTTGAATGCAAATAAAATCAGCATCTTGTAATCGCATCCATTCAAAAAATCCCTTTCTTAAAGCAGATCTGATACCATTTAAGTTGACTGTTATAACTCTCATATATGAATACACTTTCTGAACAATTTATCAATTTTACCATTTCAAATCAGATACTTAAATTTGGAGAATTTAAAACAAAAGCAGGAAGAATTTCTCCTTATTTCTTTAATATGGGTCTTATCAATAACGGTAAGGATTTGAAAGAATTAGGAGAGTTTTACAGGGATCTCATTAAAAAAAATAATATTACTTTTGATTTATTGTTCGGTCCAGCATACAAAGGAATATCGATAGTCAGTGCAACAGCAATAGCGTTTGGAGATGCAAAGATAAACTTTGCTTTTAATAGAAAAGAAGTAAAAGATCATGGTGAGGGAGGTCAAATTGTTGGGTATCCAATTCAAGGTGATGTGATCATCATTGATGATGTTATTTCTGCTGGTACTGCTATTCGTGAATCAATAAATATTATTAAAGCACACGGGGGAAATCCAAAAGCAATTATCGTGGCCATTGATCGCCAAGAAAAAGGACAAGGTCCTGAAAGTGCAATTCAAGAGGTTAAAAATGATTTCAATATTGATGTTTTTTCTTTGATAAATCTTGATGATGTTATAGATTTCATCAAGAAAAATAAGGAATTGAATCAATACTTAGAAAAAATTGAAAATTACCGAAGTGTTTATGGGGCCTAAAGTTTATTCAGCTCATCTTTTAGGATTTCACTGACCTGTCCTGGGTTTGCCTTCCCTTTGGATAATTTCATTACCTGTCCGACAAGCGCATTAAAGGCTTTGTCCTTACCAGATTTAAATTGTTCAACCATGACTTGATTATTTGCAATAACCTCCTGAACCAATGGAAGAATCGCTGATGAGTCACTCACTTGCTTAAGCCCCAAGGACTCAATAGATTGATCAACATCAACTTTTGGATTATCCCAGAGCAGTTCAAAAATTTTCTTCGCCGCATTATTTGAAATAGTCTTGTCCATTATCCGACGAATAAGCAATACAAACTGATCTTTATTAATTGGGGAATCATTGATGCTTAATTCGTTATCATTTAATTTTGCAAATAAATTTCCCACAATCCAATTCGCTGTAATTTTTGGATCTAGTCCTTCAGAAATCAGGGATTGAAAAAAATCATACGTTTGCTTATTGGATGTGAGGATTGAAGCATCAGCATCATTTAATTTAAAATCCTTGACTAACCTTTTAATTGATACCTCAGGAAGTTCACCCAAAGTGGATCTAATATCATCCATATCTTCTTGGGTAATTTTTAGAGGAAGCAAATCTGGATCAGGGAAGTAACGATAGTCATTAGCCTCTTCCTTAGATCTCATAGCTCTCGTTTCACCGGTGTCAGGATTGAATAAAACTGTGGATTGAACTATTTCATTTCCATCCTCAAGCTGTTCAATTTGCCAATTCACTTCGAAATTGATTGCTTGCTCCATATTTCTAAATGAATTTAAATTTTTAATTTCCCTACGTGTGCCGAGCTTCTCGTAACCACTCGGCTTAACAGAAACATTTACGTCACATCGGAAGCTACCCTCTTGCATATTTCCGTCGCAAACTCCAATCCATTGGACCAGATTGTGTAATTTTTTTGCATAGGCAATTGCTTCTTGAGCGGAGTTCATATCAGGCTCTGTCACAATTTCGAGCAAAGGAGTCCCTGCACGATTTAAATCGATACCTGTTTGATTATTTAAGATTCCATGGACAGACTTGCCTGCATCTTCTTCAAGATGAGCACGCAGGATTCTAATTTTTTTATTATCACCAATTGTTAAAAAACCATTATTCAACACAGGTAATTCAAATTGACTTATTTGGTAACCTTTAGGCAGATCAGGATAAAAATAATTTTTTCTAGCAAAAACAGAATGCTCAGCAATGTCAGCATTCACAGCCAAACCAAACTTAATGGCTTTTTTGACAGCTTCTTTATTAAGTACCGGAAGAGTTCCAGGATAGGCAAGGCTGACTAAACAAGCATTTTCATTGGCTGGCATGCCAAAAGAAGTGGAGGCGCCAGAAAAGATTTTTGTCTGGGTGGTTAACTGTACGTGAGTTTCTATGCCTATTACAATATCCCAGCTCATACAGCAGCCCCTGGAGTTTTTTGATGCCAATGAGTTATCTGCTGATATTGGTGTGTAAAGTTTAATATCGTGGCCTCATCGAAATAGTTTCCAATCAGCTGAAAACCGACAGGCATCTTGTTTATAAACCCTGCCGGAGAACTGATCGCAGGAAGTCCGGCTAGATTCGTTGAAATTGTATACATATCCTGCATGTACATTGAGACAGGATCTTCTGTTTTGTCACCAATTTTAAAAGCTGTTGACGGGCAGGACGGAGCCAAAATTAAATCACATTCTTTAAAGGCATTTTTAAAATCATCAGCTATTAGTCTTCTAATTTTTTGTGCTTTCAAATAATAGGCATCGTAATATCCAGCGCTAAGAACATAAGTACCCACTAAGATTCGTCTCTTAACTTCCTCTCCAAATCCCTGCTCTCTAGTTTTTAAATACATTTCTTCAAGATCTTTAAAGTCTTTCGCTCTGTATCCAAACTTCACTCCGTCATATCTGGATAGGTTACTTGAGGCCTCTGCTGGCGCAATCACATAATAGACAGGTATTGAGAGATGTGAATTGGATAGTGAAATTTCCTTGAAGTTAACTCCCATTTTCTGATAGGAATCGATCACTTGCTCTAATACAATCTTCACTTCCTGATTTAAATCATCATTAAAGAACTCTTTTGGTAGACCAATTGTTTTCCCTTTAATTGGATTATCAAGATTTTTTGGATAATCAGGAATTTTCTGATTGATTGAGGTCGAGTCTCTTGTATCATGGGCTGCCATGACTTTCAGCATTAACGCACAATCTTCTGCAGATTTTGCGATTGGGCCAGCTTGATCAAGACTGGATGCAAAAGCAATCATCCCAAAACGAGATACTAAACCGTAGGTCGGTTTTAAACCTGTAAGGCCACATAAAGATGCTGGCTGTCGAATAGATCCACCCGTGTCAGTTGCTGTTGCAGCCGGAGCCATACCGGAAGCTACAGCAGCTGCACTTCCTCCAGAACTTCCTCCTGGAACATAATCTAAATTCCATGGATTCCTAACTTCGCCATAGTATGAAGTTTCATTTGACGATCCCATAGCAAATTCATCCATGTTGGTTTTACCAATATTGACTGCACCGCATTGGTTGAATAACTCGATCACTTTGGAATCATAAGGTGAATAAAAATTATCAAGCATTTTGGAGCCACAGGTTGTCTTCCAACCTTTGGCGCAAAAAATATCTTTTTGTGCAATTGGTATTCCCGTCAATTCATTCATATTATCTTGACTAATTCTCTTGTCAGCATCGCGTGCTTGTTGAAGACTTTTATCTTCATCAATGGTAATGAAAGCATTAATTTTAGGATTAGATATTTTTATTTCATTTAAAAAAAACTTGGTGAGCTCCTCGCTTGAAAATTTTTTACTTGATAGTCCCAAATTTAATTCTTTTAAAGATAAATTCTTCATAAATTTACTCAACGACCCGAGGAACTATAAAATAATCATCATTAGATTCTGGGCCTAACTCTAAGAAATCATTTTTTTGATTTTTTTCCGTGACCACATCTTCTCTGAGTGGCTGAGTGATATCAAGGGCATGTGACATGGGGTCAATGTTATCGGTATTCACTTTCTGCATGGAATCAATTAGCTTAATAATTCCATCTAATTTGGCAAGAATAATTTCTTCATCTTTTGAATCAATTTTAATTTTTGCTAAATGACTCAGTTTTTTAATATCTTTGTCTGTTAGGGCCATAAATATAAGGATATAATGTTCAGAATGCAGTATTATACATGGACAAAAGTATTCATAAATAGTTTGTAAGACATAATTTAATCATGAAGAATTTTTTAAAAAACCTCTTTTCTGAACAAGACATGGCTATTGATCTTGGTACGGCCAATACTTTAATTTACGTTAAAGGTAAAGGAATCATTTTAGATGAGCCTTCCGTTGTTGCAATGCGATATCAAAATGGTCCAGCTGGATCTCAACCTAAAACAGATATTCTTGCAGTTGGAGCCAAAGCAAAAACCATGCTTGGTCGCTCACCACAAAATATTACTGCGATCAGACCGATGAAAGATGGTGTTATTGCTGACTTTAATGTTACAGAAGAAATGATCAAATATTTCATTAATGAAGTTACTTCAAAAAGTTGGTTTTCCCCCAACCCAAGAATCGTCATCTGTGTCCCCTACGGCGCTACTCAAGTTGAACGAAGAGCAATTCGTGAATCTGCTGAACGTGCTGGAGCAAAACAAGTTTTTCTAATTGAAGAGCCTATGGCAGCCGCTATTGGAGCAGGGCTTCCTGTTAATGATCCGACAGGTTCGATGGTCATTGATATCGGTGGAGGAACTGTTGAAGTAGGTGTAACCTCGCTGGGAGGAATCGTATATGCCATATCGGAGAGAGTAGGTGGTGATAAAATTGACCAGGCGATCATTGATTATATGCGACGCAACTATGGCATGATGATTTCTGAACCCACTGCAGAAAAGATCAAAAAACAAATTGGTAGCGCTTTCCCATTAAATGAAATTTTAGAAATGGAAATTACAGGGAGAAGTATGTCAGAAGGACTGCCTCGTAAGATTATCATCAGTAGTAATGAAATTCTCGAAGCTCTAGCTGAGCCTTTAAATGCAATAATTAGTGCAGTTAAAAATGCACTTGAACAAACACCGCCAGAGCTTGGAGCAGATATTGCTGAAAATGGTATGGTCCTCACTGGTGGAGGAGCCATGCTGAAAAACTTAGATAGGCTTTTATTTGAAGAAACTGGGATCCCTGTATTGGTAGCAGAAAATCCATTAATGTGTGTCGTAAACGGTTGTGGTATGGCTCTTGATGCTTTGGATGAGTTTAAAAATGCGTTTGCAAATGATTAATGTTTTTATCCTCAAAAAAAAGTAAATATAAAACACTTTTCTCAAAAAATGAAATAAATCTTAATCTGTTAATTATTTTATTTATCATAAATTTTTCAATTTTTTCAAGTAATCAGGACAATAGATATCTCAATCAAATAAAAAAATCACTTCAATTTGGACCTCAGTCTATTAGTTTAATTTTTGAATTTGGGGCCAATTTACTTAATGACGTATCAAGCTATTTTATTTTCAAACAAAACCTTCTGAGTGAAAATGAAAAACTCCAAAAAGAAAATGCTGAATTAAAAGCCTATGTTATGCAAATGGCGGATATCGAGTCAGAGAACTATGAATTAAATAATAAATTGAATATCCAAAAAAAATATTTTAAGGAATCCATCATCACCCAAATTTTAAATTTAAATTATCAAGGTCAAAATCATCATTTTTTGGTCGACAAGGGTGAAGTAGATGGTGTTTATGCAGGGCAAATTGTTGTAGATAAATCAGGTATTGTTGGACAGGTTATCGAAGTAAACAATAACAGCTCTGTAATTAGAACAATATTATCCAATCAGCTATATCTCACTGGTTACATCAAATCAGGAAAAAATATTTATCAATCGCTCATCCAAGGTAATGGAAAAAATCTCACCGTAAATTATTTCAACAAAACCAATAAAATTAATCATGGTGACGAAATATTTACTACCGGCGATAATTTGAATATACCTAAAGGCTTGAGAATCGGTAAGATAAAAAAAATTCTTAATACTGAATTGAATGATTTTTATAAACTAATCATTGAACCATCTTCAAACCCATACAAAGAAAGATTCTTAGTGATCGTTAAATAAATATGATTAAATTTTTTCAGATAAAACTCTTTGCCCTCAGTGCCCTTCTTACCTTATTGGCAAGCCTCTTTGATATCTTTTACCCCACAATTAGTTTGATTATTGCTTTTTTTATCTATTGCTTTTTTGTCTCTACTGATGGATTTAAATTTTTCTGTGTATTAATTAGCGGCTTTTTATTTGATGGTTTTTTTAACTTTAATTTTGGCACATGCAATTTAATTTTTTTAAGCTTGGTATTTTTTGATTTAACCTTAAAGAAGTTCATTTCCATAAAGAAAAAACAAATTAATTATTATTTTCTTTTATTGATTGTATTAGGACAGCTTATTTTTCTCTTACTTCACCCTTTAAGCCAAAATTTTATTCCTTATTTACTTATTAACAGCTCTCTCAGTATTATTTATCTCATATTATTAATTAGGTATGCTAAATAATCGACTCATACTCGTCCAGAGATTTAATATCCTTATTGCATTTTTATTTTTAATTTTTCTTTTAATCTTTCTAAGATTATTTTGGTTACAAATATATAAAAATGATTTTTATCTTGAAAGCTCAAAATCAAATTATGAGAGGGTCGAACCGATAAAGCCACTAAGAGGTCTTATTTTTGATAGAAACAATAATGTCCTTGCAGAGAATATTCTTACTTATAATTTAGAAATTAATATCGAAAATAAATCTAAAGAAGACCTGAATGCAATCATTAAAGAATTATCAAAAATACTTCCCATATCTGAGCATGAAAGAAATCTATTTTTTAAAATTTGGTCCGATCGAAAGTTTCTCAGAAAAATTCCACTGAAAACTAATATTAATAATGATGAATTAGCCTTTTTTGTTTCAAAAATGTTTTTATTTCCTGATGTTAATTTAAAAGAGGAGTTTTTAAGAAGCTACAAATATGGTAAAAAAAACGCACATTTAATTGGCTATATTAATCGAATATCCAAGAAGGATCTTGAAAAGATCGAAAATGATCCTGAAAAATTAGATAACTATTTTGGAATAACTCATATCGGTAAGCAAGGAATTGAAAGATCATTTGAAAATAGCTTGCGAGGTAAGTCGGGTTTTAAAAAAATTAGAGTCAATGCTAGAAATTCATTTATTGCTGAAATTGAAAACAAAAAAGCTTTTGATGGTCAAGATTTAATCCTTTCAATCGACCTTGAACTTCAAAAAAAATCACATGAACTTCTTAGAGGTTATAAAGGCTCATTAATCATGACAGACATTTCAAATAATGAAGTATTAGCCTATCAAAGTAACCCCAGCTTTGACCCAAATCTTTTTGTAAATGGAATAGGTTTTTCGGAATGGGATAAATTAAATACAGATCCTAACAAACCTATGCTGGATCGGGTTACCAATGCGGTGTATCCACCAGGCTCCACTATAAAACCTTTTCTTTCCATAGCTGGACTTGAGAACAACGTAATTAATACTGCCTATTCAATCAATGATCCTGGTTTTTACCAACTTCCGAAAACAAAGAAAATATTCATGGACTGGAAAAAGGAAGGGCATGGTAATGTCAACATTATTAACGCAATTGCTGAGTCTTGTGATGTTTATTTTTATGATTTAGCTTACCGATTGGGTATCGAAAAAATGGATAAAAGTTTAAGAAAATTTGATTTTGGTCAAAAAACCGGAATCAACTTACCCGCTGAGAAAAAGGGAATCCTACCATCACCTGAATGGAAATTAAAACGTCATAAAAAAAAGTGGAATACTTATGAAACCATCAATACCTCAATTGGACAAGGGGATTTTTTAAGTTCCCCAGCTCAACTTGTTCATGCTTTAAATATATTATTGAATAACAAGAAAATGCCTCCGTTGAGTCTATTAAAAAATCAATCTTCTGATGCCCCATTGAGCGTAGAAAAAATTACAGATGAAAAATATATTGAAATAGTGAAAAGAGGGATGCAAGAAGTAACCAATTCAAACGGAACATTTAGATCTATTGCCAATAACAATAAGAACAAAATTGCTGGGAAGACAGGAACAGCACAAGTTTTTTCTTTGAAAAATCAAGAATATGATGAAGACAATATTGCCGACCATCTCAAAGATCATTCCCTATTTATTGGCTATGCTCCATATGATAACCCTCAAATATCGATTGCTGTTATCATTGAAAATGGAGGCCACGGAAGCACTGTTGCGGCTCCAGTTGCAAAGAAAATGATTGATTTTTATTTTGAAACAATAAAATGACAAATTTTTTCACCTTTTTATTTTCTAGAACAGATAAACAATTATTTATCCTTTTGTTAATCATCTTACTTTTTAGTTTAAATTTAATAGGACAAGCTGCTGGATTTCACTCTCCTTTCTTTTTTAAGCAACTTTTTTTTATTTTTACTGGCCTCATCATATTTATGCTGGTAAGCATTTTAAATCTAAAATTCTTATTTAGGCATTCGTTAATTATTTATATATTATCAATTCTGCTTTTAATCTTAACTGCTCTCTTTGGAACTGAGATTAATGGATCCAAGCGCTGGTTAGATTTTGGGGTATTTAAACTCCAATCATCAGAAATTTTGAAACTTACATTGCCGATTTTTCTTGTTTCACTCATAGAGTATTTTAAAAATAGATCACAAATTTTGAGTGAATTAGTATTTCTTTCAATTAGTTTTATTCCATTTTTTATTATTTTGAGACAGCCTGATCTTGGCTCTGGGCTAATTATTGTCTTTTCTGGATTGATTATTATTTTTCTAAATGGACTGAGTTTAAAAAAGATATTAATTGGGATTTTGGGTTTTTTAATACTTTTACCCTATGCATGGTTAAATATCCTTAAAGATTACCAAAAGGGAAGAATACTTAATCTTATCGATCCCTTCAGTAATCCGCTTGACGGGGGCTACCATGCAATTCAATCATCAATAGCTATTGGCTCTGGTGGTTTGTTTGGAAAAAGTTCTGAATTCTCCAGTCAACATGACCTTTTATTTCTTCCAGAAACTCATACTGATTTTATTTTTGCCGTATTATCTGAAAAATATGGATTTTTAGGAAATATCATTTTTTTCTTAATATTCTTTTTATTTATCTATAAGTTAGTAATCATTTCCATTAATCTTCACTCCCACTCCCATCGATTACTTGCAATGACCTATGTTATGATTTTTACTATATGTTTTTTAATAAATATTGCCATGGTCTCGGGTCTTTTTCCAATTGTTGGAATTCCTTTGCCATTGATTAGTTACGGTGGATCTTCTCTTTTTATTTACCTTATTATGTTTGCTTTAATCAATTCATTAAACTATAACAAAACATTAATCGCTGATTAGTTATGAAATTTTTATTTATCCTAATTATTATCTTATTAAACTCTTGTTCCTCTTTACAAGTATCTTCAGACAACAAAGGAGCCTATTACCAAGATGATGGGCCCCATGAAGTCATAGATGTGAAACTCGAAAATATTAAGAATGCTATTCCAAAAGTTGAGGCAATTAATAAAAACACAAAAAAACCATATAAAGTTTTTGGCCAAAAATATATTCCCATGACAAAAATAGTGCCTTTTAAAGAAAAAGGCTATGCATCATGGTATGGAAAAAAATATCACGGAAACAAAACCTCTACTGGAGAAATCTACGACATGTATGCTATGACGGGTGCACATAAAATTCTCCCCTTACCTTCATATGTCAAAGTGACAAACTTAAAAAATAAGAAATGGGTGATTATTCGGTTAAATGACAGAGGGCCATTTTTAAAGGATAGAATAATTGATCTCTCTTATGCTGCAGCGCATAAATTAGATATTATTGAAAAAGGGAGTGAGTTAGTTAAGGTTGAATTAATCAACCCGAAAGAGTATAAAGAGGCAGTGGTAGATAATCAAAGCAATGACGAAAATTATTTACAGGTAGGTGCTTTTAAGGATTTTATCAATAGCCAAACATTGCTTGATAAAATTAACAACTTAAAAATACTCGATGACTATGAAGCAAAAAATATCCAAATCAATAATTTATTTCATATTTTGATCGGGCCTATCAAAAATAGTGGTGAGCTTAATAACATTAAAGAAAATTTAGAATCAGAATATAATCTTCCGGTGTATGTCAAAAAATATCATTAATGAACAAGAATCTTTGATTAAGTTTCCATGTAACTTTATCATTAAAGTTACTGGGGTCATGAAAGATAATTTCACCCACTCCATCATTGAAGAAATAAATAAGGTCGATAAAAGTTTCAATGCTTCAAAAATAGAAATACGACCAAGTCAAAAAGGAAATTTCATTGGATTGACTTGTAATGTTTATGTAAATTCTAAGTCAGATTTAGATTTAATTTATCAACATCTGTCCTCTCATCCTGATACCAGATTTGTCATCTAAATTTAAAATTAAATATTTTAGAATCGAAGATTACAATGTAATTTTTGAGGATATGAAGGAGGCGATAAAAAAACCTCTAGATATCAATCAATTTTGGATCCTTGAGCATTACCCTGTTTTTACCTTAGGGGTGAATAAAAAAAACATTGTTCTGCCCGATACAAAAATTCCAACTATAAGCTCAGATCGAGGAGGAAAAATTACCTACCACGGCCCTGGCCAGGTCATTATTTATACACTAATTAATCTCGATCAATTTAGTATGACGATAACTAAGTTAGTCAGAATTTTTGAAGAATCGATAATAGAATTTTTATCCCGATTCAATATATCTGGTAAGCAACAAGCTGATGCGCCTGGTGTATACGTCGATTTAAAAAAAATAGCCTCTATTGGACTAAGAGTTAAAAATAATCAAACATATCATGGGATCAGTATTAATAACAATATGGACCTGTCGCCTTTTAGTCTAATTGACCCATGTGGTTATAAAAATTTACAAATGACACAGCTAAAAGATTTTGGAATTATTTTAGATAATAAAGATGTAGCTGATAAAATAATAACCATTATAAAAAACAAATTAATGGAATATGAAATTACCAGGGACTAAAGACAGTCATAAAGATAAAGTTTCTCGCAATCCGATAAAAATTTATCCTAGTGTTCCAAAAAAAAAGCCCGCTTGGCTAAAAATAGAATTACCTCATTCAGAGAATTTTAAAAAAGTAAAAGAAATTATTCATCAAAATAATTTACATACTGTTTGTGAGGAAGCGAGCTGCCCAAATATTGGAGAATGTTTTAGCAAAGGTACGGCAACATTTATGATTATGGGTGATATTTGTACCAGACGCTGTCCATTTTGTGATGTATCACATGGGAGACCATTGCCGCTGGACAAAAATGAACCAAAAAATCTAGCCGAATCAATCAACAAACTCAATTTAAACTATGTGGTAGTAACCAGTGTTGATCGAGATGACTTAAAAGATGGTGGGGCTGGGCACTTTGTTGAGTGCATTGACTCCATCAGAAATAAAATACCAAGTATCGAAATAGAAATACTCATTCCTGATTTTAGAGGAAGAGAACAAACAGCGATTAAATCTTTTGCACAGTCACTGCCTGATGTTTTAAATCACAATATTGAAACCGTTCCCCGGCTTTATAAAGAAGTAAGACCGGGATCAGTTTATAGTCAATCTCTAAAATTATTAAAAGATTTCTCTGACACCTACCCTGAATTAGTTACAAAATCAGGGTTCATGATTGGCCTAGGCGAAACATTTGAAGAAATCGAAGAAACGCTTGCCGATTTAGCTGAACATAATGTAAAAATGGTGACTATCGGTCAATATCTTCAGCCCTCAATGGATCACCTACCAGTTCATACCTATTACGACCCAGCATATTTTGAACGAATTAATCAGGTTGCCAAACAGTTTAACTTTTCATCAATTGCCTGTGGTCCCTTTGTTAGAAGTAGTTATCATGCAGATATACAAGCAAAACAGTTATCATGATTCCTGAATTAAAAACTGCCATCAACTCTGAATTTTTAAAATTAGAAAATATTATTATTAGAAATTCGTGTGAGATTGAACAATGGTTCAGATCAAATTGGCTTGATCATGAAGCGCCTTTTTATGCATCGGTTGATTTAAGAAACTCTGGTTTCAAAATATCTCCAGTTGATACAAATTTATTTCCTGCTGGCTTTAATAATTTAAATCCTCAATTTGAACCTCTTGCCATCCAGGCTACAACTATTGCAATTGAGAAAATTTGCCCCGAAGCATCTAAGATTATCATTGTCCCAGAAAATCATTCACGAAATATTTTTTACTTCAAGAATTTACTCAGCCTAACTGAGATTTTTAAAAACGCAGGGCTTGAAGTAGAAATTGGGAATTTGGATCCTTCTTTTCAAAAGACAGAATATGATATTGAGAACCAAAAAATTGTTATCCACCCATTAAAAAAAGAAAATAATAAGGTTTTCATTGAGAATTATGGCGTTAAATTTATACCATGTTCAATTTTATTGAATAATGACCTCTCATCTGGCGATCCAAAATTTTTAAAAGATATTACACAAACCATTCTTCCAAATACCTCTGCAGGTTGGTTTAATAGACGTAAATCAAATCATTTCAAATTTTATAATGAGGTAGCTAAAGAATTTACAGACTTTTTAAACATAGATGAGTGGCTTATAAATCCTTACTTTGATGTTCATGAGGATATGGATATAAATAATCAAGATGATTTAAAAATAATTGCAGAAAAGTCCGAGTTTTTACTTAGAAAAATTAAAGATAAATACACTAAGTATGGCATCGATCATCAACCCTATTTAGTAATCAAAGCAGATGCGGGAACATATGGCATGGGAATTATTACTATTCAAGAGCCAAGTGAAATAATGCAACTGAATAGAAAAAAGAGAAACAAGATGAGCACCATCAAAGATGGCCAAAAAGTGTCAAAAGTCATTATTCAAGAAGGAATTCACTCTGAGGAGATTTTAAATGAGGCCGTCAGTGAGCCGGTTGTTTACACAATTGATCACTATGTGATTGGTGGTTTTTACAGAGTTCATACATCAAAAGATAAAAATGAAAATTTAAACTCTCCTGGGATGCAATTTTTTCCAACACCCTTTGAGCAATCCTGTCTCATGCCAGATCAAGGACGTGATTGTAATGATCCACCAAATCGATTTTATGTTTATGGAGTTATCGCACGATTAGCTTTACTTGCTGCAGCACGGGAAATATATGGCTAAATCCATCCTATTTATTATCGATCCAATCCAAGCTTTAAAAAAAGATAAGGATACAAGCCTCCTTTTGATGAAAACGTCCATGGAAATTGGTCATCAGGTTTTCTTTTGCACTCACACTGATATCAGTTTAAAAAATAATATTCCGTATGGAAAAATAAAAGAAGTTAAAAAATTTAATGATGAATTTTCAGAGGTAGTTGAAACACAAGTTAATCTCAATCAATTGGATGTTATTTTTATCAGAAAAGATCCTCCTTTTAATAAAGATTATTTATTTTTAACCATCTCACTCAGTCTGTTAAAAAAACCAAAAATTATTAATTGTCCTCAATCGCTGCAAACCCATAATGAAAAGCTTTCCATTTTAAATTTTCCAAAATTAATTCCAAAAACGCTTGTGAGTGGTAATTTAAAGGAAATAATCCAATTCATTTCAAAATACAAACAAGTTGTATGTAAGCCTATCGATGAAATGGCTGGAAATAAAATTTTTCTTTTAAAAAAAAATGATCCTAATATTAATGTAACTCTAGAGGTCCTTACTGATAATTACTCAACTCTAATAATGATTCAAGAATATATCCCTGAAATTAGAAAGGGAGACAAGCGAATTATTATTGTTAATGGTGAACCCCTTCCATATGGTTTATTAAGAATTCCTAAAAAAACTGATTTTAGGGGAAATTTAGCAAAAGGTGGCAAAGCGAAAGTTTTCAAATTGTCATCATCTGATCTAAAAATTACAGAGGCTATTAAACCTTATCTAATGGATCATAATTTAAATTTTGTTGGTATCGATGTGATTGGAAATTACCTAACTGAAATTAACATAACAAGTTCCACAGGACTTGTTGAAATTCAAAAGTTAACCAAACAGAATGTTGCCAAGACAGTTATTCAAAACCTTTTTTAATTTACTAATTATTTGTCTGCTGCTGCTCAATAGCTCTTGCACAAAACCAAACTTCTATGAAAAAAAATTTTTAGTGTATGGGACTATTTTAGAGTTTAAATTCTTTGAAACACCAAAAAATATTGCCGATGAAGCGATGGCAAATATCATTGCACAATTAAATGAATTAAATTCAATCTTTCATCCTTGGCAGAATACTGTAATAAAAAAGTTTAATAACAATCAAATTGCTAACATTTGTGATGATAGACAAATTCAAATTATTTATAGAGCCTCTCATTATGAAAAAGTAACTAATGGTTTTTTTAATCCAGCTATTGGGGCCTTGATTGAAGCATGGGGATTTCATACTGATGAAATTGTTGAAAAAACTCCAGATGATGCTTTAATTGATAAAATTATAAATTCTCGCCCCAGCTTAAAGCAACTTAATTTAAATCAGGGGTGTTTAGAAAAAGTAAATCATTTTCTCCAGATCGATTTAGGAGGAATGATAAAAGGTTATGCACTTGATTTAGCAAAGGATGAATATCAGAAACTGAATATTAAAAATGTTTTAACTAATTTTGGTGGGAATATTTACGCTCATGGACAACCTGAAAATCGCTTTTGGGAAGTTGCTATTCAAGACCCATATGATCAAACTCAATTATTAGCTAAGTTAAAACTTCCACCTGGATCCGCCATAGGTACTTCAGGAAATTATGAAAAATATTTCATGCATAATGGAAAAAGATATTCCCATCTAATCAATCCAACAAATGGTAGTGCATTTTCCAATCATTCCTCAGCTACTGTTTTTATTAGTCCTCAAGATGAAGTTGGGGTTAAGTCAGATGTCTTTTCAAAACCATTTTATTTTTCTAGTGATTTAAAACAAACTCAGTTGGATATGAATTTTAATAACTTTTTTGTTACAGATCTTAATCGTAATATTTATATTACAGAATCTATGTTAGAAAAAATTGAATGGGTGTTTGAGGAAGGGAAATATTTTGTTCAAGGCATTTAAACCGGGCGATTTTTTAATTCTTACACTTTTTTCCATCATTCTAATAATGTCGATGACAATTTATCTAAAATTACCTAGTGGGGATATATTGAAAATTGACTATCAAAATCAAACCATAAAATATTCATTAAATCAAAATAGAAAAATTAAACTAGGTGACTTAGATGTTGAAATCAAAATGAGTAAAGCGCGAGTCAGTCATTCTAATTGTAAGAATCAATATTGCGTGATGCAAGGTTGGATTTCACATATTAATCAATCAATTTTATGTGTTCCAAATCTTTTTAAAATGACAATTACTCAGAATACTAACGAACATGACAGCACAAACTACTGATATTCATATCATCGCAAAATTGTCTGCTATTGCAATAGTACTTCATACGGCAGAGTTTTTTCTTCCATCACCGATTTTTGGCCTGAAGCCAGGTATTGCTAATGTTGTTGTTCTTTTTGCTTACTATTTTTTTAATCTTAGCTCAGCAGTATATGTGTCTCTTATACGCGTATTTATCTCGAGTTTGATACTTGGTACTTTTCTAACCCCTACCTTTTTTCTAAGCTTTTCAGGTGCAATTTCTAGTCTAGGATGCTTAGCAATTGCATCTTATTTTTTAAATAAAAAGTATTTTTCCATTTATTCATTCAGCATGCTCATGAGTTTAGCTCATGTTGTTGGTCAATTTATCTGTGTAAGACTATTCATTATTCAAGATAATGGTGTATTTTTCTTGATTCCAATATTTATTATTTTTGCTTTTATTTTTGCATTGATCAATGCGTATATCGTTGACAAAATAATGAGAGTATCCAAATCGCAGATTAAAAATGATAAAATTTACCCATGAAAAAAATACTTTGTTTATTTCTATTATTCATTCTTCAATCCTGTGGAACAAAGGGTTCGTTGTATCTTCCTGAAGAGCTTTATCCTCTTGATGATTCTCAATCAAATCAAAGACCTGCTGCTGAGGAATTAGATGACTCATCAGGAACAGTGGATGAATAAATCTTTACTCCGAAAGGAATCAAGCCATTATTTTATTGAAGACGTCAAACTAACAGACATCGCTCAAAAATTTGGCACTCCAGCTTATGTGTATTCGAAAAAACATATTCTTGATCAAATCAATTTTTTACAAAATGCTTTAAGCGATATTGATCACCTGATCTGTTTTGCTGTTAAAGCCAATTCTAATTTGAGTATTCTAAAATTGTTCAAAGAATGTGGTTGTGGTTTTGATATTGTTTCCGGTGGCGAGTTACAAAGAGTTTTAACTGTAGATTCATTAAACTCAAAGATTGTTTTTTCTGGGGTTGGTAAGTCATTTTCTGAAATTGAAATGGCATTAAATAATAATATTCTTGCTTTTAATGTTGAATCTGAAGAAGAGCTCTTCCGAATCAATAATATAAGTCAACGTTTATCCAAAATTGCAAAAGTATCTATTCGAGTTAATCCAAATGTTGATGCCAAAACCCATCCATATATATCAACGGGTTTGAAAGATAACAAATTTGGTATTGATGAAACAAGCGCAATAAAATTGTACAAAAAAGCAGCAAAACTTGATCACATCAAGATCACTGGAATTGATTGCCACATTGGATCTCAACTGACTGACCTCTCTCCATTTGAAGATGCATTTATTAAATTGGCATCATTGATTGATGAATTAGAATCAAATCAAATAGCAGTAGAACACATTGATATCGGTGGTGGTATAGGAATTTCATACAATAATGAAGATATCTCTCCTATTGATTTTTATGTGCAGATGATAAAAAAATACCTCTTAAAATATAATAAAAAAATTATTTTAGAGCCAGGTAGGTTCTTAATCGGAAAAGCAGGCTTAATGCTGACCAATGTTGAATACATAAAAAAATCAGAACATAAAAATTTTGTTCTTGTTGATGCTGCTATGAATGATCTAATGCGACCATCACTTTATAACGCCTTTCATGAAGTAATTAATCTATCCGATACTCAAGACTCGAATGATATCTTTGATATAGTTGGTCCAATCTGTGAAACAGGTGATTTTCTTGCAAAAGACAGAAATATTAAAGCTAACCAAGGCGATATTTTAGCCATTATGGATGCAGGAGCTTATGGATTTTCGATGAGTTCAAATTATAATTCAAGACCAAGGATACCAGAGATAATTGTTGATAAAGATGAGTTTTACCTGATTCGTGAGCGTGAAAATTTTTGCGACTTAATTGCTCATGAAGAAAAATTCTTAAAATAAAGATCATCACATCTTAAGAAAAACTTTCATAAGTGCTACGATAATTATTATTTAATAAACAAGAAAAACTCAATCTGATGGATAAAAAGATAATATCAATTTCATTAGCTAATCCAAGGGGTTTTTGTGCCGGTGTTGATCGTGCTATTGAAATTGTCGAACAATCCTTAGATAAATATGGTGCTCCTATTTATGTTAGAAATGAAGTAGTACATAATAAATTTGTCATTGAATCACTAAAAAAGAAGGGTGCAATCTTTGTCAATGATCTTAAGTTAGTACCAGAAAATTCATATCTCATATACAGTGCTCATGGTGTTTCAAAAAAAGTAAAATCTGATTCTGATAACTTTAAACTTAAAAGTATCGATGCAACCTGCCCATTAGTGACTAAGGTGCATAAAGAAGTGAACCATTATTTAAAAAATAATTATGAAATTATCATGATTGGTCACAAAGGACATCCTGAAGTAGAGGGTACACTCGGACAGGACCCAACTTCAAAAAAAATGCATTTGATAGAAAAGGTATCCGATATTCATTATCTTAATATTTCTGATGAAAACAAGATTGCATATGTGACACAAACGACCTTATCACTTGATGAAACTAAGGATGTAATTAATGAATTAAAATCTAAATTTCCAATGATTGAGGGTCCAAAAGCTGATGATATCTGTTATGCAACGCAAAATCGGCAAGATGCAATTAAACAATTATTACCGCAAGCAGATATACTTTTTGTAGTTGGATCAAAAAATAGTTCTAATTCAAATCGTTTAAAAGAACTTGGTGAAAAAAAAGGAATACCAAGTATATTGATAGATAATATGTCTGATTTCAATCCTACTTGGCTTGATAATAAAAAAAATATAGCTATAACTGCGGGTGCCTCAGCACCTGAAATTTTAATCAAACAGCTTACTAAGTTAATACAATCTCATTCCAATGCAATTATTAATGAAATTGATGGTCCTAAAGAAAATATAAAATTTAAGTTACCAATCATTTAATTGTTTTGAAAAAAATACCGATATCTATTCAGGTCATTATCTTTTGTGATGATAAAAATATTTTACTTTTACAAAGAAAAGATAACCCCAATTATTGGCAGTCAGTCACTGGAAGTATTGAAAAAGATGAATCACCCAAAGAATGTGCTGGACGAGAAGTATTTGAGGAAACTGGTCTAATTGTAAATGATTATAATTTTTACTCGCTCAATCAAAGGAATCAGTACCAGATTTATCCTGAATGGAAACACCGTTATGATGAAAATGTCTCAACCAATATTGAACATTTGTTTGCCTTACAATTGCCTAAAAAAGAACATATAATAATCAACCCACAAGAACACGTTGAATACATATGGACCGACCTGGAAGATGCAATAAAAAAAGTATTTTCCTGGACCAATAGAAATGCTTTAATTAATTTTAAAAAATTTTATGAATGAAACTGTAATACAATTTGAAAAATTTCATCAACTTCAAGAAAATGATTGTCAGCAAAAAATCATAGATGCCAAGTCGAAGCTTAAAGACAAGCTGGTTATTCTTGGACATCATTATCAAAATGAATCAGTATATCGACACGCTGATTTCACCGGAGACTCTCTCAAATTAGCTCAATATACTCAAAACCTTGAGGCGCAATATATTATTTTTCTTGGCGTTCACTTTATGGCTGAAGTCTCTAATATCTTATCTCGAAATGATCAAGTGACAATACTCCCTGATCTTTCTGCAGGATGCCAAATGGCCGATATGGCCGACCTACAAAAGGTGCAAAGAACATATCGTGAATTAAATAAAGTCTTAAACTTTGATGAAGTCATAACTCCAATTACTTACATTAATTCTGCGGCAGACTTAAAAGCCTTCTGTGGAGAACATGATGGCATCGTCTGTACCTCAACTAATGCTCCTAAGGTTCTTGAGTGGGCATTTCAACAAAAAGAAAAAGTATTATTCTTCCCTGATCAACATCTGGGTAGATGGACCGGATTTAAAATGGGAATTGATCTTGATGATATGGTTGTATGGGATCCTGATTTACCCCTAGGAGGATTAACAAAAGAACAAATACATCGAGCTAAAATCCTATTATGGAAAGGTCATTGTGCGGTTCATCAGATGTTCCGAGAGGATCATATTAAAAAATTTAGAGAAGAAAATCCTGATGGTATAGTCATTTCACATCCTGAATCGCCTTTTGAGGTCTGTGTTAACTCAGATATGGTTGGATCCACCGAATTTATTTTGAATACTATTAAAAATGCTGAAGCGGGAACAAAATGGTTAGTTGGGACTGAATTAAATTTGGTGAATCGTCTCGCCAATGAAATGATTAAAGAGGATAAAGTGGTTAAATTTATGTCACATATCGTATGCGAATGCACGACCATGGCTAGAATTGACCCACAACATTTATCATGGGTCCTTGATAATTTACTTGAAGGGAAAGTGGTTAATGAAATAGTCGTTCCCCCATCAATCGCTCAGTCGGCTAAAGTTGCACTGGATAGGATGATGGCCATTGTCTGATTGTGAATTATGTATCAGATCAACTTTACCCATATTGTGGCAAAACAAGACTTTTAGGATTGTCTTAGTTAATAATCAGAACATTAGAGGCTATCTCCGTTTAGAGCTAATTGATCACGTCAAGGAAATACACCATCTCACCCCTGCCATTCAATGTGAAATGTATAAGATAATTAATATCATTGAACAAATTATCACTGATATTTATAAACCAGAAAAAATTAATTTAGCGTCCTTGGGAAACAAAACTCCCCACCTGCACTGGCATATCATTGCAAGATTTATGAATGATAATTTTTTCCCTGAGAGCATATGGGCTGATCCTGTTCGTCATTATAAATTTGAAAATTCAATAGATGAAATAAATCAACTTAAACAACAGCTAGATTTGAATTTAAATCATTAAACGTTCAACTGTTGTGTTGTTAATGATATGCGATTGAATAATTTCATCGATATCTGCTTCATCAATAAATGTGTACCAAACTGCATCTGGATAAACAACCAACATAGGTCCTTCTGAACAACGATCAAAACAGCCGGAACGATTAATTCTCACCAAACCTTTACCGCGTAAATTTAATGTTTTAATTTTTTGCTTCATGTAATCAAAAATTTTTAGTGCATTAAATTGTGAACAACACTGTGCTCCGTCGTCCCTTTCATTAAGACAAATAAAAATATGATATTTATAATAATTGTTCATATCACTCCATTAGATTATTTGTAAATCTCCATATCCGCCTAATCTGCAAAGTATCTACTTGTTCTTTAATTGACGGAGGAAAAGGAGCATAGGGTGATCCAAGATTCACAATTTTTTTCGCTGCATCATCCAATTGGGGAACTCCTGAGGACTTATTAATTTTTATATCTAACACTTCTCCCTGATCATTCAGTATTACCGTCATAACCAGTGACTCACTAATTCCATTTCTAGCCGCAGCGGGATAATTTAAAGCCCCTATTTTTTCTACTTTATTCTTCCACACCTGATAGTAAGATTGAAAATCACGTTCTTTAGTTTTACTAGATATGACCTTTGTTCGTTTATCAATTTTTTTCTTATCGACAATATCAGATAATTGAGACTGGATAAAAGATGGATCAAGTTTAATTGGTTTTATTTTTTTCTCTTCTACTTCTTCTTCTGGTTTACTTTCTGGGGTTGAAATGACAGTAGATTCCATAGCTTCTTGAATAATTTGTTGTTGAAATTTTTTTTGATCCTGTTTTATTTTTTTTATAACTTCTGGCTTCACCTCTTTTTTTAGATCAATCGTTTCTATATCCGTCACTTGATTAGGTATTTTTAAAATATTGACGATCAATTCTTTTTCATTAACCACCTCGTTAGATTTTAAGTTGAAAAAATATAAGAGGCTCCCATGTAACAGCACTGAAATAATAAAAAAGATCGAAAAATAATTTGGTTTAATAATTTTCATTTTCTTAAAAAACCAATTATTTTACTTTGCACACCCTCAAAACTTCCATTGCTTAAAAAAACAATATGGTCATAATCAAAAATTATATTTTTTAGTTTTTCAATAAATGCAGCAGCATCTTCAGCGATAAAAATTTTTGAGTCTAGGTCTGCAAGGTATTTCGCTGGTTCCCATAACAAATCTTTTGAAAAGAGCATAAATGCTGGAATATTTTTCAAAATACTTCTTAACTCTTCTTTTAAATCTCCTCTTTTCATGGTGTTTGATCTAGGATCAATCACAAATAGAGTTTTATCTTTCGGGAAATTTTTCTTAAATGTTTCCGCTATAAAATGTATGGCTGTTGGATGATGAGCAAAATCATCATAGATTATTAGATTATTTTTCTTATAAATTATTTCTAAACGTCGCTTGGTATTTTTAAATGACGACAAAGACCTTAATGCATTTTCTTCTGAGACTCCCACATGTCTTGCTGCCAAAATGGCTGCCATGGCATTTAACTCGTTATGCTCCCCTATCAAATTCCAATTAAGATGACCTATTTTTTTTTCTTTGTTAAAAAATAATTTCTCTTCATCGATCTGTTTAATATGCCATGATTGGGAAGAATTGAATTCTTCGATCTCAGACCAGATTCCCATGTCTACTGTTTCTTTTGTATTTTTATCCTGTTGATTAATTACGATTTTTCCTTGTTCGGGAACAGTTCGAATCAAGTGATGAAAATGTCTTTTAATATGAGAAATATCGTCAAATATATCGGCGTGATCAAATTCAATATTATTTATCACCAAAGTCTTTGGGTGATAATGGATAAATTTTGAGCGTTTATCAAAAAATGCTGTGTCGTATTCATCTGCTTCGATGACAAAAAATGGTGAATCCGATTGTGACAAGGAGCTACTCGATGAAAAGTTTCCAGGGATCCCTCCGATAAGGTAACCGCAATCAATATCGTTATCTCTTAAGATCCAGTTGATCATTGATGTTGTTGTGGTTTTTCCGTGAGTCCCAGAGACGGCTATCACCCATTTATCGTGCAAGAGGTTTTCATATAACCACTGAGGTCCAGATTGGTACCTTAAATTTTGATTGAGAATTTCTTCCATCAAAGGATTGCCTCTAGAGACAACATTTCCCACAATAAATAGATCAGGTTTTAAATTTACTTGGTTCGCATCAAACCCTGGAGTAATCTGAATATCTTTTGATTCTAAAAAAGTGGACATTGGTGGATAAACATTTTGATCGCACCCAGTAACCATGTGGCCTAAATCTTTTGCAAGAGAAGCCATGCCTGCCATAAATGTACCGCAGATTCCAATCACATGAATATGCATAAAGACTACTTTATATTAGAAGATAGTAACCGTCGAGCATTATCCACATCCATTGAAGATCGATTGGCAAAATCATTTAATTGATCCTCATCAATCTTGTCGACACTAAAATAGGTAGATTCTGGATGAGCAAAATAAAATCCTGAGACAGAGGAGGCCGGAATCATAGCGTAATTTTCAGTCAAGGACATCCCGATCTCATCCGTCTTCAAAAACTTAAAGAGATCTTCTTTCACAGAATGCTCAGGGCAAGCAGGATATCCAGGTGCTGGTCTTATTCCAAGATATTTTTCTTGAATTAGTTCTTCATTGGATAATTTTTCTTTTTGTGCATAACCCCAGAGATCTTGCCTGACTCTTAAGTGCATATATTCTGCACATGCCTCAGCCAATCGGTCCATCAATGCCTTGAACATGATGCCGCTGTAATCATCTTTATTTTTTTCATATTGGTTCAGATAAAATTCACCACCATCACCAGCCGTCACAGCGAACATGCCGATGTAGTCATCAATAAGAGACTCTTGTGGAGCAATAAAATCGCTTAATGATAAGTTTGGCTTGGGCTTACCGCTAATAATTGGTTTTTCCGATTGTTGCCTTAACGTATGAAAGGTAAATTGTAAGTTATCTTGCTCATCTGATATGGCAATATCATCCTCAATTGCATGTGCCTTACAAAAACCCACTACCGCATGAGCTTTTAATTTTCTGTCATTGATTACTTTCTTCAGCATCTTTTGGGCATCATCAAATAATTGATTTGCGGTATCACCAACCACCTCATCTTGTAAAATTTGTGGGTATCTTCCAGCCAAATCCCATGTCTTGAAAAATGGAGTCCAATCAATAAAATCAATTAATTCATTTAAATTAATATTTTTAAATACTCTTCTTCCAATAAACTTTGGTTTTATTGGATTGAAATTTAAAGATAATTTGTTTTCTCTAGCAGCTTTTAAGCTAATGTATTTCACCCCTTTTTTTTGCCCATGAAGTTGTCGGACTTTTTCATAATCTGCTTTTAGTTTCTCGATATAGTCCACCTTGGTGTCTGATGATAATAACGACTGCATCACAGATACGGATCGAGATGCATCTGCCACATGCACAACCGGGCCCTCATAATTAGGTGAAATCTTGACCGCTGTATGTGCTCTTGATGTTGTTGCCCCACCAATTAAAAGTGGCATTTTTACCGACCTGAAATAGGGATCTCTTTGCATCTCACTGGCAACATGAGCCATCTCTTCTAAGGATGGAGTGATTAACCCAGATAGCCCAATGATGTCGACATTTTCTTCTTTCGCCTTATTTAAAATTTCAGCGCAAGGAACCATCACGCCCATGTTCACCACTTCAAAGTTATTACATTGGAGCACAACAGAAACAATATTTTTTCCTATGTCGTGGACATCGCCCTTAACGGTTGCGATCAGCATTTTGCCTTTTGGTTTGGATTTTTGTCCCGTCCTGGCCTCCTCTTCCTCCTTTTCCTTTTCAATAAATGGAATCAGGTGGGCCACCGCCTGTTTCATAACCCTGGCTGATTTAACCACCTGAGGCAAAAACATTTTTCCTTCAGCAAACAAATCGCCCACCACATTCATACCATCCATTAGGGGCCCCTCGATCACATTGATCGGACGACCACCACTTTCCATGATCTGTAAACGAGCTGTTTCTGTGTCTTCCTCGATGTAATTAGTGATGCCATGAATGAGGGCGTACTCGATTTTTTTCTCAACAGACACAGGCTGAGTATCAGAACCTCGCCACTCATTAGTATCTTTTTCTTTTTTCTTTCCTTGCAGGGAACCAGCAATTTCAATCATGTGATCGGTAGCATCCTCGCGGCGATTTAGAACCACATCTTCAACCACCTCTTTTAACTCTTTCGTCAGATCATCAATCACCCCAATCATGCCTGCATTAACGATACCCATGGTCATCCCGTTCTTTATGGCATGATTTAAAAATACGGTATGGATGGCCTCCCTCGCAGCCTCATTCCCTCTAAAGCTGAAACTCACGTTGGATACCCCACCAGAAATTTTTGCATGAGGCAGATTATCCTTGATCCACTTGGTCGCATTGATAAAGTCGACCGCATAATTGTTGTGCTCTGCAATTCCTGTAGCGATGGCAAAAATATTTGGATCAAAAATGATATCTTCCACCGGGAAGCCAACCGTGTCTTTTAAAATGTTGTAAGCACGCTCACAAATTTCAATTTTTCTCTCATAAGTATCCGCTTGTCCTTGTTCATCAAAAGCCATGACAATCACTGCTGCGCCATACTGCATACATAATTTAGCTTGATGAATGAAGCTCTCTTCACCCTCTTTTAATGAGATCGAATTGACTATCGGTTTACCCTGAATGCATTTGAGACCAGCTTCAATGACTGACCATTTTGAAGAATCAATCATAATCGGCACCCTAGAAATATCTGGCTCAGAGGCAATCAAATTGAGGAATGTCGTCATCGCCCTCTCGGCATCTAGCATACCCTCGTCCATATTGATATCGATGACCTGAGCCCCATTTTCAACCTGCTGCCTAGCTACACTGACGGCCTCCTCATAATTTTCATCAATGATTAACTTGGCAAAAACTCGTGAACCAGTCACATTGGTTCGCTCACCAACGTTCACAAATAAATCATCGTCGCCAATAATCATTGGCTCGAGTCCTGATAGGCGCATTTTTTTTGCAATCGTTGGTAATGTTCTGGGTGGAATATTTTTGAGTGATTGGGTAATCGCAAGAATATGCTCCGGTGTCGTTCCACAACACCCACCAGCCACGTTCACAAAACCGCTCTCAGCAAATTCCTTTAATAAGGTAGACGTGTCTTCTGGTTTTTCGTCAAACCCAGTATCTGACATTGGATTAGGTAGTCCCGCATTTGGATAAATACACACAAAGGTTTCGGCAATGTTAGACAATTCTTCAGCATACGGTCTCATGAGTGCTGCCCCTAGGGCGCAGTTTAATCCAATAGTCAAAGGTTTCGCATGTCGAATCGAGTTCCAAAATGCTGTCACCGTCTGGCCTGATAAGATACGCCCAGAAGCATCAGTGACCGTCCCAGAAATCATGATTGGGAGAGTTTTTCCTAATTGATCAAATGTAGATTGCACTGCAGCAATGGCTGCTTTACAGTTCAGGGTATCAAACACGGTTTCAATCAGAATAATGTCAGCCCCATTAGATATGAGAGCCTCCGCCTGTTCAGCATAAGAATCAAATAACTGGTCGAAGGTGATGTTTCTAGCACCCGGGTCATTCACGTCTGGTGATATGGAAGCCGTTTTGGGTGTTGGTCCGATCGCGCCGGCCACAAATCGCGGCCTATCTTCGGTGGAATATTTCTCTGCCGCCGCCTTCGCTAATTTAACCGACTCGATATTCATCTCTTTCACGAGGCTAGCCATGAAGTAATCTTCCTGGGCCACGCTATTTGCACCGAAGGTATTGGTTTCAATAATGTCTGCACCCGCAGCTAGGTAATCCTCATGGATTTTTTGAATGACAGTAGGCTGGGTAATACTGAGAAGCTCATTATTTCCTTTTAAAAATAATTCACGTTGGCCTTCTGGGGCCGCGAAAGATTTAAATCGCTCACCCCGGTAATCTGCTTCAACAAATTGGTGTTGTTGGATCATCGTACCCATCGCACCATCCATAAAAAGAATACGCTTCTTTAATTCAGCCTTTAAAAACTCATCTGTATTTTTATATGGGTCCATGGATTATTAGGGTGTGTATAAATGGTTTTCTGTATGAGATTACTTTGACTGTTTAGTTTCATACTCAGCCAAGGCTTTTTCCATGGCTTCTAACTTTTCACGGGTTTTGCGGAGCACTTCGGTTTGCACATCAAATTCTTCACGAGAAACAAGCCCCAAATCAGTGCACTTGTTCTTAATTAGTGCATTTATATTGTTTTCCATGTCCTCTAATGGTGAATTTTTTAATAATTCACGAATTTTGTCAGAAATATTTTGAAACTTGTCTTTCATCTATATAACATATCGTTGTAAATCGTTGATTCTAACAGAGTTTTCTGATTTACATAAGGCAGAAAATTAACATTGTTATTCCCCAATAATAAATTAATTCAGCTATGAAATTTAAGTTGGCACGGAAATTGCATTATAAGAATTACATGTTTATGTTTTTTTCGGATCACTTAAACATTTTATAAATTATAAAATCTTAGGAGAGTATTTTATGAAAACTTTAAAACTTGCGTTGGCAGCTGCCTTAACAATGCCAACGATGAGTATTTTTGCGGAGGAAGCCGAATCAGACCACAGCGTATCTTATAACGTTGGTTTGTTTTCTGAATACGTTTTCCGTGGATATACTCAAACACATAATGACCCTGCCTTACAAGGCGGTGTCGATTATGAACATTCTAGCGGTTTTTACTTAGGCCTTTGGGCTTCTAACATTAGTTGGCTTCGTGATGCAGAACAATCTGACAGTGGTCACTCACTAGAGGTTGATGTTTATGGAGGTTATGCCGGTGAATTTGGTGAAACAGGCATCGGTTATGATGTTGGTTTCTTACAATATTTCTATCCAGGAGAGCTTAAAACAGGTCAAGCTGCAGCAAATACACTAGAGCTGTATGCAGGTTTAAGCTACAAGGACTTAGCAGTTACTTATTATGAAGTAATGACTGAAGATGCTTGGACATGGGGTAACTCAGTCGCTGGCGGTCTACCTGATAGTGCCAAAGGTACTTACTACTGGTCAGTTGACTATGATCATGACGTAGGTCAGTACATGGGCATTGATGGCTTAACTGCAAGTCTTCATTATGGTCGTCAAGAATTTGAAGGAAACGCTCATGATCCATACAGCTACTCTGACTATCTTGTTGGTCTAGACAAAGAAGTAATGGGTCTGAATGTCGGCTATAACTTCACCACAACCAATCAATCAAAAACCACTTGGGGCAAAGTTGATGGTAAATACCTTGGTGAGTCAAGACACATATTTTACGTAGCAAAAGAATTTTAATTAATTCTTAAAATTTAATTTAAGGGGAATAACAATGAAATTAATCACTGCGATTATCAAGCCGTTTAAGCTTGATGAAGTCAGAGAAGCCCTGTCCGATATCGGTGTACAAGGTGTCACCGTGACTGAAGTAAAGGGCTTTGGACGACAAAAAGGTCACACTGAACTCTATCGAGGTGCAGAGTACGTTATCGACTTTTTACCAAAGGTAAAACTCGAGGTCGCTATTGCTGCCAAGCTCGAAAAAAAGGTAATCGATGCAATTGAAAAATCTGCGGTCACAGGAAAAATTGGTGACGGTAAGATTTTTGTATCTGATTTAGAAAAAGTTATTCGTATCCGAACCGGTGAATCCGGCGAAGATGCGCTATAAGGAGATCAGTATGAAAAAATTATTATCCAAATTAGGATTAGTAAGTCTCATCAGTCTTTTCTTAATGGGCTTTACTAATATCAGTTTTGCTGACACCTCAGTGTTCAGTGACAATTCATTTCTGGTGGCAGAGATGGAAGAGATGCCAGCAGGAGATGAAGCAATGGCTTCGGAAGAAGCTGCAGAAGAAGCGACGATTGATACCGGCGATACCGCATGGATGATCGTGGCAACCATCCTCGTCATTGTGATGGCCATTCCTGGCTTAGCCCTCTTTTACGGTGGACTAGTGAGAGCTAAGAATATGTTATCCGTGTTGATGCAAGTATTTGTAACGTTCTCACTCATGTCTGTACTTTGGGTGTTCTACGGTTACAGCTTAGCTTTCAGCGACGGTGGTGCATGGAATGATTACATTGGTGGTCTCAGTACTGCATTTTTAAGTGGCATTACAGCAGACTCAGTGTCAGATACGATTCCTGAATTTGTGTTCGTGACTTTCCAGTTAACCTTCGCAGCATTAACACCGGCACTGATTGTTGGTGCATTTGCTGAGCGTATTAAATTTTCAGCACTACTTTTATTCATGCCATTATGGCTAACACTGGTGTACTTACCTATCTGTCACATGGTCTGGGGTGGTGGACTCATCGACTCATGGGGCGCAGTTGACTTTGCTGGTGGTACGGTAGTTCACATCAATGCAGGTATTGCCGCATTAGTGGGTGCAATCATTATCGGTAAACGTATTGGTCTTGGCAAAACAGCCATGGCACCTCACAATCTTCCAGCAACCATGATCGGTGCATCTTTACTATGGGCTGGTTGGTTCGGTTTCAACGTGGGTAGTGAATTAGCTGCTGATGGAACTGCTGGCTTAGTGATGATTAACACACAAGCTGCAACTGCTGCTGCCGTACTTGGCTGGTTAGCGATCGAATGGGCTGCTAAAGGTAAACCATCCATGCTTGGTGGTGCATCTGGTGCAATTGCTGGACTGGTTGCAATTACTCCTGCTTGTGCAGTGGTTGGTCCAATCGGTGCAATCGTACTGGGCTTTGTAGCAAGTATTATTGCTTTCTGGGCATGTAGCTCACTTAAAAATGCTCTTGGTTATGACGACTCATTGGATGTCTTTGGTATCCACGGTGTCGCAGGAATCATCGGCGCGATTGGTTTAGCAGTCTTAATGGCTCCACAATTTGGTGGTGTTGGTTATGACGACGGTGTGACTATGGCTACACAACTTTGGTCACAAACTAAATCAGTGTTATTCACCATTGTATGGTGTGGTGTGATCAGCTTTATTCTATTCAAAATCGTTGACGCAGTTATCGGTCTTCGAGTGTCTGAAGAAGATGAAGTGTCTGGTCTAGATACATCATCACATGGTGAGACAGCTTACCGCAACTAAGATACCTCTCCTCTCTTCAAGATATCTTAGTGATCCTAAAAGGGTGCATGTAAATGCACCCTTTTTTTATTCATAAGGCTTAATCTTTCAGTATAATTCGCATAAGTAATAAAAAAATTAACTTATGTTTTCTAAGCTATCAAGCAATCCTTACCACCCATTTCTAAAGGCTTATCTTTTTGGTTTAATTTTTTTTAGCCTATCAAGATTGGGGTTAATCTTTTGGCAGTTAGATGCCGTTAATGCAACCGATAAATTATTAAATATTATCGTACAAGGTGTTCGAGTGGACCTTATCCAGCTGGGATTAATATTTCTAATTCCCTTGTTAATTTTTCCACTCAGTTTCATTAATAGTCAAACAAAAAATATTTACTCTGCATTTTTAAGATTTTGGATCATTGTCAGTTTTATAATTTTATTTATCATCGAAGCATGCTCAATCACATTTATCAATGAATACAATACAAGACCTAATGTCCTATTTCTAGAATATCTAAAATATCCCAGAGAAGTCTTTGAAATGTTATTTAAGGGATTTACCCTGGATGCGATTTTAGTGGTTGGGTCTGTGTTACTTTTCTCAAGACTTATCATTCTTGCATTCCGAAAACAAAACCAGATTGAGCATAAATTAATGCACCTTGTGATTTGGCCAATCATCCTCGTCTTAATGTTGATCAGCATTAGGTCAAGCTTTGGTCACCGTCCTGCAAATCCGGCAATGTTTGCAATCACTGACAATGCTATGGTGAATTCTCTTGTTCTCAACTCCCCATACTCTGTGTTTTACGCTGCTTATAGTATGAAGCATGAAGCCTCGGCCTCAAAAGTGTATGGAAAGATGGATGTTGATAAAATTTATTCTTTGACATCTCAACAGGGCCCGGCTGAATACCCAACCCAAAAATCTTTAACGCCAAGCTATCAAGGTAAACCCAAAAATATTGTTATCCTCCTTCAAGAAAGTTTGGGTGCCACTTTTGTTGAGTCTCTGGGTGGAGTACCGGTCACCCCAAATTTAGAAAAATTAAAAAATGAGGGCATCTGGTTTACCCAGCTGTACGCCACAGGAACACGTTCTGTCCGAGGAATTGAGGCCGTCGTCTCAGGTTTCCCGCCTACACCGGCGCAAAGTACGGTGAAGCTGCCCTTGTCACAATCTAATTTTTTTACTCTGGCTACTTTATTAAAAGAGAAGAATTATGATACAAGTTTTATTTATGGCGGAGAAGCCCATTTTGATAATATGCGTAGCTTTTTTACTGGGAACGGTTTTAAAAAGATAATTGAACAAAAAGATTTTACTAACCCAATATTCAAAGGAAGCTGGGGTGCGTCAGATCAGGATCTATATCAAAAGGCACATGAAGAATTCTTAGAACGTCATAACCAAAATCAACCTTTTTTTAGCCTGGTCTTTACGTCCTCCAATCATGCACCTTTTGAATTTCCAGCAGGTGTAATTGATTTATACGAACAACCGCAAGCCACAGAAAAAAATGCTGTGAAATATGCAGATCATGCCTTGGGTGAATTTATACAAAAAGCAAAACAAAGTGATTACTGGAAGGAAACTATTTTCTTGATTGTAGCTGATCATGACATACGCCCCAGAGGAGACTTCTTAATTCCAATAAAAAACTTTCATATACCTGGCTTAATCATGGGGGGCGGTATCAATCCCAAAGTCATCAGCTCAATTACTAGCCAGATTGATTTGCCTGTGACCATACTCTCATTAGCAGGCATCCATGCAAAACATCCTATGATTGGACAAGACATGAGTGCTATTGATCAGTCCTATAAAGGTCGAGCGATTATGCAATACTACGATAACTTTGCCTGGATGGAGCAGGACGAACTCTTTGTTTTACAACCTAACCAAGAAATTTTTTATGGCAAGTATGACTTTATAAATAATAAAATTATCCCAAGCGACAAAAATAATATTAACTATGATAAACAGTTAGCACATGCCCTGCTGCCCAGTATTTTATATAGTCAGAAACTTTATAGATTGCCTCCACAATGAAATTGAGTCATATATTCACAAATTTAAAATACCTCTCACAATTTCTTCTATTTTATGCACGATCAAATATAAGAAATATTGAAAAAGCAGATGCACGCCATGTTGTTCCCGAAAATTTTATCGGAGTGAATATTGCCAGCAATGAAAATGAGGAAACCGATGAATATATCTTAGACAAAATTCAGGATCTTGAAGTAAAAAACTTAAGGATATATTTTACATACCAAGATTTGAACAATCATAAAGCAAGATTGCTAAAAAAATTAAAACATTTTAGTGGATCAATCATTGTCAATCTCAGCCCTCCACCCAAGGATGCTGTCAATATTTCAACTGAGCATGGAATGATCGCCTGGAAAAATTTTATCAATAAATTCTTTAATGATTTTAAAGAAATACCATTTGCAGTCGAAATAGGATCCACAATTAATAGACCATCATGGACAAAACTCACTTTTAAAAGCTTCTTCATGATCTGGGCCTCTACTTACTCAGTGTGTCGAATTCATAAACGTTCTATCATCGGCCCTAATATTACTGACTTTGAGCCCTTTATCAATTTTGGAATATATAAGTCTTTGCAATCCAAACATCAATTACCAGATGAGATATCAAATAATCTATTTGTGGAAAGAACGATTGAACCGGAACCATATGATCGTCGTATCTTTTTAAGAAAATATCCAAGGTTGTTTAAGTTTGATATATATAAAAAATCAGCACTATATAAAGTTATAGCAGAGCACTTTAATATTAAATCCCTGATATCTCCGTGTGCATTCTGGAGTAAAAAAAGAGTCAATAGACTTATAGGACAGCCAAATCTTCAAAGGTCGAAATATGTAACTCGTTACTTTGCCCTGCTGGCAGCTAAGGGTGACTTCTCAAAAGTATTTTGGGGTCCACTGATTTGTGGACGTGAGGGACTGATCTCCAACAGCATCAAGGAGCCAGATTATCCCAAGCTAGAACAGGTCACATACTACAAAGAGGCTCGGGGTCAGATTTCTGACTTTAATATTAAAAAGATGTATTATGCCCTACGTTTTTTTAACACTACTATCCCTGGTGCTAAATTTATTAAGGATTATTCTTATGATCAAAATATTCATATCTTAGAGTTTGAAAAGAATAATCAGATCATTCATCTCATATGGACACAAAATAACTTAATTCAAGATATTCAACTTCACTATCATTTAAATGATTTAAGCAACGGACAATATAAAGACCATCTTGGCAATGAGATTGAAACACCACATACCATAACTGAAAATCCTATCTATATTTTTTGGAATAAATTAAATCAACCTAATTTAATTCAAGCTCCCAAAATCTCTAACCATTATTTTATTCACCATAATTCAGAAAAGTATTTTTTTCTTCATGATGCGGAATGGAATGGGCTAATTAAAGTAAACAATAAAATGGCATTAAATTCATTTTTAAAGGCCTGCCATCCATCTAAACTAGTCAGTCCTGACAAAAAAGACAGTCTTAGACTATCTAGGAATGCAGTGTGGATTCATGATATTCCAAATTTAGGGAAGGTCGTGATCAAAAAGCCGGCACATGTCTACCCACATAAACATTTCCTTGATCGACACCGTCCTAACAAATCCATAAGAGCTTGGAATGGGGCAAATGCCTTACTTGCAAAAGGAATTAATACCGCACCTCCAATTGCAGTATTTAGCAAAAAAAATGATAAGACAGGTCTTGAAAATTTTTATATTTGTTCACACAGTGATGCATACAATTTTAACGACCTCGCTCTCCATTTCCAAACTGAAAATACATTCAAAGGGTTAAGCAAAAGACATATTTTTGAGCGTACAGCTCGATTTATTAATGATATGCATGGCCGTGGTTTATTTTTTAATGACCTATCTGCGGGGAATCTCTTTATTAACATTAATGATAAACACTTTGATTTTGAATTAATTGATACAGGTAGGGTGAAGAATTTTTACAGCAATCTTAGCTTCCAGTCGCGCAAGAAACAACGGATGAAAGACATCGTAAGACTGCTTAATAAATTTGATTGGGAGACCAGAAATATTTTCCTTAAATATTATTTCCAATTCAATAATCAATCTTTAACCCTATTAGATAAGCTATCTCTTATAAGGTACGATATTTTTGTTGAAACCAAAAGATATAGAAAGAAAATACAAAAAAAACTCTCATGAAAATCATTAGGTTTTTTTCAGCGTTATTAAATGTTTATTTTTTGATCTTTTAAGTAAAGTAAATCTACTGTTTTATACAGAATTTAATTGAAAGGAGATTACATTATGTGGACAACACCTGCTGCTACTGAAATGCGTTTCGGTTTTGAAGTAACAATGTACGTATGCAATAAGTAATTATTGTTTAGGTATAAAAAAGGAGCTTATTGCTCCTTTTTTTTATTGATCTTAAATTCTTTGGGTAACATAACCCAAATATTTCCTTGCTGTTTCATGGCGCCCGCCTTTTTACCCGCTTCTGGTCCTGCCCCCCAATAATAGTCTGCTCGAATTGGGCCTCTGATTGCTCCTCCCGTATCTTGTGCAATGACCAAACGATTTAGTGATTCATTTGAATTAGGAAATGTGGTCGCGAGAAATACTGGAGAGCCAATTGGGACATAACGTCTATCAATGGCAATTGATCTCTCAGCCGTTATCGGAACTCCTTGGGCTCCAATTGGGCCATCCAGACCATTATCGAGCTCTCTAAAAAATACAAAGCTGGGGTTTTTATCTAGGAATTTTTTTAACTTTTTCTTGTTCTTATTGGCCCATGATTTTATTCCCTGCATGGATGCATTATCTTTTGTTAGCTCACCAGCATTAATTAATGCTCTTCCCATAGAGCGATAAGGGTGGCCATTTTGATCAGCATAGCCGATAGGTATCTCACTTCCATCCTCAAATTTTATTATTCCAGAACCTTGAATCTCAAGAAAAAATGCTTCAACCGCATTATCCACCCAAAATAATTCATTGCCTTTTAAGATATTCTCACTTGATGAGATTTGCTCTCTTGAAAAGTAAGGTAATAACTTATTGCCCTCAACTTTTCCTCTCAATCTTTTATATTTCATCTCTGGATAGAGCTCAGATAAATCGACCGTAATCAAATCTTCTGGTGTTTTGTAAATTGGGGTTGAATATTTTTTTGTTTTCTCCTTGCTGCCATTGAGAATAGGTTGATAGTACCCAGTGATTAATCCATAATCAGTGCCATCATCTTTCCATGACTTATAGAGAGTAAAGTTTGTTTTAAAAAATTCAATAACCTCTTCAGAAGATGGATCTTCCATTAAGTTAGCAATGCTGCACACTTTTTTCCATTGTTTTTGATTAATAAGGGTAGAACAACTTTTTTGCCAAGCAGGCCAAGAATCTTTTACATTGTCACTCTTTAAAATAAAATCTATCTCATACCACTCAGATTGCCTGAGCTGACTAAATGGAACAATATTTTCATCAGACTTTTCTTTTACCTCAACAACATTACATTCCTCAGACTTTTTACTTTCTACTGTTTCATCACATTGGCAATCTGTTTTTTCTATTTGCTTTGGAACACAGCCAATGAAAATAAAAAATATGAGCGGAAGAAGAAATTTAATCAATGCAGACTCCTCGGCATGATCAAATCAAATTTTGGTATCTCTGCATCAAACCTTTCACCAAACTCAGTTTCCATAGAGTAGGAGCCAAACATTTCGCCTATAGGTGTATCTATTTCAGTAGCACTGGTATAGGTAAAATTATCACCAGGATAAATGATGGGTTGTTCGCCAATAACGCCGATTCCATCTACTGTTTTGATATTACCGTTAGAGTTGACTATCTTCCAATGCCGAGAGACTAATTGGACATTGATATCAGATTCATTTTTGATGGTCACCGAATAAGCAAAAAAATATTTGCTTTCTTCATCTGATGAGTGTGAAGGCATATATTCTGTCAGCACACTGATTTCAATTTTTTTACTCAGATGGCTCATGTTATTTGATTAGTCCAGAAGTTGGTGAACTGGGATCAGCTTGATATAATTTTTTATCCATCCTCCCAGCCAGATAAGCTTCTCTTCCTGCATCAATAGCCTTTCTCATGGCTCCAGCCATCATGATAGGATTTTTTGCCTCAGCAATAGCCGTATTCATTAATACGCCATCGCATCCAAGCTCCATCGCAATAGAAGCATCGGATGCTGTTCCAACCCCAGCATCAACTATAACTGGCACTGATGAATTCTTTATGATGATTTCAAGATTCCATGGATTCAAAATACCCATTCCCGAACCAATTAAAGATGCAAGAGGCATAATCGCTACACAGCCAATATCCTCTAACATTTTGGCAACAATAGGATCATCTGATGTATACACCATGACCTCAAAACCATCATTTACTAGAACCTTTGCCGCCTCAATGGTTTCAATCACATTTGGATATAGTGTTTCTTTATCTCCTAACACTTCAAGCTTCACCAAATTATGGCCGTCTAACAATTCACGAGCCAACCTCAGTGTTCTAATTGAATCTTCAGCATTAAAACAGCCGGCCGTATTTGGGAGATAGGTAAAGTCTGAGGGTGGTACGAAATCAATTAGGCTAGGCTCACCTACATTTTGACCAATGTTGGTTCTTCTAATAGCAACAGTAACAATTTCAGCCCCAGATTCAGTTATTGCTTCTTTTGTCTCTTTAAAGTCCTTATACTTTCCAGTGCCTACTAACAATCTAGAATTAAATTCTCTCGAACCAACTATAAATTTATCTGAAGTGCTATCCACCACCAACTGCTCCGACAATTTCAAACTTATCTCCCTCTTTTACTAGCGTATCTTTAAGACTACTTTTTGGAATAATCTCACCATTACACTCAACTGCAAATTTTTTACTCGCCACACCAATTTCTTCTACTAAATTGTATACAGTTAAATTTTCCTCAAAATTTTTTATCTCGCCATTTACCCAAATCTTCATGGTCTTTATTCGTTATGCACTAAAGTTTCTTGTAAAAAATCTAAACGACATCTCATAACAAATTGAGGCCAATTCAGCATCATATCGATCACCCTCATCCCTCATAAAGGCATGTTGTGCATTAAATTCGTGCCATTCAAATGTAATATCTGTTGATAATAACTTTTGTCTAATTTCAGACAATGCCTCTGTTGAGACATGGGTATCCTGTTTTCCCCAAATCATTAACAGCTCACCCGAGATGTCTTTCAACCGCTCCATGCTGTGTTGACCTGGCTTATTGGGAATGATGGTTGTATGTAAGTCTGTGGCATAAAAACATGCAGTCGCCTTTATATTCTTATTTAGCGCAGCGCGAAAAGCTAAATGGCCACCAATGCAAAATCCCATCGCTCCAAAATTACCGTTATGCCAATCTTGCTCTTTTGCCCAATTTATAAGGGCATCGTTATCACTATCGTACGACTCAACATCTTTATTTGCCTTGTCCGCATTTCCTTTATCCCTTCCTGCGTCGTCATATCCCAACACCGTTCCGATTGGATTTAACTCATGGAACACCTCTGGTACAAGAACGTTATAACCATGACTTGCTACAATTTGTGCAGCGCGCAATATAGGTCCAGTTTGTTGAAAGATTTCAGAATAAAATAAAATAGTTGGAAATTTGCCTATTTGTGCAGGCTGATGAACATATGTTCTCATCTTTCCGGTAGGGGTATCAATATCAATATGATGGGATTTGATTAGCATTTTCTTTCCTTAATAATCAGCACTTCTTCCTGTTGCATAGTTTTCTGGGAGATCATTTTGCCATCTATTGCACGATCCACATTGATGATCTTCCATTGTTGGGCAGTATTTTAACCCTTTGTTATTACAAAATTTACATTCATTATTTTTATTTTTTTTGTGGATTTCTGTCGCTACTTTTGAACTTCCAAGACCGTATTTATTATCCATAATAAGTAACTCATGAAGTTTAACAATATAACTATAAGTTACTCTATGTTAACTATGTTATCAAGCATGCTAATTGCTCCGAACAGGATTACAATTGGAAAAAACAAAGTCCATATTTTCTTGCTCTTTTAATGTTTTAATGTTCACCTGACTGTTTGAGAGTTTCAGAATCAGCATGTCGTTTTGATAAGTCTCATCGTCTATGAAATTAAGTCTATACTCCATATTTTTTAAGATAAGCCACTTATCAATGTTTTCTTCAACACCAGAAATATCTCTCAAATAAAATTCTTTGTTTTCTTCACACTGATATAACGTTGAGTCTTTTGGAGTGGTATCAAGCTCATAATAATCGGTTGATAAAACACGGCCGATCTTGTCTGTATTGACGTAAGAACATGCTTGAAAATTTAATACAACAAATAATAAGCTAATTTTTACTAAATTCTTGAATTTCACTATCTAATTCCATGAAGACTTTTGAATGGTATTCAGATTTTACCAAATTTCCTTCATCTGCATATATTTTTGATAGCAATTGATGTGCCATAGAGTGATTTTCTTTTTTGGCAAGCACTTCCATGAGTTCATTTTTCGATTCCTCGACCTGATTGAGATGATATAAACTTCTAGCAAAATAATATTTTGCCTCAAATGCATTCGTTTCTTTTATCCATTCTTGAGAAATATTTTTCAATTCATTCCAATCTTCATCAAATAAGGGTTTAACTATTTTCATAAAGTAAGGAAGATTGGTTGGAGGTTCATCCCAAAAAGGAATCTGAGCTTGTGTAGTCACCTCTAAGCGCTCACCTTTTTCTATAAGCTCCTTAACTACCTCAATTGGGATTGAATAATATAAGGCGCCGCGCCCAGGGGTCTTAAATGTTGTAATACCTAATAGCTTTCCGGTTTCATCAAATAAACCACCACCACTTGCTCCTAAAGAAAACCATGTTGACGACTGAATCACTTTTTTACCCTTTAAATCAAAAATATCTCTGACTTTACCAATTGATGTCACCGGCCTGGTAGCATTACCACCATAGCTTTTAGCGATTACGTTAGTGCCGTAATCAACATCAGAACTAGAACCCAATGTCACAGGCTCTAAATTAAGATATTTGAAAGTGAGAATACATATATCATGCTCCCAATCCGCGATTAATTTTTCTGGGGGATAGCTCGTTCCATATTTTGTGACATGAATGCCTGTTGAATTTGCGATCACGTGACAATTAGTAACCACATGATCTTTTGCAACCACAACGCCTGAACCCACTCCATGGTTACCTGCCTGGTTAGCAGAATGAACTTTCACTATGGAACGATTTAATTGCAATGTTAGCTCTTGGGTAAGGCCAGCTGAATTAGAAATTGTAGGGATTAAAAAAAGGATTAATAATAATTTTTGCATCGTATCTTATCAAAAGTTTATCTAATAGTTCTGATAAGATACGCAACAGTTAGTTCATGATTAACCGCATTTACTTTCACCGCAGTTTAAGCAGGTTAGACATCCATCCATGAGAATGGCTGCTTTGGTATTACATTTTGAGCATAATTGACTATCCTTAGGAAATCCAGACTGATCAAGCTGGTCTTGATTCTTATCTAAGTACTCTTTCTTTTTTTCTTCAACTAATTTTTTTTGATGTTCATCAAGCTCTTTTGTTTTCAGCATGCCAATGTCAATCAAATGTTTTTCTAAGACCTCACCAATCTCAGCAACCAGGCTTGGAACGTACTTACCACCTTTTTTGTAATATCCACCATTAGGATCAAAAACACTTTGCAACTCTTCGAGCAAAAAAGTAACATCGCCGCCTTTACGAAAAACTGCAGACATCACTCTCGTTAATCCTACGATCCATTGAAAATGGTCCATATTTTTTGAATTAATAAATATTTCAAATGGTCTTGAGTGTTCTTGATCAGTGCCTTCATTCATCACCACGTCATTGATTGTGATATACAAAGCGTGCTCAGTAACGGGTGTTTTTACTTTATAAGTAGTTCCTCGAATATGCTCTGGTCTTTCAAGCGGCTCCCCTAGTTGAACAACATCAGCCTTAGGGGCATCGTTTTTGTCATTTAATACAGAGTAACCAACAATCTTTTTTTCAATTTTCTTTACCATATTTATCCCCTAGAACTTTCCGTAATATCCTTCTTTTAAAGCGTCATACAAGTTAGCTGCGGTGTGTTTTTCGCCGTCGTATTCAACTTCGTCGTTACCTTTTAACTCGACCGTAGATCCGTCATCTAACTTGAATTGATACTTCGTATTTTCTAAATCTTTTTCGGTCACTAACACGCCTTGGAAAGCCTCTGGATTAAATCTAAATGTTGTACATCCTTTTAACCCTTTATCATAGGCATACATATAAATCTCTTTAAAGTCTTCAAAGTCGTAGTCTGTTGGCACATTAATAGTCTTTGAAATGGAGCTATCAATCCATTTTTGTGCAGCCGCCTGAATATCCACATGATTTTTTGTTTTAATTGTAGATGAATCAATAAAATAATCTGGCAATACTTTATCCTCTTTTTCAGAAAAAGGCATGGCTTTATCATTGATCAAAGATCTGTAAGCCAATAATTCGAAAGAAAAAACATCTACTTTTTCCTTAGTTTTTTTACCTTCTCTAATCACGTTTCTGCTGTAATGATGGGCAAAAGATGGCTCGATACCATTACTTGCATTATTTGCTAATGATAATGAGATAGTCCCGGTTGGAGCAATTGAGCTATGGTGGCTAAATCGAACTCCATTTTCAGCGATCTCGTTTCTTAACTCTTCCGGGAACTGCTGCATATATTTGCTGTATTTTCCCATTAATACTTTACCAGCAACCTTATCTCCAACCTTGATTCCATCAGCTTTCATTTCTGGTCGCATCTGAAGCATTTGCTCAGTTATTTCAAATAACTCTTCCATGATAGGTGCAGAACCTTTTTCTTTGGCTAACTTAATGCCAACTTTCCATCCTTCTTCAGCAAGTATACGAGTCACTTCTTCAGTAAATTTAATTGATTCTGGGTCACCGTATTTAATTTTCATCATCGTAAGTGTTGAGCCAAGGCCAAGGTAACCCATACCGTGTCGTCTTTTCTGCATGATTTCATCACGCTGCTTGCCAAGCGGGAGGCCATTAATTTCAACGACATTATCAAGCATCCTGGTAAAAATACTGACTACTTTTTTATACTCATCCCAATCAAAATAGGCATCATCAGTAAATGGGTTTTTTACAAACATCGTAAGATTTACTGAACCTAACAGACATGCTCCATATTCGGGAAGAGGTTGTTCCCCACAAGGGTTTGTGGCGCGAATATTTTCACAGAACCAGTTATTGTTCATTTCATTAACGCGGTCGATCAAAATGAAACCAGGCTCTGCATAATCATAAGTTGATGCCATAATGACATCCCATAATCTTTTCGCTTTAATGGTTGAATAAACCTTGCATGCAACTTTCCCAGCATCTTTTCCTGACTCTTTGACTATGTACTTTTCTTTCACCGGCCAATCGCGCCAAACTATTTTTTCAGAATCTTTGAGGTCAAGGTTGTCTTGTTTGGCTTCTTTTTCGGTTACAGGAAAAGCTAGTTTCCAATCTGAATCTGATTTAACAGCCTCCATAAATTCTTTGGTTATCAAACAGGATAGGTTGAACTGACGAAGCCTTCCGTCCTCTCTTTTTGCTTTAATAAAATCAGTCACATCAGGATGAGAAATATCAAATGTTGCCATTTGAGCACCTCGACGACCACCCGCACTAGATACGGTAAAGCACATACGATCATATATATCCATAAATGAAAGAGGTCCGCTGGTATATGCGCCGGCTCCTGCGACAAATGCTCCTTTTGGTCTTAAAGTTGAGAATTCATAACCGATACCACAACCTGCTTTTAAAGTAAGGCCTGCTTCATGAACTTTATCTAAAATATCAGTCATGCTGTCCTGAACTGCTCCCGAAACGGTGCAATTAATTGTACTGGTGGCTGGTTTGTGTTCTTTCGCACCCGCGTTCGATGTAATTCTTCCTGCTGGAATCGCGCCGTGTTGTAAAGCCCATAAGAAATTATCTTTCCATTCTTTCTTATTGGAGGGTTCTACATCCGCCAAAGCCTCTGCAACTCTTTCATAGGTATCTTGAATCGTCTCATCGACATAATTTCCGTCCTTCTTTTTCAGTCGATATTTTTTATCCCAAATATCAACAGAAACTGACTGCATCTCTATTTTAGTTGCGACTTCGCCTTGGTCGGATTTATCTGAATGGACGGCTTCTAACATGAATTTCCCCTGAAATATATTGCAAAAAAAATGATAATTAAGAAAATTGTAGCAATTCTTTAAATCATTTAAAACCACAATATGTTGTGGTCTTTAATCAATATTGTAACATCAAATTGTGGTTGGTCAATACATAAAATTGCTCAAAATTAGTGCAATAATGATAAAAAGTATATAAATCAAAGACTTCAGGATGAAATTTTTTTTTAGAGGTAAAATAACAATAATTATGAGATTTTTTTTATATCAGTTACTTATTCACATTCTTATTGTTTTGTCTCCCATAAAGTTTATTTACCGGAGCATCAAACAACCTGATTACTTAAAACATTTAGCTGAACGATATGGAGTATACAATCTTAAAAATATCAAAAATAATGATCTGATTTGGTTTCATTGTGTGTCTTTAGGAGAAACTAAAGCCATCAACAGTTTACTATCGCACTTAGTTCCCAGATTTAAAGATAAATTTTTTTTAGTTACTCATTCAACTCCCACCGGAAGAAATACTGAAATTTATAATTCAAACAGAATATTTCGAGCTTACCTGTGTTTTGATAGTTGGTTTTTAAACAAACTTTTTTTAAATTATTTTAAACCTAAGGTTGCGATTTTTTTAGAAACAGAGATTTGGCCAGGAATAACTAAAGAACTAAAATTAAGAAAAATTCCATCCCTATTGGTTAATGCAAGATTGTCCGATAAATCTCTAACAAAATACCAACACATCAAATATTTTATTAAACCAACTTTTGATTCATTTGATTTGATCATAGCGCAGTCAGAACATGATAAGAATAATTTCAAGTCAATTACTGATAATAAAATTCAGATTTGTAGTAACTTAAAATTTAATCAGCCCATTACAGAATTAACGCCATCTGAAAAAAATAAATTTAAAAAACTTTTAAACATAAATTCTAAAAAAGTTATTTCTTTGATCAGTTCAAGAAAAGGAGAGGAAGAGCTATTTTTAAAACAAATAAAGTTATTAAAGAACTTTAATGATTTTACATTTATGATTATCCCAAGGCACCCTCAGCGCTTCAAGGAAGTAGAAACGCTTGTATTGAAAAATGGGTATGCTTGTAATTTAGCTAGCCATCCAAAAAAAACTAATCAATCCAACACCATAGTTCTTGGAAACACCATGGGTGAAATGAATAAATATATTTCGATTAGTGATTTAGTTTTAATTGGTGGTAGTTTCAAAAACTTTGGCTCCCAAAGCCCAGTTGAGTCTCTATTATTAAAAACTCCATGTTTAGTTGGTCCATCCATTTATAATTTTTTATCGATCATACAACATGGAATAGCTGCAAAAGTAATCAAACAAATTACACCTGATGCCATAGCTGTTGAAATAAATAATTTTTTTAAAACCAAAAATAAAAAAGTTTTTGAACAACATTTAAATAAATTTCTTTTAAAGAATAAAAAAGATGAAGAGAAGGTTATTCAGCTGATTAGCAAATATTTTTAATTAATGGTGCGATTGTTTTAAAGCTTGGGTTATCAGAATTTTTTAACCATTCAAATACGATTGATTCGACATTAGTTAGAATACAACCAACATCGCGCAGTCTGAAAATTGCATTTTGTTTATTTAAAATATTTCTTGATACTATGGCATCTTCTAAGATGTATACTTTTTTACCTTGATCAATCAAATCGAGTGCCGTTTGTAGTATACATATATGTGACTCCATTCCAGCTAAAATAATTTGGTCTCTGGTTTCTATTAGTTTGGAATTAAACTTTGGCTCATCCACACATGAGAAAGCTGTTTTTTCAATAAAGCTTGCATGGGTTAAAAAAGGAATCATACTAGAGAGTGTTTTACCAAGGCCCTGGGGATACTGCTCAGTGACTAGAACTGGAATTTCTTCAATTTTAGCTAAAGTAGCAATAAGCTCACAACGTTGAATCATTTTATTAACCACTTCTTTAGGCATTGCGCCTGCAAGCTTGTCTTGCATGTCAATAATGACTAATTGACTTCTCTGTATTTCAGCTTTCATCTTCCTGACTAACCGTTAAATATTTGTTAATTTCTTCTAGATCTTTAATCGATAAAGTTCCAACAGTATGCTTCAAGTTTAACAGATTCTTCAAATAATTATACCTAGAAGATAGTAAATCATATTTTGCAGAAAATAACATTTGTTGAGCATTCAACACCTCAACACTATTTCTTAGACCTTCTCTAAAGCCGACTTGTGTGGACTTTAATTGCAGCTCAGATGATTTTAAAGCTTGCTGATAAGCATCAATTGCTGAAAGGTTAGTTTGAAGATTTAAATACGCCTCTCTTACCTCTAATTCAACTTGCCTTTTTAAGGCCTCAGCTTCTTGAATTGACTTTTCTTTTAATAATTCTGCTTCTCTAATTTTTGATGAAGTAAACCCACCAGAAAAAATTGGAATATTTATCTCAACGCCAATCGTATCTGAGTAATTTCTTAAACCAAAAGCATATCCATCCTTATCCCAGGTTCTCCTTCTTGCAGCAAGAGCATCTATGGTTGGATACTGATCCCCTTTACGAACATCAATTTCTTTTCTGGCAACCTCTACTTCAGCATCCTTAATTAAAATAGCTACACTGTTTTGCATTGCAATGTCTACCCACTCTTCTGGGAGGTTGTCCATTTTTTCAAATGAAATAAAATTCATTAGAGGTTTAAGTACGCCAGGTAATTCTCCGGTAATGGCTTCAATCTCTCTTTTTTTAATCTTTAATTCTTTAACTGCATTAAGCAAATCCACTTCCATTAAATCTTTTTTGGTTTTAGCTTCATTAATATCAGTGATAGATATTAATCCTGCTTCAAATTTTATTTCAGCTTCCCGAAGTTGTTCTTGAATCGCTAATCTTTGAGTTTGAATGAGATCAACTTTATCTTTTGCCAACAGTGATTCAAAATAAAGCTCGGATACCTTCATCATTAAATCTTGCTGAACTAAATGATATTTTTTATCAGCCAAACTGGTTTGTGCAAGAATTTGCTTATATGTTGAATAGGCAGAATAATTAAAAAGAGGTTGACGGATTACAATATTATAACCATAGGCATCATAATCGGCTTTAGTTCCCCTGGTAAATAAACTGCTACCAAGTGCTGCATCTGTATTTAAAAATTTTCTCTCTTGGTTACGATCATCATAATTCATTGTGGCTGAAATAGATGGAAGAAAAAGTGAACGGCCCTGATTGATTAATTCTTTAACCGCTTCATTTTGAAATTTTTCAGAAGATAAGACGGGATCATTTTGTAAGGCTTGAAGATATAACTCAAAAAGATCTTTCTCTTCAGCAGTTACATGACTGAAATAAAAAAAGATTAGAAAAAGAGTAAATAAATTCTTTAGCCTTAAAATAAAAATTTGTTTGGCTCCCATGATTCAATAAGCTGAGGAATTGAGGCCTCAAACATTGTTTGAGCACTATATTCTGAATCAGATAATCTTTTAATTACTTTTGCATGCTGAAGCGATTGATCGCCTTCGAAAATAAACAGTTGTCCATCAATATTGAGTTGCTCTCTCAATCCTGGAGGCTCTTTCACATGCGATGCAGTAAATACAATAAGGTCATATGGGGCTTCTTGGTAATACCCATTAAACCCGTTGCTTACAATGTACTTAACGTTATTTAACTTATTTTTTTTAAGTAATTGTTGTGCATGCGCAATAAACTCTGAGTCGATATCAACTGTGTATAACTCTTTAACATGACTTGCCAATAAAGCTGCAAAAAAGCCACTACCGGTTCCAATATGTAAGGCTTTCATTTTTTTATTCAACTCTAGCGAATCGATTATTTTTGCTTCAACTTTTGGAGCTAACATTGAAGCACTAGCATTAATTGGAATTTCTAAATCAGCAAATGCTAAGCCTTGATATTTTGAAGGTACAAAAAGTTTACGATCGTATTTTCTAAATAAATCTAGAACAGATTCATTAAGAACATTCCATGTTCTTATCTGCTGTTCAATCATATTAAATTTACTTTTTTCAGAATGCATATATGTCTTTGAATAGTATTAAAAAATAATACTTGAATTATATCTTATATTTTTGGTCGTTAAGACTGAAGGCATTAACCTAAATTCATAATTTATGTACAATGTTTAAATATTTGCTGGGGGTCAATTTTATATTGTGAGAAACACCCTTGGAACCTGATTCGGATAATACCGACGTAGGGAATGCAAAAGATGCACTCCTTACTTTTCAACTTAAGGAGACTTAATGAACGCACCAGATAAAAATATTAATCAACAACCTGATTTTAATAAATCAGATGCGACGATTGATCCTAACGCATTACATTCTTTTAAAAATTCAAAAAAGATATACGTTGAAGGAAACCATAATATCAAAGTTCCTTTCCGTGAAATAAGCCTTTCTGATACTGCCTCACAATTTGGTGCTGAAAAAAATAATCCTGTTGTTGTTTATGATACATCTGGTCCGTATACCGACCCAGCATATCAAATTGATATTCGAAATGGTTTGCCAGCATTACGATCTCAATGGATTCTTGATAGAGGAGATGTTGAAGAATTAGATGGGCCAACTTCAGATTTCGGTAAAGAAAGACAAAGCGATCCAGAGCTTGAAAAAATGCGTTTTAATTTAAAAAGAAAACCTTTAAAAGCAAAACCTGGGCAAAACGTTTCACAAATGCATTATGCCAAAAAAGGAATCATTACGCCTGAGATGGAATACATTGCCATCCGTGAAAATCAGAGAAGAGAAGGGATTTCAGAATTCATTCAAACACAACACCCAGGACAGAGTTATGGTGCATCTATTCCAAAATTAATCACTCCAGAGTTTGTGAGAGAAGAAGTTGCAAAAGGAAGAGCTATTATCCCAGCAAATATTAATCACCCCGAAACTGAACCAATGATTATCGGTAGGAATTTTTTAGTTAAAATTAATGCCAATATTGGAAATTCAGCACTTGGATCAAGTATTAGTGAAGAAGTTGAAAAAATGGTGTGGGGAACTCGATGGGGGGCTGATACCGTCATGGATCTATCTACAGGAAAAAATATTCATGAAACTCGTGAGTGGATCGTTAGAAACAGTCCTGTGCCTATTGGAACAGTTCCAATCTATCAGGCCTTAGAAAAGGTTGATGGCAAGGCGGAAGATTTAACTTGGGAAATATTTAAAGATACTTTAATCGAGCAGGCAGAACAGGGCGTTGATTATTTTACTATCCATGCTGGAGTGAGGTTGGAGTATATTCCTATGACGGCTAAACGAATGACTGGCATTGTCAGTCGTGGTGGTTCAATCATGGCCAAATGGTGCTTGGCTCATCATAAAGAATCTTTTCTCTACACACACTTCGAAGAAATTTGTGAAATTATGAAAGCCTATGACGTGAGTTTCAGTCTCGGTGACGGGTTACGTCCTGGCTCTATTTATGATGCTAATGATGAAGCACAATTTGCAGAGTTAAAAACTCTAGGTGAGCTTACCAAGATAGCATGGAAGCATGATGTTCAAACAATGATTGAAGGCCCAGGTCATGTCCCAATGCACATGATCAAAGAAAATATGGACTTACAATTAGAACATTGTCATGAAGCTCCCTTTTATACTTTAGGCCCTCTGACAACAGATATTGCTCCTGGATATGATCATATTACATCTGGAATTGGTGCCGCAATGATTGGTTGGTATGGATGTGCGATGCTCTGTTATGTAACACCTAAAGAACATCTAGGCCTTCCTGATAAAGAAGATGTCAGAGAAGGAATTATTACCTATAAAATTGCAGCGCATGCTGCAGATCTTGCTAAAGGTCACCCGGGTGCACAGATAAGAGATAATGCCCTTTCAAAAGCACGATTTGAATTTAGATGGGAGGACCAGTTTAATTTAAGTCTCGATCCTGAAAAAGCAAAAGAATTTCATGATGAAACTCTTCCTCAAGAAGGAGCCAAGCAGGCTCATTTTTGCTCCATGTGTGGGCCACACTTCTGTTCGATGAAGATTACACAAGATGTAAGGGAGTATGCTAAAGAAAAAGGGATCTCAGAAGAAGAGGCTTTAAAAGACGGAATGGAGCAAAAATCTATTGAGTTTGTAAAAAAAGGTTCTGAAGTTTACCAAAAAGTTTAAACTTCAATGACCTTAATTTTCTTTATTCAGGCAGTTGTATTAGGAGTTATTGAAGGTCTCACAGAGTTTTTACCTATCAGCTCCACTGGTCATTTGATCATTGGAGCTCATCTCATTAACGCCAACCATCCCAACATTGAAGTTTTTGAAATTTTTATTCAGCTCGGCGCAATACTAGCCATCATCTATGAATATAGAATTCAACTGCTTAATAAAACACTTCATCTCTCTGACCAGAAATCAAAAACATTCTTTTCAAACATTTTTTTAGCATTTCTACCTGCAGCAATTGTAGGATTAGCATTCCATGATGTGATCAAAAAATTTCTATTTAATCCTATTGTTGTTAGCTGTGCTTTGATTATTGGAGGGATACTAATATTGCTGATTGAAAAGAAAACAAATATTGGATCAACAAAAACTGTAGACCATATCTCTCATAAGCAATCTCTTGGAATTGGATTGTTTCAATGTTTAGCATTAATTCCTGGAACATCAAGGTCTGGAGCAACAATTATGGGAGGGCTACTTTTAAAATTAGATCGAAAAACAGCGACCGAATTTTCATTTTTTTTAGCAATCCCCATTATGTTCGCTGCCTCATTTTATGATTTACTTAAAAACCTTCATAGCCTCTCATCAGATGACTTATGGTTTTTCTTAATTGGACTTTCTACGGCTTTTATATCAGCGCTGATAGTAGTTCGATTTCTAATAAAATTTGTTGCTCATAATGATTTTAAAATTTTTGCCTACTATCGGATTCTTATCGGGATCATTTTTCTAATTCTTTTTTATTAGATGATAATTTCACAGTCCCAAAAAAAATTTTCAAATAAAATTTTGCGATGGCATAAACAACATGGAAGGTATGATCTTCCATGGCAAAAAAATAAAGATCCTTACTTTGTGTGGGTGTCAGAAATAATGCTTCAACAAACCCAGGTCAGCACCGTTATCCCTTTCTATATTAAATTTATTGATCGATTTCAAAATATCAAACATCTAGCTGAAGCCTCTGAAGACGAAGTCATGTCTCACTGGAGTGGTCTTGGGTTTTATTCAAGAGCGAGAAACCTTCATAAAACTGCGAGAATTATTGCCGAGCAATATTCTTGTAAATTTCCGGATACGTTTGAAAGCTTAATTCAACTTCCAGGAATTGGGAGATCAACGGCCGGAGCAATTTTGTCATTTTGCTTTAAAAAAAAATTTGCTATTTTGGATGGCAATGTCAAACGAGTGTTAACTCGTTTTTTTGGCATTCAAGAAAGCATAAGTTTAGCTAAAACAGAAAAAGATTTATGGGATCTTAGCGAGCAACTATTACCTGATGGTGACATTGATATTTATACTCAAGGCATAATGGATTTTGGGGCCACATTGTGTACTCCCAAAAACCCTCAATGTCATTTCTGCCCAATGAATCAGACATGTATTGCAAAACAAAATAATTTAACCGAAACCATTCCTGTAAAAAATAAAACGAAAACCAAGGAGGACCAATCAACCGAATTTTATATTTATGAATGTAATAAACAAATACTATTAGTCAAAAATAGAATAGGAGTTTGGAGTGGGTTATGGATTCCTCCTCAAAAAAATTATTTAAGAAAAAAAAACAACCTTATCAAGCAAGGTGAAAGACAATGTGTCTTTTCACATTATCGATTAAAGTACAAATACTTTTTAATTAAAATTACCAACAAATCAGATTTGATGGTTGATGGACTGTGGTTTGATTGGAAAGAAATACCAGAGCTTGGGCTCCCAGCTCCGATTAAGTCGCTGTTAATTAGTTTAACGAACTAACTCCATATCATAATGAATAATTCCAGCATCTAAGTATTTGTTCCCTCTAATTTGAAATAAGTTTTTTTCATAAAAAGGGATGGCTTGCTCTTGGGCTGATAACATAATTTTTTTTGAATATTGCCAGCTATCAACCTGATTAATAATATTTGATAACAAAAATGACCCCATCCCTAACCTTCTATATTTTTTCCTTACAGCCATTCGGCCAATATGAATTTTTTGTTTAATCAGAACCCTTGCATAGGCAATTAAAATGTCATTAGATAAAATACCAACATGATGTGCGTCTTCATCATCTTTATCCCACTCAAGTTCCTCTGGAATATTTTGTTCTTTGATAAACACCTCTGTCCTTAAATCTTTGATAATTTGAATATCTTTAGCCCAAGATAGGAGGACAAATTTTTTGTCGTTAACTTGCATAGTTTTTATTTTAAAGGCATCATCTTATTCAATTAAATAAATTATAAGGAAATATAATGTCTAAACACATTGGTCTCATATCAAGAATCTTGTTAGCTCAGATCTTTTTTATTTCTATTCTTTTTATTTTAAATAACATTATCTCCACACCAGGAGGTTATGGAATGTATCAAGATATGCTGGGGGCAAGGGGATTACCAGGAATCATGGCGCCGATTAGCATTCTTGTTCAATTTGTTGGTGGTTTAGCGCTAATCCTTGGTTATAAAACTAAAATTTCTGCATACGTATTATCTGCTTATTCTATCTTATGGGCATTAATTTACTTCATGAACGCTATGCAAGGTCAACCAGTCCTTATTATGAGTCTCTTATATGTCGCAATAGCAGGCGGCCTTCTCTTGGTTGGTGCTCATCCTGAAAATGCAGGATGCAGCCTTGATCAAAAACTTGCAAAAAAATAGTTTATTAAATGATGGGAATAAAAATTTTTATTCCCATTCCATCATTGGAAAAATACGATTAACATTTCTTTTATTCTGAACATCAAATAACAGCCACTCCTCCTTTAATGAGCTAGCTGCGTTTTCCATAGCAAACTCCAAAGACTCTCCTTTATCAATAAATTTGCGGACATCATCTCTTAATTGAATAAGGTAATTTAAAATAGGTTGAATTGCCTCATTCTTTAGTGAAGGTTGTCCATGGCCCGGGATCACTAAGTCAATCTGTTTTTTATTTATTACCTCTAAAGCTTTTATGAAACCATGAATATTTCCGTCGATAACTGGCGTTCTTTCTCGAAAGACCAAATCACCCGTCCATAATGTTCTGGTATTTTGATCGAAAATAATCATATCTGCTTCAGTATGTGCATCTGGGAAAGACTGAAGCGTAATTTGTCGTTCACCAAGATCTATAATTTTATCCTTGCCTATCTCCACCATATTGTTAGGTAAAATAAGTGGGCTATCTTTAGAAACTTTACCTAAATACTTTTCGTTTAATTTGCTATAAATCTCTTCTCGAGACTTCATCGCTTTGGTTAGGTTTGCGTGACCATATATTTCGGCTTCGGAAAAGACCACATTGCCGTATATATGATCTAAATGAGGATGGGTATTGATGACATATTTAATTGGTTGATTAAAATTTTCAGTAATATATTTTTTTAATTCTTGTCCGACAAGATTACTTCCACCAGAGTCAATCACCGCAATAGAATCATTACCAACAATAAATCCGATATTGCATATATCTCCATCATAGCCAACATCCACATCAAGGTGTTTACCAACATGAACATAGATACCTGGAGCAACTTCTTTAACAAATGCATTAACATTGATTGCAACAAGCAAAAGAAATAAAAAGATATAATGTTTTAACATTAGTCCTACTATATTGATATTTATTTATTTAAGGTCTATATTAGCTGTTAATGGCAAAAGTTAAAAATAATTATTTTGGTCCAAAAAAAGATAGGTATAACAATGTAGCCATTTTGCTGCATTGGTTACTAGCTATTGGGATAATTTTTATGTTTATTCTAGGAACATATATGGAAGAACTTCCCAAAGGTGGCACGAAAGTAACTAACTTTGATCTCTTTGACTTAGGATTAATAACAATTGAATCATCCAAAGAAATGTCAGTAAGGTCATTTTACTTTACATTGCATAAATCTATTGGCGTAACCATTTTTTTCCTTGTTTTATTTAGAATATACTGGCGACTGACTCATAAACCGCCAAAAATGCTATCTAGCATGAGTGCTCTTGAGGTGAAATTAGCTACTGCAACCCACCACGCGTTTTATCTTTTAATGTTTTTAATACCATTAACAGGAATTATTATGTCGGTTGGTAGTAAATATGGTGTTCATTGGTTTGGAATTCCTTTTCTTCCAGGAATAGATAATGAAACCTTAAGAGAGTTATTTAAAGAATTCCATGAGATATTTGGACTTATTTTATTATTATTTTTTATTCTTCATTTTGCAGGTGCAATTAAACACTCCTTAGTCAATAAAGACGGTGTCCTCAAAAGAATGTGGTTCCACAAATAATTCAAACTATTTACTGTTAACAATTTCTAATTCCTATGCGGAATTACATTATTTTTTCAGACCTCGATGGCACACTTCTTGATCATAAAACATACACTTTCGGGCCAGCCTCCGAAGCCCTGTCTGTTATAAAATCACGCAAGATTCCTTTAATCCTTTCCTCAAGTAAAACGAAAGCTGAAATTGAAAGAATACAGTCCAAATTAATTATTGAAGATCCTTTCATATTTGAAAATGGATCAGGTGTTTTTTATAACAATCAAGTCACTAGCTTTGGAATTAACTTAACCGAAATTCACGACAAAATAATCCCTTTGCAAAAAACTTTTAATTTTAATTGTTACTCTATGCTACCAATTGAGGAAGCGGTTCACTTTACCGGGCTACCAATAGAGGAGGCTATGTTCTCACAACAAAGGCACTTCTCAGAACCCATTATTTGGCTTGATGATGAAGATAAAAAAATTGATTTTATTCAAAGCATTCATCTATTAGGGCTGCATGCTGCCCAAGGTGGTCGATTTTTAACCATTTCATCGCACCACGATAAAGCAAAAGCACTAAAATGGATCAAAAATACTCTCGAAAAAGATTGTCAAACAGAATTTATCAGCATTGCATTGGGTGATGGAGAAAATGATATTAATATGATTGACGCATGTGACATTAAGATATTGATTAAAAATAAAAATGAACACTTGCATAAAGCTGGCTGGGTCATGAGCAAGGTGAGTGGACCCTCTGGCTGGAATCAAGAAATAATGAAAGTATTAAATAATGAGTGATTTTTATCAAAATGGGATTATCAGCACCCTTCATAATTTAAGAACACAGTCCTTAGATGATTTAGAAAAAAATTTAGAGTCATTTGCTAAATCAAGGCCAATGACTTTGGTTCTGCCCAGTTTATTTTCTGAACTTGAAAAACCAGCACTTCAATTAATAGTGGACGAGCTAAAAAAGGTTAATTATCTAAATTCAATTGTTATCGGTTTAGATCAAGCGACAAAAGAAGAGTATAAGTATGCATTACATTTTTTCAATCAACTTCCTCAAAAACACTTTGTTTTATGGAATGACGGTCCACGCTTAAAAAAAATAGATGATAAACTCAAAAAGTTTGGTCTATCTCCAAAAGAGTTAGGTAAAGGACGAAACGTCTGGTTTTGTTTTGGATTTGTCCTCGCAGATGGCAGCGCAAAGTCAGTTGCTCTACATGATTGTGATATTGTCACTTATAATCGAGAATTACTAGCGCGTCTAATTTATCCAGTTGCTAATCCAAATTTTAATTATCAATTTTGTAAAGGCTATTATTCAAGAGTGGCTAATGAAAAAATTAATGGCAGAGTCTGTCGTCTTCTTGTCACTCCTTTGATAAGATCTTTAAAAAAAATCTTCAATGACAATGAATATTTAAATTACCTTGATAGTTTCAGATATGCACTGGCTGGAGAATTTTCAATGCGCACTGAAGTGCTTAATGATATCCGTATTCCCAGTGACTGGGGTTTGGAAATAGGTGTGCTTTCTGAGGTCAATAGAAATTACTCAAATAATCATTTATGTCAGGTTGATATTGCCGATCATTATGATCATAAACATCAGGACTTAAGTTTAGATGATCAAGAAAAAGGATTATCAAAAATGTCCATTGATATTTGTAAGTCCATCTTCAGAAAACTTGCAACCAACGGACATGTTTTCAATTCTGAAACCTTTAGATCCATCAAAGCTACATATTTTCGTATTGCCCTAGATTTTATTGAAACTTACAACAATGATGCTCTGATGAATGGACTTAAATTAGATATTCATTCCGAAGAAAAAGCTGTTGAAATGTTTGCACAAAATATTCTTGACGCTGGAAATAGCTACTTAGACAATCCAATGGAAACCCCTTTTATACCATCTTGGACAAGGGTTAATAGTGCCATTCCTGATTTACAAAAAGAATTTATATCAGCAGTTACAGAGGATATGAATGAGTTTTCAAAATAAAATCTGTGAGCAAATACTTAATCATCTCAATGTCATTTATCCCAAATCAAATAATACCCATTTAACTAACAAGATCTTTTCTATTTTTTTTGAAAAAAAATCACCCAAACAACATTTAATTCAAAACAGATGGGATGAGTCAGATGTTGCCTTAATTACTTATCTAGATACGTTCTATGATGATGATGAAAAAAATATTCAGACTTTGAATAAAGTGCTAAATACTTATCTTCAAGACAGTGTATCAATTATCCATCTCCTTCCTTTTTTTCCCTATAGTTCAGATGATGGTTTTGCCGTTATTGATTATTTAAAAATTAAAAGAGGGTTAGCTACCTGGAGTGATATTAAAAAACTTTCCTCTAAATATAAAATTATGGCTGATCTTGTAATTAACCATTGCTCAAGTGAGTCAGAATGGTTTCAACAATTCTTAAATAATCAACTTCCAGGGAAAAAATTTTTTTTAGATTATGAGGATAAGTTTGATACTTCTAAAATTGTCAGGCCTAGAAGTCACGACTTATTGCAGTTATTTAAAACAAAAAAAAATAAAAAATATGTGTGGTGTACTTTTAGTAGGGATCAAGTAGATTTAAATTTCAAAAATAAAGATGTTTTAATTGAATTTTTAAAGATTATTAAATTTTATCTAGACCAGGGTATTTCAATTTTACGATTAGATGCTGTTGCATTTCTTTGGAAAGAGCTTGGAACAAATTGTATAAATCTGAATGAAACTCACGAGATTATAAAGCTATTTAGACTGCTGCTCGATGCTAGCTCCCAAAAAACATTTTTAATTACAGAGACGAACCTTCCTAACAAAGAAAATCTTGATTATTTCGGGAATGGTAATGAAGCGCAATTAATATATAACTTTTCACTTCCTCCTTTAATTCTTTATTCCATGCTTTATGGTAATTCGACTATCTTAAGAAAATGGCTTATGTCTATGCCTCCTCCAATGGAAGGGACTACTTACTTTAATTTTATTGCTTCTCATGATGGAATCGGAATGAGGCCTGCAGAAGGGTTGATATCGGAAAGAAATATCAAAGCTATCTTAAAAAGAATGAAAGAGTTTGGGGGCGAAGTTTCTTATCGCAAGGTTGAAAATAAAAGTAAACCATATGAAATCAATATTGCACTAATTGATGCCCTTAAGGGAACAATTAATAATCTAGATAATTTTCAAATCCACAGATTTATATGTGCGCATGCAATTATGTTAAGCCTTGAGGGAATTCCAGCTATCTATGTTCATAGTTTTTTTGGAACAGAAAATGATTACGCTGGAATGCAATCAACAAAACAGAAAAGAAGTATCAATAGAAAACGATATGGTTTAAAAGACCTAAGCAATAAGATGAATAAAAAGACAATCCATTCTTCTGTCTTAAAACAGCTTAATTCTTTAATTTCTATTCGAAAAAAACAACCAGCATTTCATCCAAATGCAACACAATTTACATTGAACCTGGGAGAAAAAATATTTGCTTTGTGGAGACAATGTCAAAATAGAAAACAGAGCATTTTTGTCTTATGTAATATTACGAATCAGAAACAGCCGGTTGATCTTAATGAAATAAATTTAATTTTCAATAAAAACTGGATAGATCTCATTTCCAATAAGAAAATTGAATCTAAAAAGATTTCTTTAAAGCCATATCAAACGATGTGGATTAGCAATTATTAATTTTTGTAAATTAAAGCCAGCTTAAAATTAGCTATAATTGAAGACATGAACAAAAAAACTTATGTCCTTCATGCTGAAGATCATGATAGAAATATATTCGATTCAAAATATGTTTATCCTGTTGTCTCACGCAGAGCTGGGGGATTGTCTTTAGGGGTAAATCTCAATACCAATAATGCATGTAATTGGCAATGTATTTATTGTGAAATTCCAAACCTCACAAGAGGTGGTCCGGAACCCATCCAAGTTGAATTTTTAAAAGATGAGTTAAACTTTTGGATTGATCAAATAATAAATTCTAACTTTTTAAAAGAAAATACTCCCCCCGGGACAACCTTTGCCGATGTAGCCCTATCAGGAAATGGAGAGCCCACTGCAGCACCAGAATTTTTAGAGGTTTTAGAAATTATCATTGCAAGTTTAAAAGAACATAAACTAATTGATAAAATTCCTGTTCGCTTAATTACAAACGGAAGCTTTATCAGCAAAAAAATAGAATGCCTTAATATTTTTAATCGCTATCATGGTGAGGTCTGGTTCAAAATTGATGCAGCTGACGAAGGCTCTATAAAACTAATCAATCAAGTTAATTTAGATCCAAATTCAATGATTAATAATTTAAAAAAATGTGCAGAGGCTTGTCAGACAGTGATTCAAACCTGCCTATTAAAAATTAATCATCAAGTTCCGACAAACGATTTTTTAAAAAATTATTCAAGACTAATTAAACCTTACGAAAAGTTAATTAAAAAAATTGATCTTTATAGCTTGGCAAGACCATCCTTACAGAATAATCAAGATATTTCTATTGAAAGATTATCTTTAGACGAACTTAATCATATTAAGAACATATTACAAAAACAATTGACAATTAAAATCGATGTTTTTCCATGAGTAACTTTAGTTATTAATGTTATATTTACAACATGAAAGATATAAGTCATCTAATAAGTATCAAAAAGAAAATGGTTGTGCCGCTCTTATTTATAATCATATTCTCCTATTTCTTATTTATTATTTGCATTGCTTATTTTCCTGAATTTTTAGGTCAGCAATTTTTTAATTCCACAATCTCATATGGAATCGTTTTTGGTTTCTTATTAATTCTCATCATATTTATCGTCACCCTTGTGTATGTATTTTTATCAAATAAGTATTTAGAACCTGAAATCAAAAAAATCACGTCATGAACATCATTGCAGTTAGTTTATTTTTACTTTTTGTATTTGTAACGCTTTATATTACCTATTGGGCAGCGAAACAAATCTCTAACCGAGACTCTTTCTATACGGCCGGTGGAAATATATCTGGTTTTCAGAATGGACTAGCTATTTCAGGTGATTTTATGTCAGCCGCATCTTTTTTAGGGATCTCAGGCCTTGTCTTTGCAACAGGTTTTGATGGACTCATTTATTCAATTGGATTCTTAGTAGGATGGCCAATAGTTCTCTTATTAATCGCGGAACCATTAAGAAACTTAGGGAAATATACCTTCGCAGATGTTGCTTCTTATCGGCTTCAACAAAGACCAATCAGAACATTATCAGCCTTGGGCTCTCTAGCAACCGTATCCCTCTATCTGATCGCACAAATGGTTGGTGCAGGAAAATTAATTCAAATCTTGTTTGGCCTTCCTTATGATTTAGCTGTTTATATTGTTGGTGGATTGATGATTTTATATGTCACCTTTGGAGGAATGATTGCAACAACCTGGGTTCAAATCATTAAGGCTGTACTTCTTCTTTTTGGAGCCACATTAATTTCTATTCTGGTCCTATATCAATTCAATTTTAACCTTAATAAATTTTTTGCTACCGCAGTGAATAATCATGAATTAGGATCAAAAATACTTAATCCGGGAGGTCTTATCAAGGATCCTATTTCTGCCATATCATTAGGGTTAGCACTGATGTTTGGTACCGCAGGATTACCACACATATTAATGCGTTTTTTTACAGTAAAAGACTCGATTCAGGCAAGAAAATCCGTAGTCTATGCTACCGGCTTTATAGGATATTTTTATATTCTGACCTTCATCATTGGCTTTGGAGCCATCATTCTCGTTGGCTCCAATACCGACTATCTAAATCCTGAGGGTGGGCTAATTGGAAATAATAATATGGCAGCAATCCACCTTGCTCATGCCGTTGGTGGTGATGTGTTACTTGGATTTATTTCGGCTGTTGCCTTTGCTACTATCTTGGCGGTTGTATCAGGATTAACTTTAGCCGGTGCATCAGCCATATCTCACGATATCTATGCCAATGTAATTAATTCTTCAAACAAAAATGAGAAAAAAGAATTATTTGTTTCAAGAATTGCCACGATTTTCCTAGGTATTTTGGCAATTTTTCTAGGCATCATATTTGAAAAACAAAATATTGCTTTTATGGTCGGGCTTGCTTTTGCTATCGCAGCCAGTACTAATTTTCCAATTATATTTTTATCCATGTTCTGGAAAAATCTAACGACAAGGGGGGCTTTTCTTGGTGGGTTAATTGGTCTTTTAGTGACCATCGCATTGGTCATCCTCAGTCCTGTTGTTTGGGTAGATGTTTTCCATTTTAGTGAAGCCATTTTCCCTTATAAGTATCCAGCTTTGTTCTCTATGACTACAACATTCTTTTTTGTTATTTTTATATCTTTATCAGATCGATCAAGTCAGGCAATAAAAGATAAAAAAGGATTTCAGGAACAATTCTATCGATCCATTACTGGGATTGGGATAGAAGAGGGTAAAAAACATTAATGATATTTTTTACTGTACTCTTTCAACACATCGAGCATTAATGTCACTTTAGCAGGATCAGTGAATTGGGTAATGCCATGTCCAAGATTAAATATATGACCTTCACCATGGCCGTAATCATCGATAACTGATTTGACTGTGTCTTCAATTTTCTTATCGGATCCTAATAGGATTGCTGGGTCCATATTTCCTTGAAGCGCTACTTTATCTTTTGTTAATTCTCTTGCAGTTTTTAAACTGGTTTGCCAATCAAGCCCTATTGCATTGGATCCCGCTTTTAATTGTTGATTTATCCATTGTCCACCGCCTTTGGTGAATATTATTTTTGGCACATCACCAAAGCCAAGGATATTAAGGTTATCTATAATGACTTTCATGAAATTCAATGATAATTTTTCATATTCCATATGACTTAATGCCCCACCCCAGGAATCAAAAATCATCACTGCATCTGCCCCTGCCTTGATTTGTTCAGCAAGATATTGACTCACTGTTTCCGCATTAATTTTTAAAATATGATGCATTAGGTCATCACGCTCATATGCCATTTTTTTTACATTCAAAAAATCTGAACCACCTTTACCTTCAACCATATATGTCGCAAGTGTCCATGGACTTCCAGCAAATCCAATTAGGGGGACTCTATTTTGTAAAGCATCTTTAATTGAACGAACAGCATCAAAAACATAAGACAATTTTTCCATGGATGGAATGTCGAGTTTGTGAACGGATGATTCATCGATTAATGGATTTGAAAACATAGGACCCTCACCAGGCAGAAAATTTAATCCCAGACCCATGGCATCAGGGATGGTCAAAATATCAGAGAATAAAATAGCGGCATCTAAGTGAGGATAACGGTCTAAGGGCTGCATGGTGACTTCAGTAGCAAAAGATGTGTTCCGACAAAGATCCATAAAAGACCCAGCATTTTTTCGAGTGTCTCTATATTCAGGCAGGTAGCGGCCAGCTTGCCTCATTATCCATGCAGGAGTGTAGGATGTCTTTTCAAGTCTTAATGTCTTAAGAAATGAATCATTTAATAGATTCATGATGATTATCTAGGTAGCGAGGTGCTTCCCATGAGATATTCATCAACCGCATGAGCACATTGTCTACCTTCACGAATTGCCCACACCACTAATGACTGACCTCTTCTCATGTCCCCAGCTGCAAATACTTTATCTCGTGACGTAAAGTAAGCTTTTTTGCCTTCAGTATCTGCCTTAACATTGCCACGAGCATCTTTGTCAACACCAAATTTTTCAAGAATCGATTGTTGGGGGCTAACAAAACCCATTGCCAATAAAACAAGATCCGCTTTAATTCTGAACTCTGAGTTTGGTATTTCAGCCATCTTGCCATCTTTCCATTCGACTCGGCTAGCAACCAATTCTTTTACAACGCCATTGTCGCCAATCAATTCTTTGGTAGCAACAGACCAATCACGATCACAACCTTCTTCGTGTGAGCTTGAGGTTCTCAGTTTCAGGGGCCAGTATGGCCACACCATCGATTTATTTTCTTTTTCAGGTGGCTGTGGCATCAATTCAAATTGCGTCACTGATTTTGCACCATGACGGTTAGACGTCCCAACACAATCCGAACCAGTATCGCCGCCACCAATCACCACCACGTGTTTATCAGTCGCTAGAATCTGTTCTGACAACTTATCTCCAGCAACCACTTTATTTTGTGAGGGTAAAAAATCCATTGCAAAATGAACGCCGTCAAGTTCTCTTCCAGGAACGGGAAGGTCTCTTGGCCATTCAGCGCCACCTGATAAAATCACCGCATCGTAATCTTTAATTAAATCGTCAGGATGAATATTTTCACCGACATTATGGTTAGTTAAAAAATTAACCCCTTCAGCAGCCATCTGCTCCATTCGTCGATCAATATGAGATTTTTCCATTTTAAAGTCGGGGATTCCATATCGAAGGAGTCCGCCAATACGATCATTTTTTTCCATTAGGTCCACATCATGGCCTGCACGGGCTAATTGTTGTGCTGCTGCTAAACCAGCTGGGCCAGAACCAACAATGGCAATTTTTTTGCCAGTTTTCTTGTCTGCTACCTGAGGTTTTACCAGGCCTAGTTCCCATGCTTTATCAATAATCGCATGTTCAATTGATTTAATCCCAACCGCATCGGAATTAATATTTAGGGTACAAGCAGCCTCACATGGTGCTGGGCATATTCTTCCAGTAAACTCAGGAAAGTTATTAGTAGAATGCAGCACCTTGATTGCTTCTTCCCAATTTTGGCGATACACCAGGTCATTCCAGTCAGGAATAATATTATTTACAGGGCATCCATTATTACAAAAAGGGATCCCGCAATCCATACATCGGGCGCCTTGAACTTTGGCTTCTTCATCCGTTAAGTGCAGAACAAACTCTTTATAATTCTTTACTCGTTCATGAGGAGGAATATTTTGTTCAGATAGCCTATCAAACTCTAAAAATCCTGTTGCTTTACCCATTACACTGTTTCCTTGTTTGTTTTTTCTTGCAGCTCATTTAAAGCTCTTCGATATTCATTTGGCATGACTTTGACAAAATGATTCAACATATCATCCCAATTATCAAGAATATGTTTTGCTACTTTACTATTGGTATATTTCAAATGATCACTGACTAAGGTTTTTAAGATCACTTCATCCGGTTGATTTAGATGTTGAGCTTCACTCGGTTGTGCATTCGCTGGTAACACTTTTTCTAACGTGACCATCGATTTATTGCAATTGGCTTCAAACGTCTTATTCACATCAAATATATAAGCTACACCGCCTGACATACCGGCCGCGAAGTTTTGACCTGTCGGTCCAAGCACGGTAACTGTTCCGCCCGTCATATATTCACACCCATGATTACCGACCCCTTCAACTACAGCGCTGGCTCCAGAATTTCTTACACAGAATCTTTCTCCAGCAATGCCGCTGAAGAATGTTTTGCCAGATGTCGCACCGTACATCACTGTATTACCTACAATGATATTTTCAGATGCTTTTGCATTGAAAGTTTTCGGAGGTTTGATGATAATTTTTCCACCACACAAACCCTTGCCAACATAGTCATTACCTTCACCCTCTAGATTAAATGTAATGCCTTTTGCTAAAAAAGCCCCAAAACTTTGTCCAGCGGTTCCAGATAAATTCACTTGAATTGAGTCTTCAGGAAGTCCGTCATTGCCATATCTCTTCGCAATCTCGTGAGAAAGAAGCGTGCCAGCAGTTCGATTAATATTGGTAATTGGGGTATCAATGACACAAGAACCTTTATTCTCAATCGCATCTTTTGCTTGCTTAATCAGTTCATGATCAAGTGCCTTGTCTAGGCCGTGATCTTGAGTTTCTTGATGATATGTCCCAACCTCGTCTGACAATTCTGGACGATAGAAAATTTTTGTAAAATCTAGACCGTGTATTTTCCAGTGATTGATACCAGCCTGCATGTCTAAAAGATCTGAACGGCCAATAAGATCATTGAAATGTTTAACACCCAATTCAGCCATAATTTCTCTCACCTCTTCAGCAATAAAGAAGAAGTAATTGACCACATGGTCTGGTTGGCCTGTAAACCTTTTTCTCAATTCAGGGTCTTGAGTTGCCACGCCAACAGGGCATGTATTCAAATGACATTTTCTCATCATGATGCATCCTTCCACCACTAATGGTGCAGTAGCAAAACCAAATTCGTCAGCACCCAGTAGCGCTCCAATGACAACATCTCGTCCGGTTTTCATTTGACCGTCCACTTGTAAAATGACACGGCTTCGTAACTTATTCAGCACAAGAGTTTGTTGTGTTTCTGCAAGTCCAAGCTCCCATGGAGTGCCTGCATGCTTGATCGATGAAAGTGGTGAAGCACCTGTACCCCCATCATGACCTGCGATCACAATGTGGTCTGATTTTGCCTTCGCCACTCCAGCTGCAACGGTGCCGACCCCAGTTTCAGATACCAACTTAACTGATATATCAGCCTGTGGGTTGGCATTTTTTAAGTCATGAATTAACTGAGCCAAATCCTCAATAGAGTAAATATCATGGTGGGGTGGAGGCGAAATTAAGCCAACACCTGGAACAGAAAATCTTAGCTGTGCAATGTACGGACTCACCTTATGACCAGGAAGTTGACCGCCCTCACCAGGTTTAGCGCCCTGGGCCATTTTAATTTGAACTTGATCTGCTGCCGCAAGATATTCAGCTGTTACTCCAAAACGACCGGAAGCAACTTGTTTAATTTTAGACCGTAAAGAGTCTCCTTTTTTAAGCTGAATGTTTGCCTCAATTAAATCTTTTCCAAACATTTCTTCCAAGCTGGAATCCTTAGTCAGCGGTATAAACCTTTTCTTGTCCTCGCCGCCTTCGCCCGTGTTAGATTTACCACCAATACGATTCATTGCGATAGCCAGCGTCGTATGTGCTTCAGTTGAAATCGAGCCTAATGACATGGCGCCGGTTGCAAACCGTTTAACAATTTCGGTGGCTGGCTCAACGTCATCAATTGAAATTGATTTATTGGAGGACTTAAATTGGAATAAACCTCTTAATGTCATAAATCTCTCGGATTGATTGTTAATCAATTCGGCATATTCTTTATACGTTTGGAAATCTTTTTTTCGTGTGGCGTGCTGCAATTTTGCAATGGATTCTGGATTCCACATGTGTTGCTCACCACGAATTCTGAAGGCATACTCACCGCCAGCATCAAGCGCATTGGCTAACACAGGATCGTTTCCAAATGCATCGCTATGTAATTTTTCAGCTTCTACTGAAACTTCGGCTAGACCAATTCCTTCAATATTTGTTGTCGTACCAGTAAAGTATTTTTCAATAAATTTTGAGTTTAAACCGATCGCTTCAAAAATTTGCGCACCACAATAGGATTGGAATGTTGAAATACCCATCTTCGACATAATTTTGTATAAGCCTTTGCCAACTGCCTTTATAAAATTAGTTTGCGCTTGAAGAGCATCATCCGTAATTTCTTTCATGGTCTCAAACACAAGCCATGGACATATTGCTTCAGCGCCGTAACCACCGAGTAATGCAAAATGATGAACCTCTCTTGCAGATCCAGTATCCACAACGAGGCCTGCGTTCGTTCTATTTCCCTCGTGTACTAAAAATTCATGTGTTGCAGAGGAAGCTAACAGTGCAGGGATGGCGATTCGATCATTAGACACATTTCGATCAGATAAAATTAAGATATTAAATCCATCACGAATCGCTTTGTTTGCTTCCTGACAGACATTATCTAAGGCCTGCTGCATTCTTGATTCAGCATTTTCTGCTGTTGATTTTTCGTAAGTAATATCAATCACTTTTGATTTGAAGTGCCCGTTAGTTAGCTGTTGAATTGACTTTAATTGCTCTAATTCCTGAAGACTTAATACAGGCTGGCTAGCTTCAAGGCGCCATGGTGGATTGGTTTCTTCAATACCTAAAAGGTTTGGTTTTGGTCCAATAAAAGTCACCAATGACATCACGATTTCTTCTCTGATCGGATCAATTGGTGGATTCGTGACTTGAGCAAACAACTGTTTAAAGTAATTATATAAAGACTTGGCTTTATTTGATAACACTGGAAGAGCAGCATCATTTCCCATTGATCCTGATGCTTCCTGACCAGATTCAAACATTGGCTGTAGGATAAATTTGATGTCCTCTTGGGAGTAGCCGAAACTTTGCTGGATATCTAAGATTGGTTGAGACATTGTTTTCGATTCTTCAACCTTATCCAAATCTCCTAAGAAAAATCTTGAATCATTGACCCACTTTTCGTAAGGTTTTGCTGATGCTAATAATTTTTTAACTTCTTGATCGTCAATCACTCTGCCGGCATCGGTATCAATTAGCAACATCTTGCCAGGCTCTAATCGCCATTTTTTAACAATCTTTTCTTCTGGGAAAGTAAGAACGCCCATCTCGGATGCCATCATCACCACGCCGTCATCCGTCATCAGATACCTCGCTGGTCGTAATCCATTTCTATCGAGTGTGGCGCCGATCATTTGGCCATCGGTAAAAGCCACTGCGGCAGGTCCGTCCCATGGCTCCATCAATGCTGCGTGATATTCATAAAATGCTTTTCTTTCCTTGTCCATCAGAGGATTACCGGCCCAGGCCTCAGGAATTAACATCATCATGGCATGCGGCAAGCTGTACCCACCAGCCACGAGAAGCTCTAAACAATTATCAAAACAGGCCGAGTCAGATTGACCATCTTCGATTAACGGCCATAGTTTTTCCAAATCCTCACCGAGCAACATCGATTTCATGGTCTCATGTCGCGCATGCATCCAATTCACATTCCCTTGGACCGTATTGATTTCTCCATTGTGCGCAATCATTCTGAAAGGATGAGCAAGATCCCAAGAGGGGAAAGTATTTGTTGAAAAACGCTGGTGCACTAGTGCAATGGCAGAGGTGAATTTTTCATCTTTTAGGTCTTTAAAGTAAACACCGACTTCCGCCGCTAACAACATCCCCTTGTACACGATTGTTCTGGATGACATCGATGGAATGTAAAACTTAGCGCTATCTTCCGGATTCAGTTTATTAACGGCTATTTCAATTCTTTTTCGGATGACAAATAATTTTCTTTCAAAGGCTGTGTGTTTGTCACACTCACTGCTTCTTTGAATAAAAATTTGTTTAATGACTGGTTCAACCTCTTTGGCAGCATCGGCGATGTCAGAATTGTCCACCGGCACATCTCTCCAGCCCAGAGTCGTCTGTCCCTCTTCTTCGACTATTTTTTCAATCAGGGTCTCCACTTCATTTCGAAGTGTGTCGTCTTGGGGGAGGAATAGCATTCCGATGCCGTAATATCCGAAGTCTGGCAATTTAAATCCGGCTTCATTGGCTTCGGCTAAGAAAAATTCATGTGGGATTTGACTTAACAACCCTGCACCGTCACCAAGTTTTGGATCGTACCCAGTTGCTCCTCGGTGGGTGAGGTTGTCTAAGATGGTCAGGCCTTGTGCAACAATTTCATGACTTTTTTTACCATGAATATTTGCAACAAATCCAACGCCACAGGCATCATGTTCGTTAGATGGATTATAAAGACCTTGTTTCTTAATATTTGATTTTTTTGCCATAACTTTTTATCTATCGTTTTAAATGAGCCGAACCAACAATAATACTGGTTTTATCCAGTAAATTCAATGTTTATGAGGGATTTATTCGGGTTTAGTTTAGATTTTTTGAAATGCTTTTTTGGCACATTCGATGGTGAAATTAATGTCCTCATCTGAATGTTGTGCCGAGACAAAACCAGCCTCAAATGCAGACGGTCCAAAATAGATTCCTTGGCTCAACATTTCATGAAAAAATGCATTAAATTTTTCACGATCAGACGTCATCACATCTTGAAAAGAGTTAGGCGGTTGTTCGCTAAAATAGAGGCCAAACATTCCGCCCACACTGCGTGCACAAAATTTGATACCCAATTCTTTGGCTGCATCAGTTAGTCCATCTGTCAATTTTTTGGTCTGTTGAGATAAAGATTCAAAGAAACCTTTGGTCTGAATGAGTTCGAGTGTTTTTAATCCTGCAGCCACGGCCACTGGGTTACCTGATAACGTTCCGGCTTGATAGACTGGCCCCAAGGGGGCTAATGTTTGCATGATCTCTTTGCGTCCACCAAAAGCTCCTACCGGCAATCCTCCTCCGATTACCTTACCTAAGGTGGTCATATCCGGGGTGATGCCAAAGAGTTCTTGCGCCCCACCCAGTGAGACTCTAAAACCCGTCATTACCTCATCAAAAATCAACACCGCGCCATGTTTTTCTGTGACACTTCGTAGCGTGTTTAAAAACTCTTCTGACGGCACAATCAAATTCATATTTCCCACCACTGGCTCGAGAATGACGCAAGCAATGTCATCGCCTTGCTGATCAAACAGCTGTTGCAGTTCTTCCACATTGTTGTAGCTTAAAGTTAGGGTATCTTTAGCGACATCGGCTGGTACCCCAGCAGAACTCGGTTGGCCAAAGGTTAGTGCCCCTGAACCGGCTTTCACAAGCAGGGCATCAGCATGGCCGTGGTAGCAACCCTCAAACTTTACAATCTTGTCTCGCCCGGTAAAGCCACGAGCTACTCGAATCGCACTCATGGTGGCCTCGGTGCCTGAGCTCACGAGGCGGACCTGTTCGATCGAGGGCACAATTTTTACGATCTCTTGGGCCATTTCTAACTCTCTTGCCGTCGGTGCCCCGAAGGAAAGGCTATCTTTGGCAACGTCTTGAACAGCCTGAATGACCTCAGGGTGAGCATGGCCTAGAATCATCGGTCCCCATGAGTTGATGAAGTCAATATACTCCTTACCATCCTCGTCCCATAACTTTGAGCCTTGAGCCGACTTGAAAAAAATGGGGGTGCCGCCGACCGATCCAAATGCTCGCACAGGGGAATTGACCCCACCCGGGATAAAGTGTTGGGAATGTTCAAATAATTCTTTATTTCTGCTCATAAGTTTTTAAAATCTCGTTAAATGTTTTAACCGTCTGGGTAATGTCTTGAGATGAAAATATCTCATTGACCACGGCGATTGCGCTCACACCACAATCTAATACTGACCTGCAATTATCTAAATTTATCCCTCCAATTGCAACCACTGGTTTGCTTGCCTGAGTCATAATTTGTTGAATAAATTCTGTGGATGCGTGCGGTGCGTTGGGTTTTGTGGATGAGGGAAAACACGCACCAAGAGCAATGTAGTCACATGCTTGGGATAAGATCGTCTCTACCCTCTTCCCATCGTTATAACAGGAGATGCCGATGATTTTATCTGGCCCTAATATGTGACGAACATCGTCTATTGTGCTGTCATCTTTTCCTAAATGAACGCCATCTGCATCCAAAGTGTCACATAATGTAATATCATCATTGATGATGAAAGTGACCTTACGCTGATCACAAATGTCTTTAATTAATGAGGCCTGTTGCAGTTTTAATTGCGCAGTTGCCACTTTATTGCGGTACTGCAGTACAGATACCCCTGACTCAACCGCCTCTGTTACTTTATCAACTAAAAGAGGTGTGTCGTCACAATCGGGGGTGATGGCATACAAGCCTTTAATGATGGGTGGGGTCGTCGTCACTGTCATCGAAGTCATTCATCCAAAAAAAACGATTGGGGATTCTCTGGCCTTGGCCAGTTTGTATGGCTGCATCTAAGGTGTGCCAGGTAAAATCTTGGCCTTCTTCAACGGCTTGTATGAGAGATAAGCCTTGCGCCACATAGGCAGCAATGGCTGATGCCAGCGTACAACCTGATCCGTGGTACTCATGGGGTAATCGCTTCCAGGCATAAGACTCAGTCTCGCCATCAGATAAATAAAGTTTATTCATCACTTCATCTGTAGCATCATGGGTACCTGTAATCAATACATTTTCACAGCCACCTGCCAATAATCGTTTAGCCGCCTCATCGATTGAAATCTCTTTTATTTGATCATCTAGCTTCACCAGCTGTCTCGCCTCCATGATATTAGGTGTGAGTATTGTCACTCGAGGCAAAATGAGCTCAATCATCAATTGACGCATCGATTCAGATGTTAATTCATCTCCCCGGCCAGAGGCCATAATTGGATCGAGCACTACAGGAATATTTGGGTATTCAGTGAGTAATTTAGCGAGCACACGAATATTTTCTTCGCTCGATAACATGCCGCATTTAATCAAATCAACTTTAGAGTCATCTAAAATGGTTTGAACTTGTGCTGCAAACAACTCTGATTCCACTGGGCTCACATGATAAACGCCCTTAGTATCTTGAACTGTTAATCCAGTAATTACAGTTAACGGGTGACAGCCTAAACTTGAAACGGTTTGAATATCTGCCTGCATCCCAGCACCGCTGGTAGGGTCTGAAGCTGAAATGATTAATATGTTTGGTGTCGAATCCATAAATTGATATATTAATCCATCATGGTATTATTTAACAGTTAAAATCAAGCACATATTTAAGTTTGGAGGAGGCTTAAACAGTGATAAAACAAGGTTTTTCATTAATCGAATTATTAGTGGTTGTTGCAATAATTGGTATCCTGGCAGCCATTGGCACGATCGGTTATCAAAACTACATTGACGGCACACGCATCTCCTCAGCAGACCAAGAAAGAAATCAGAAAGCACGAAAATTAGAAAATGACATCATTGGTGCACAAACTGGAGTTATATCAAATTACTCAAGTTGTTTTGATTTGATAGATGATCAAATTTCAGATTTTAATTCCAGTGGTTCAGATAACCCTTATGACACTAATTACACTGGACAAATTTTTGTAAACGGACATACAGCACCAAAAAATGGATCTAATCAGATTGAGTTAGATGCAGGCCAACAGATTATTATGTGCAGTACGCCATGCGCACCTCCAGAAAGTGTTGAAATTAGAATGTGTTCATGCACAGATCAAAATGGATGTTTAACTTCGTTAGGTTCACCAGCTACTGTAGCTTGTCCTACCCCTGCATCAGTTTCATCATGTTAACTTTTATGAAAAATGAGGTATCAAATAATGAAACACATAAAACAACTTAAATATATTGCTCTAGGGTCAGCACTCTTCGCAGGCTTTCATTTGGCAGCAGATATTGAGGAAGACAGAACCAATACAATCGGAAGTGGAGATTGGCAAACTGGACTTATCACCCCAAGTGATTCTGACACAGATTCAGCTTGTAATGTCGTAGCTGGCATACCCTTTTCATGTACGCTTCCTGCATCCGGCGGGGGCGGTTCAGTAACCTGTTCGCCAGTCTCTATTCCTGGCGGATTAACACTATCATCAGGTTGTGTATTAGCTGGCTCATCACCGACTGACTTTTCTGTTGACGTTCAATTTGATGACGGGGTCAGTGATCCTGTTACAAAAACCATTAATCTCACAGCAGGTCCAAACCAAAGTCCAACTGCAAGTGATCCTAGCGGATGTCCGGCAGCGAAAACTGGTGTTGCATGGTCATGTAATTTAGCTGGTTCAGCCACAGATCCAGAAGGTCAAGCAATGACCTACTCATTAGGCGCAAGTGCACCATCGTGGGCGTCGATCAATGGTGGGGTTTTATCAGGAACTCCGACTGCCTCTGGCTCAGTAGGCGTTCCATACGATATAAGTGATGGTGTAAATATTATTTCATACACATACAACATTAATATTGCCGTAGGAGCAGCTGATGCTCTTGAGGGTGATGACCCAGTATCAATAGCAACTTTAGAAGATGCTGGTGTATCATCGGCAATGACAACAGCGCTAAATTCAAATACATGTGGCACAACAGGAGATCAAAGTTGTCTTACTGCGTTTAATAATCAAAGATCATCAACAGCTTGTTCACTCGCCGGCGGCTCATCTGCAACTACATCACAGATGGAAGATTATGTTGAATGTGTTGTCTTCGAAACATATACAGCAGATGCCTCTGGTGTTTCTACTACTCCTGCGGCAGAATCTGCAGCATCTGGATGCGGTCAATCTGTAAACGTACCTATGCCACCCATGTGTGGTTATAGTGCATGGACATGTCCAATTACTAATTTACCGACCGGATGGGTTAACAATGGTCAGACTGTTTCTATCCCAGATAGTGCAACTACTCAAAATATAACTCTGAACGTTGAAATGAGATTAGCAAGTTGGACAAATCATCTGATCAAGACCGTATCACAACCGGTGAATGTATCAGCAGCCATTTCTGGAGCCTCAAATGGATATAAGCTTTACCATGGTGGACAGACTGGTAAAAGTGGAGCATCGAACAGACGGTGGAACGTTTGGCAGGCCTGGGAATACTGCCAAGATATTGGTGGTAATTTAGCTACTATCAGCGAAGCTGAAAGTTCAGGTGTTTTGGGTACCGCTACTAGAGTTTATGGCCAGAAAGAGGGGCAAACTACCAAGCCTGCTAAACCATTTTGGAATGCTAGCCGTTATGGTACAGACTACAAAGCTGCCAAAGAAAATGGCGCATTAAGGTATATTCAAAGTCCTGGATCATACATATGTACAGCAATGAATAGATACACATGTGGAGGCAATGCTGCAACCACCAAGTACTTTGTATGTAAAGATCTTCCCTCATGCCCAGCAGACTAAATAAACTAAAATTCATTAAAGGAGAATGTTATGAAGAAATTTTTATTGGCACTACTACTAGCAACTCCAGTTGCATATGCGGATTACCCGACATGCGATCCAAATGCTGCAGATAATGAAATATCTTGTCCAGTTTGTTTTGAAGCAGACAATCCGGCTATTGAAGATGCACCGGCCGATCAACAGATTGTATGTGTTGCAGCTTCTGATGAAACATAATATAAATTAATACTTAAAAACCCAATCTTTGCATTGGGTTTTTTTTGTCGAAATATTTCTTGTTTTAATGGTTAGTTATTTAATCCTTTAAATTCTATAGTAAGCTTATTAGTAGTCATGAAAAATCAATTTAAAATTTTAGGTTGCTCTGGAAGTGTTGGTAAGGGGGGTTACACCACCTGTTTTCAAATCAATGATGATATTTTAATTGACGCAGGATCTGGATTGTTGGACCAAGGCTTTGAAGAACTAAAAAAAATAAATAAGATTTTTTTAACGCACAGTCATCTTGATCATATTTTGGGTATCCCTTTACTGGCTGATTTGGTCGGCAACTATCGTGAACAGCCGATTGAGGTCTATGGGAGCAATGACACCATTATTAACGTTAAAAAAAATATTCTTAATGGTGTGATCTGGCCTGATTTTTCTGTAATACCAACCGAATCAAAGCCTTACCTGAAGTTTTCTAATATCAGTACTGAGATACCTAAAGTTGTTGATGAATTTAGGATAACCCCCTTTTATGTTAATCACACGGTACGTTGCTTTGGCTATAAGATCGAATCCCGGGACCAGGCCATTATTTTTTCAGGCGACACGGGCCCATCAGATAATTTAATTCGTATGATTAATGAGACCAAGAATTTGGCCGCAGTCATTATTGATGTCTCATTCCAAGATAAGCGACAAAATATTGCTGACCTGTCCAGACATTTTACCCCCCAGAGTTTAGCGAAGGCAGTGACGGCCATTGAAAAAAAACAAACGATTTACATCACCCACCAAAAACCAGGATGTGAAGAAAATATCCTAAAAGAAATTAAAGATCATAAGATCAAACAGGACATCAAAATCCTCGAAAGAGGTCTAGTGATTAATTTCTAGGTAGTATCACCAACAATGTGGCATCGTCATGCAGCCGGATGACATCCTTTTGCAAGAACCGGTTGATTTGTTCATATCGCTGCGGTGCGGTCATCCCTGATTGATTTTTTGCCATCTGGGCCAATCCCTTAGACTCAATCTCCTTGCCATTTATTTTTGCCTCGGTAATGCCATCTGTCGAGACATAAATAGCTGACCCCTCATGAATGGTGATATCTTGATTGGATGGATTGAATGCCTCGTCATTCAGAATGCCTACCGGTGGAGCGCTGGTCCCATATTCACGATACTTTCCATCTGCATAATGCAAGACCGGATTATGGCCACAATTGACAAACTCCAGATCATTGCCATCCAACCAACCCATGACGCACGTTGCAAAACGGTCATCCGTGCCCTGGCCATAAATCTCAAAGTTCATCTTCTTAGCCATCTGGCTGGCTGACAACTCCTCTTTGGCAAAGAGTCTAAAGAGGGACATGCATCGCGACATGAGAATCGTGGCCGGTACCCCCTTGCCTGAGACATCTCCTTGTATAAAAGCGATATTGCCATTCACCTCAAAGTAGTCAATAAAGTCTCCGGAGAGTTCTCGATAAGGTTTTACCCCGCCGGAGATAAAATCATAGGCATCCACCTTTGGGAATAAGACCGATTGGGCCACCTTGGCATCGGCAATATCTTTTTCGATCAGTTTATCTAAGACAGCTTTTTCGGTGAGCTCAATATTTTTTAATATAATGCCGAGGTTCAATGAGAGCAATTCAAAGTATTCTAAATCCGCTGTGTCAAAAAATTGTTGGTCTGTATTTTTATTTAAGGCCTGCAGACAGCCAAACACATGTCCATCGAACAGGACCGGGACCGTCATCAGAGAGCGGGTCACAAAGCCGGTCTTCTGATCTACTTTATTTAAATGGGCGGCGTCTTTTTTGACATCCTCAATCAGCTTGCTTGTTTGATTGGTAAACACCTCCCCGACAATTCCTTGGTCTGATTTGATCGACAGTCCGGTGATGTCCACAGGGCCGATACAGGATTGGCACTCCAATTTATCTACCTCTTTTTTATAAATAAAAAATGAGGCGGCCTCGGCATGCATGAGCGTAGAAATTTCAGCTAATACATTTTTTAATGTCTCCGAGATATTAGAACTCACAGAAAACTGGTTCAACATCTGCGTCAGTATCGCAATTAAATTTTTATTGTCATTCATGCGCTAAACTCCATCTGGGTCAGGTGCCCATGCCCGGTATATTGAATGGTAAATGATTGGGCCACTTTCTTGATCAACCTCAGGCCCATGCCACCCTCCTCAGAGGGTTCATGCTCTTGATCTAAAAAACTCAGGTCCATTGGCTTGGCGTAGTCGGTAATATCGAACCTCAGTCCATGTTCAGTATTTGTGATGGTCACATCAATCTGCATCCCATCCGCCAGTTGGTAGGCATGTCGATAAATATTTTGTAACACCTCATTGACCGCAATGATGACCTCATCGGTGATCGCAGGAAAGTGATCTTTATTTTCTTGCAACCAGCGCAAGCTGTGGTGCAATAATTTATGTTCGGTCAAGAATGTCTTATTCATAAAAAAGGCCACATATTGATATGCGGCCTTCTAGATAATTTAATAAATTAAATTATGATGGATCATCAAGGTTAAGTGATGATTCAATATCGACTGTTGCGATATCGGCAGCATCAGTACCTGTACAAAATGAAATTGTACCAGCTGCTGCCATCCAAGGTTGGCCTAGGTCAGCGCCATCTGCTGTACAGTCAATCGCTGTAGTGCCAACTGCAGCATATGCCGCATTGCTAAATGGATTCTCCATGCTTGATGCTGCGATGATTAAGTCTGCACATGCATTTTCAGTAGTACCATCAGCACATGTTGTGGTGTCAAGGCCAGCCGAGATAGCTAAATCCTCAGCAGCAATAGCTTTTGCAACTGTTTCCATGTTTGTTTCAGCGACTCTGGCACGAGTTCCGTCAATGTAGTTCTGGTAGCCCACTGTACCTACAGCCGCCAAAATACCAATGATTGCAACCACAACCAATAACTCAATTAATGAAAAACCTTGTTTCATGTTTATTTCCTCCAAATTACTCAAAAGTTCCTGGGTTAAATTCAAAATCATCTGACTTTGAATCGCCAGAATCATTCCCTTCTTTGGAATTGTTACCCGATTCACCAGCCTTGTCAACTGTGCTTGCACCCTCATCAGCAGGCGTGTCATCAAAACTAATATCAAAGTCATCGCCTGAAGGGGTGTCCTCTGAAAAATCCATCACCATGTCGTCGTCATTTTCTTCTATATTTGCTTCTGCAGGCTCGTTCAATTGAGGTTCCTCTTCTGACAAGTTAAGCTCTAGATCATCATCCGCAGCGGATAAATCTAACTCGGGAGATTCCTCCACACTGTTCTCACCTTGGGGATTCTCATCCACCTGTTCTGTTGCTTGCGGAAGCGAGAAGACCGCGCCCAGACCTGCCATGTCGATAATTTTTTTTGCCGAAGCTGAAATGGATTTGATCTCAAAAACCATCTGGTTCTCTTCCGCAACCCTTTTTGCAAATAACAATAAGGCCACCGCAGATGAGTCCATGTACTCGGTCTCACCGCACTCGATGACTAACTTTTTAAAGCCTGCCTTAGGCTCATTCTTAATTAAATCTTTGATCGAAGTCGTTTCCGATAAGTCCACGGTCCCTGAGAGACTTAAGATAAAAGATTCACCATTTGTTTGTAGATCGTATGCCATGACAGTATCCCTTAATCAATTGACTCAATGAGCCCCTTACCCAACAAGATTTCTTTGTATTTCTCCATTAACATCATACCTTCTTTGGCCCCGGTCTGCATCATGTTGGCAATCTGTGAAATTTTCTTCTCTCGGATCAGGTTAGCCACTGCCGGTGTATTCACCATCACCTCAAAGGCTCCAATTCGACCGCCGCCTTTTTTCTTCATCAGTTGTTGGGTCATGACCAGCCTCAAAGAGAGGGATAATTGTGCCTGAGCTTTACTCTGTTCTTCAGGGGGAAACGCGTCCACCAGACGGTTGATCGTTTCAGGGGCCCCGTTGGTATGGAGCGTACCAAAAACCAGGTGGCCTGTTTCTGCGGCCGTCAGCGCCATGGATATGGTTTCATAGTCCCTTAGCTCACCCATCAGAATCACATCTGGATCCTGACGAAGGGCACCCTTCAAAGCCGATGCAAAGGTGTCGGTATCCTTTCCCACCTCTCGTTGCACAATTAACGACTTTTGGTTTTGGTGGGTGAACTCAATCGGATCCTCTACAGTGATAATATTTTCAGCCCTCGTTCTATTAATCTTATCGATCATGGCTGCGAGCGAGGTCGACTTACCCGAGCCTGTCGCCCCGGTCACCAGCACTAGGCCGTCTCTGAGTTCTAGAGCCTGGTGCACTGCAGGGGGCAGGCCCAGCATGTCAATGTTAGGCACCTCGGACACAATCACCCTCAAGACTAGGCCGGTGCCTGTTATTGTTCCTAAGGCCGAAGCACGAAATCGGGTATCCTTAATCACAAAGGCAAAGTCTAAGTCCTTATGTTCACGGAACTTTTGGTACCAGTCCTCAGGCACCTCTGAGGTGATCAAGTCTTGCAGGTCATCCTCGGTGATCATCTTATCTTCATATGTTTTTAGTTCCCCGTGCACCCTACAGGTCAAAGGCTTGCCTGCATGTAAATGAAAATCGGAAACCCTTTCTGCTTGCAAGGTGTCGTAAATATAAGAATATAAGGGATTACTGTCACTCATTATCTTCAGTCCTTGTTAAGTTATGCAAACGCATCGCCCGCACTAAATATTGGTAAGTATAAGGCTACCACCATGACGCCAATCATGCCACCAACAAACACAATCATGACCGGCTCGATGATCGTGGTTAAGCCAGAGACCACCGCCTCAAACTCTTCTTGATAATAACGGGCAATGGACGCTAACATCTCATCCATATTACCGGTGCGTTCACCGACCTTGATGAGCTGGGATAACTCCAATGGGAATACCGTCTCTTCAGCAAATAAGTCTGATAAATCAGACCCCGTGACCACTCGATCATTAATTCTTTCCATGGCCTCAATAAATTTTGTATTGGTCGTGACATTCGTGGCCACCTTTAATATTTCTTCCACGCCAATCCCAGCGGCAAATAAATTAGCCATCAATAAAGAGAGTCGTGCCACAGTTGATTTGATGATGATGTTTCCAAACAAGGGTAACTTCAGCATCATGCCGTGCACACTGGCACGGTAGGGATACGCATGCTTCATCAACATGCGATGGGTAAAAATGATACCGACAATGGTGGCAATTAAACTCATAAAATTACCGCCGTCCATGATCCAGTCACTGGCATCGATAATCATTTGTGTCGGAGCTGGTAATTCAACTCCCATGCCAGCATACATCTCCTGGAAAGTCGGTACGACAAAAATCAGCATCGCCCAGACGATGAGTATGGTGACCACAATCAAGGTTACCGGATAGAATAAGGCACTCTTAATTCCGGATCGAATTTTCTCCATCCGCTCTTGGCCATCGACAATACGATCTAAGAACTGGTCTAATTTACCAGAAATTTCTCCAGCCTCGATCATGTTACAAAAAATACTATCAAAGCAAGAGGGGTGTTTACGGACCACCTCCGAGAACGGCATCCCCACATTGATGTCCTTAATCATCTCGTTAATGTACTTTCTAAAGACAACATTTTGGGTTTGTGAGCTGATTAAGTTTAATGAATCTAGTATGGTTAAGCCACTGCGCACCATGGTCGCGAGCTTCTTGGTAAACACCAAGACATCCTTATTAGGAATTTTACCAAAGGGCCCCCAGGTAATTGCGGTTAACGTGGGATCCTTTTTTGGTTTAAGCTCTTTGGCTCTTATCTTTGTGTATTTTCTTGCTTTGAGTGTTGTTAAGGCGTCATTACGATTTCCTGCTTTGATCGATCCGTTAATCGATCTCCCTTTTTTATCTTTTGCCTTATAGCTAAATTCTTTCATTAATTTTCAAGCTGAAGCGTATTCGCGTATTCCTCAATGGACAAAATACCTGTTTTCACAAAGTCCCGGCCTATTTCCTGCATGGTCCTGAAGCCATCTGTTTTCGCTGCCTTTTCAATTTCCTCCACCGACTTATTGTTCAGGATGGCGATCTCCATCTCCTTGGTCATTCTTAAAACTTCGTAGATACCTTGTCGACCCTTCAGTCCTGAGCCACCGCATACTTTGCACCCTTTGCCTCGCTGAGCTGTAAACGATTCAAGCTCACTTTCTTTAAAACCCATCTTAACTAATTCTTCGGGAGTGGCGCGAGGGTCATCCTCTAGACACTCTTGACAGCTTTTTCGCGCTAAGCGTTGCGCAACCACAACCGATAACGCACTCGCGATCATAAAGTTAGGAACGCCCATGTTCTGAATACGAGTAATCGTCGCAATGGCATCATTGGTGTGCAGTGTTGAGAGCAATAAATGTCCCGTCAATGCAGCCTTGATGGCAATGTCAATGGTTTCCTGATCTCGGATCTCACCCACCAAAATCACCTCGGGATCTTGTCGTAAAAAAGCGCGGAGGATAGAGCTAAAGGTGAGACCAATTTTCTCGTTGGCCTGCACCTGACCAGCGCCCTCTAAATAATATTCCACGGGGTCTTCTGCTGTCAGGATACAGGTATCAGGCTTATTAATTTCTTGCAGTGCGCCATAGAGAGTGGTTGTTTTACCTGAACCTGTGGGACCTGTAACCAAAACCATCCCTTGCGGAGCGTTAATGGCATCAATGATTTTATTGTAGTCGTCTGGATCAAAACCCAGCTTATCTAGAGACAGGGCGGGGTTACCTGCCAAGATACGCATCACGATCCGTTCACCATTTTTTGTTGGCATGATATTGAAACGGAAATCGATATCGTCCTTTCCACCCATCGGATCCTTAATGGTGATGGCCCCGTCTTGCGGCAATCGTCTCTCAGAGATATCACAGTCCGCGAGAATTTTAAAACGAGTGATCACCCCTGCGTAATGTTTAAATAGGTACTTGCTGTATTCTTCAATCACCTGCATGGAGCCATCCCGTCGCATGCGCACCTGGGCATAATCACGGAAGCATTCGATATGAATATCTGACGTCCCAGAGATCACCGATTCGTTTAAGATTTGATCACAAAAATCAATCACCATGTCTGGGTTCCCTAGTGGGAAATTATCTCGATACCTCATCCCCTTGGGGATGTTTAATTTTGTTTTTTGAATAACCCGAGGCGCCTCATCCTGTTTCTTCTCAACCACCTTTTTCTTTGGTGCTCGGGCTTGGGATTCTGCTGCTAAAAAGACGTCACTCACTGCAGGGTAGGTCAGCATCTTTTCGAAATGGGAGAGGCTCGTAATTTCGAAAACGACATTTAAACTAGATTGGGTCTTGATGGATGAAGATAAAGAAATGTTTTTTGGATCCAAAATTAAGACGTGTAGGACATCATCTTCAATCTTATAAGGAAGTAAAATATTTTCAATTATCGTAGAGCTATTGATGCTGCGGACTGCTTCACTCTGACATTCTTCGGGACTCGGAAAGGTCCTGGTTAAGCTAACACTCTTAGCAAAGGTATTGACCAGCCAGGATTCATCAATCGAGCCATCATTGATGAGCATTTTAAGTTTTTCATTCCATTCGAGTTTAGAGAAAAAGTCAGAATTAATTTTACTTTCTTCAAGGCGGCCTGCATTGATAATGGCCTTGATTGCTTTCTCACTTGTGGTTGGGGAATAATTGACCAGCATAAATTATTGTGTGGCTGGTGTGAGTGGTGCTGGTGAAGCTGAACTACTGCCCTCAATATTTATTGGGAATGTCGAGACCGGAATGAACATGGCATTGCCACTCAACCCAGTCACGCTGATACCATTGTCATTAATATTTGTGATCACAAATCCATGGGGGCCTAAAAGCTGGTCAACGGTGACCTCTAAAGTCATTTTTTTTAATTTTTCTAAGCTAAAGTCGTATGGTTTTTCTTTGAAGTCCAGTAATGCGAACTGAGACAGGCCAACAGTGGCTGTATTTTGAGTAGCCATTTCTTCTTGCTCCGAGACAAAGTGTTGATGGACTTGTGAGCAGTTCATGTTCTTATTCTTGGTTAATGCAGCCAAATAATGACAATGCGCGACTGTAATTTCTTTCGTCCGGAATGGGCCGTACTCCAGATCATAGTTGCTCAACGTATTTTTTTCATTGAATCGAATGATGATATACCGGTTCAGGTCATCGTTATAATTGACCATTAAATTTTTTGCAACGGTACGGATTTCACCCAAATCTTGTTTCGATTGAATTTTGACGTAGTAGCCTTGGTGTTCATCACCAAAAAAATCATCGGGGTTCAGTTCTAGTATCTTCGGCATCTGTAATTCTTCGTCTGCAACGATGCCCACTACTCGGTAATACCGCAGATCCTGTAAATGCCTCAGATCATCAATTCTGCTCGAATCACTAGCTGATTCTTCACCAAAGGTGGCGTATGCTGGAGATCTTGTCACCCCTCTTTTAAATGGGTCAGTGTATATTTGCTGATTCTCAATATCTAATTCAATCACTGAATCATCAACCATATCAGTTTGAGGTAAGTCTTCTGGAAGCATTCCATCAGCAAATGATGTAAAGACAAAGAATGTACCAATTAATGTTATGAAACATTTATTAAGTGTCTGTATCTTAATCATTTATCTATCCTTTCCTCTTAGTAGATTGTATAGGATTATTTTCCGTGAAAAAAGGAATGTCGTAAATTACTCTAAATTGGATTTCATCTTGATTGCTTTCAGTCACAATCTCTTCTACAGGAATAATTAGATAAGGGTACTGTTTAAGAACGTCCTGTCTCGCTTTTAAGTAATCCAGATACTGTCCTTTAAGTTGGAAGTGATAGGTCATGAATGACACATTTTTCGGTAAGCTCTTCATTAATTTTTGTTTACGTTGCGCTTCTTTATTTTTGATCACATCCATAATTGTTTTATAATTATCCTTTAGAGCATTGGCCGCCTGGGTAACTTGTGGTTTTTCTTTCGCCTTAGGCTTTTTCTTATTATCTTTTTTCTTACCTTTTCGCATTTTTTTACCAGTTAACTTTTCGGCTACATTTTTTTTATCTCTTTTAGCTTTAGGGGTATCGTCTTCTATTGGTACAACAATATTTGAAAAGATGGTCGTATCGGCATCCGGTTTTTGTAATGGTGGAATCGAGAAAGTCACAGGAGATAATGATTTTTTAATTTGTATTTCTTGTTTCACAATTTTTAAATCCCCATTTTCCAATAACATCGCTACTTGATTGACCAAATCATCTGCTCCCGACTGGGATGGAATCTTATTCAGTTGATCTTGGATATTCTGTTTTTTATTTAAGATATCTTGTTGGATTTTTTGTGCATTTTTTTCGATGTTTTTAATTTCAGCTAACACCTTGGGAAGCTTTTGTTTACTTTTTTTCACTTTCTCAGAGTATGTCTGATAACTACCCCAGCCGTTATTTGCAATAAAAAAGATAATAGCGCCTAGAACTATATATCCTACCGACCAGATGATCATCTTGTTCTGTGCAGCAAATTTGCGATATTTGATTGCTGAAAATTTTTGCTTACTCCCTAAATAGCGAACAGCCAATCTATTTTCAGCAAAATCATTAGCACTTACTTTATCTTGTGTAGATATCTCTTGAGCTTTGATCTCATCCAATAATTTTTGGGCTCTTTTTGATAGTTTTTTCTTAAAGATTGACATTAGGTTTTAATCACCCCCACCAATTCAAAAAAGTTCATCGAGCGATCTTTTCTTCTAAAGGAATCAATTTTAATATTTTCAAAATTGTTATCCTGCATAAATGTATTGTAAAAACTATTGACGCTCATGACGTTCAGACTATTACCAAAAATTTGAAAGGTATTGTCTCTGATGATTACTCGATCCAATTCAACATCCTTAGGAATATCTCGAATTAACTTTTCAAACAGCTTCTGATTGGTTTGGCCATTCGAAAGGTCAGCGATAATTTCATACTCCGCCTCTTTTTGATTAATCTCTGCCTTACCTGACTTGATTGCCTGTTTCAGCCTTTCTAATTTTTTTTCAGACACGACTAGCTGTTTTTCTTGCTGGTTACCTCCCATATTTAGAGTAAACAGGCTTGCGCTAAAAATGAGTGCGCCGATGAGAAGCAGCCCAAATAAATAAAATCCTTTTTTGATTGCTGCCTCTTTTTCAAAGTTACTTTTGATGAAAGCAGCTTTTTCATGAAAGTTCATTATTGGAGCAGAGGTGACTTTATTCGGAATGGCAATTTCTGAAAAATATTTTAGCGAGTAATTGCCCAGTGCAGGAATAAATCTTGAACCACCATAAAAATTGATATCTCCTTGGTCGTTACTCATGAATGAGTTTTTATCGAGAGGCTTTTGCACAGAGATATATTCAAACTGCTGGTTTATAGATATGATGTTAACAACCCTAAAATTCTCACGCAGTAAGCCAAAAAACGGCAATTCGTGGTCATAATCGCTGATAAAGTACATATTCTCAAACTTTAGAACTTTTGCCTCTTCTAAGAGATAATTTGTTGCTGTTTTTAGTGCGGTTGAGATTCGACCTACGACCTCATTCCAAAATGTTTTGTTTTCTTCATTAATTTCAGGAATATCATCTAACAATGACTCATCTAATTCATCAATATTCACTTGGGCGACGTCGACCTGCTCGGCATTGACATAAATGATTCGATTGTTGCCTTTACTTAGATGAAAAATCGCAAAAGGCCTCTCTCTTTGAACTCGGCTTAGGCGTGACTCAATAATTTTAATCAAAGCCTGATCCTCTGCGATATAACCCACTGGATATAGATTGGACTGTAGGGATAGATTTTGGTATAAGCGGGTCAATAATCGATCTACGGCAACATACATCAGATTTGAAGAATTTTCCTCGGCGTCAGTTGTAAGCAAACTCGAACGAATTTCCGCCAACTTCAAATCAGCCAAGTCTGGATCGTGTTCCTTCCAAAAATCATACGGGGTTGCCTTAGTCAGCGTATTAAATTCTTTTTTATCGGCCTTTACATCCAGATTCATCGGAATGGTAATGCTCTTCATGCGGCTTTTTTGGTGGGGGATTATCCATGTGACTAACTCGCCCTCCATTTTGTATTGCCTCACCATGCGGGAAATAAAAGAACTTAAAAACTCAATCTCAGGATTGATATTGTTTGGATCAATCACTTTCGGTAATTTCCACTCCATGACCTTGGTCTGAACCTTGTATGGCTCTGCCGCATAACTCAGGTTAATCAGCAGTGATGAGTGAGTTAAACGCATTACCACACCAGGTTCTGATGGCAAGATTTTTTTATCCGCCATAGGCTTCCTTTAACTCTAAAACTTTCTTATCGTGCTGCTCTTGATTGATGTGACTGCCATCCAACAATTCTTTTAGTGCTTTTAAGTCAAGCGTGAGCTCTCTTTTCTGCTTGCTCGTGAGGGGTGTTGCCTTAGCTGTTTTTTTGGGCTGACTAGCATCTACCTTTAAATCCAAGTCCAAACCGGCCACACTTTTTTTAAATTTTTCAGTGTAGGCTTGATCTTCAGCCGATAGCGGTTTTACTTGGTTAGAAGATTGATTAGCCATCTTTTGTTTTGCCTGCTGAGGTTGTTTGGTATCTAATATTTGATTAGCTTTTTTTCTGCGAATGGACAGCATCAGCCACACCACAAGAAGCAATACCAAACCACCTAACAAAGGTATGGTCAATGGATGAGAGATGATGTTTGCTTTTGATAGAACGGTTATGGTGTCATCGATTATTTTAAAAATAGCATCCATTACAAATTCTTAGTACCTCGTCCTAGTGACTGTACGGTTGATATTCTCTTTAGTGATCACTGTAGGGTTAATGAACACCAAAAGCTCGGTCCCAGTGTCAGTTCTTCTCACCTCACCACCACCGAGTAGCGCAACCAATGGCGATACTAATTTATTAAAGCCCAGTTTTGAGACAAACGGTAATCCCTGTGTGGTGTTGTTCTGGGTCTGCTGGAATAGTCCCGCCATCATGACTACCTCACCTGGTTCAATTTTTAATTTGGTTGTGATGTTGTTTGAGGTAGAAGCAGCAGTCGGTGACGCAGAATCATATGTCTCCTCAACAAAATTAAAATCTAGGTCAATGACATCGTTGTGCTTGTTGATGTTCGGAGTTACTGTGAGTTTTAACGGCGCGTCGTACTCATCAATTTGGTTATTGGATGTGTTCGTAGTAGCAGAGTTGGTAGTCGTCGTTGATCGTTGTGCTCTAAATGTTCTTGTTTTATCGACCACACCCTCTTCACCATCTCGGACTAGAATAACGGGGTTTGATATTTTTTTACCCAATGAGTTTGTTTCAATCATGTTCACCAGAGCTGTAATTTGATTTCGTGAACCTAACCTCGTGCTGGCAGTGATACCGCCCTCTGCAGTCGCACTGGCAAAATCAAGTAGACCTGCAGTAAAGCTATACAAGCCGGAGCCGCCATCCCCTGCAGGAGTAGCATTTGTACTCATTGTGTTTGATGTGAAGCGTGACTCTAACTCATTCTTCCAGTCCGAGTTCACTTCCAAGATGAAGGTCTCGATCATGGCCTGCTTTACCGGCTGATCTTGATCGACCAAGAATTTTTCAACCAACTGAATATCAAGAATGCTACCAGACGCTACGATGCCGAAGTCGTCAGCTACAAAATCGACACAGCCGAGTACAGAATCGGCCTGCAAATCATTAGCCTCTTCGATGAGTTCTGCCGCGGATTGATCAATCGCCGCAAAATCGTTGTTGGAGTTTCCTGCAACTAAGTCATCGATCACCACCGAATCTCCGGTGACTGTGTTTGGGACATTGTCATTCATTGTAGCCCCTCCTTCGAGGATGGTCTCAGTCTCTAACTCACCGTCGTCATTCGTTGATGTTTCCGTCACCGTACAGTCATTAAACACTGAGAAGGCTTGTAATTTTGTGAACATGGCATCCGGGGTATCGTTATACACACTAAACTTCTCAATGACACGCTCGTTACCATTTTTGATATCGTCCTCAAAAATTGTCACTGTCGGTGTTTTAACGAAATCAGATTCTTCTGCCCTTTTGATTAAGGTTGTTCGGTAATAACTTCCCAGCTCTCTTTGTTTCACCACATTTTCTCTGGTTTTCTCGACCAGGATAAGTCGATTCACAATTTTTCGCCCGTAATTTGTTTTCACAAATTGATCGACCTTTAACACTTCCTCGATGGTGGCATCGGATCCCTCAAGTTGTTGAGCAACCTCCTCAATCAGATCCAAGTCCTTTTCCACCTCAAAAGGGTTGAGGGCGATGGCATTGATTACGGGGTTAAATTTTTGATTCTCAGGGAATGCTGTTTTCAGGTGCAAGGTTTTGTAATCCATGGAGAAATACATGACCAGATTATTTTCTTCTGCAATATTTCTGATGATTTCAAAACTGGTTCCTTTATATCGACCCTCGATATCAGTCTCGTCGACTTTCAATTTCAAACCTGTATTTTTCAGCAGCTGCTTCACAATCGAACTCAGCTGTGTTTCGGTCACGTTGACTGTTTTTTGTTTGGCTAATTTTTTATAAACTTGTGTGATTTTCTTAAAATTCTGAATCTCGCCGATCAGGTCATTGGTGTCTTCGTTGAAGTCAGTATTCTGATACTGGTTCTCACTCTCACGCAACTTTCCGATCAAATCATTTGGGAGGTTTGCATTGGACTGCACCAGGTATTCAAGGAAGTTATTGTTTTCAAAACTGTTTGGACCGTATGAGAATTGCATTAACTCACGGCGTTGTTTTAATGGTTTTTTTTCTGTTTCGAACTCTTGGTTGAATTTTTCTGCGCGCTCAATGAACTGATCCATCGTTTTTTGAGCTACTTCTTTTTGACGGTCAATATTGCTAGCGCATCCGGCTATCGATAAAAGTGCGGCGAGCAATACTGTTTTTTTCATTAATTCCCTAGAATTATGCACTATTGATATTAACTTTATAATATCAAAATATAGGTAAATCAACAAGAAAAAATACAATATTTAGTGATTTTTTAAAAAATAATAAATAATTGATTTAATTGGATAAAAATCGACGAGAGAATAATAAATGGGCCATAGGCAATTTTTGTCGGGATCGTTTTATTTTTTAGGTATAAAAAAGCCATAAAAATGATCGCTATCCAGGAGGATAAGACCACTCCCTGCAAGACAAGTAATGGACCAAACCACGCGCCCATCATGGCGAGGAGGAACTTATCCCCATCACCTAGACCTTGTTTTTTTCTAAAAAATTGAAAGAGCCAATTGGTGACAAATAGCAATATAAATCCCAATAAGGCGCCATAAAAATGCAGCACTAATTGATCCAAGTAAAATCCATAACCCAAACCAACACCAATACCGGTCAGCATCATGGGTAGATAAAGCTGCTGATACTCCATGTCCGTCAAAAAAAGATGCAGGGCTATGCTCAAAAAAACTAAATAAAAAATAAATTCCGTTTTATCAGAAAATATTTGCATGTTTGTGAATAACACTAAAAAAATTATTCCTAATAACACCTCAGTTAAAAAATATCGAATCGAGATTTTTTGTTGTTTCTTGCATCCACAATGACCCCGTTGTTTTAACCATGACAAGACTGGGAATAATTGATTAAATTTTAAAGGAGTATCACAGGCACGGCATCGAGAGGGGTTCATAATAGACTCTTCACCACCGAGACGCATCGCCCAGGCATTCACGAAACTGGCTATAGATGCGCCTAGAAAAAACATGATTGTCTGATAAAATAATTCCATGATGATTTCTTTTTTCAAAAGTCATAGTACATCATCTCGGTCGGATAAAACAATGCAAAGTGGATTCTCGCTCCCTGAGTTAATTACGTATGCTGGACTGGCGGGTATTGTTGGACTGTTTATGTGGAGCATGATGAACAACTTCACTACAAAACAAAATAACATAGAAGAGCTCAACAAAATTCTGACTGAAAAAAATTTCACTGTTCAAAAAATTTCAAGATTACTGGCAAAATCTGAGGCTAACCCCAGGGCTTATGATGGATCTAATACCGTCACTTTTACCATCGGAGATTTAAACTTTACCAACCAAGATGGAAAGTGTATGGGGTTTAACGATGTGGTCAACGACCAATTCATCCGCCAGTCCCTATGGCTGGGTTTCGAGGAGGCTAGCGGTCCTCATGCAGTCTATCATGGGGTTGGCATTGGATGCGAAGATGACATGCCGGACAGTGTTATAAAAATATCAGATCCAATTTATGTCAAAAAAGATACTACACGAGCTTGGTTTATTTCGGACAACCAAACCGTCCAATTTAATCTGAAACCCCGAGGAAGATTGATCGGAAAAACTAATTCTAACTTAGATCTTGATATCAATGCCTCACAAACCGTGATTAAGTACAACAAGATTCAGGATATCGGTTGCCGTATCGCAAGCCCAAATCAGAGTTGGTTTAATGGATTGCCAAGCAATTATCGATACGCCTTTATTGCTTTTACAAGTAATTACAACAATGATCGAGACCGTCTCACACTCACCGGGGTCAATTGTGCAGGGAATAATTCGACATCCATTGGTGGCGTCAGCGTGAACTGTCTTTTCTGTCATGCAGGTTCCACCAGTGCCAAGTGTCCGCAAACTGAGCATAATATTGATGCCGATCACCGAGCGAGAGGTTTTTTACATTTAGATGCCGGAGCCGAAAGAACTTCGACCCAGTGGCAAGCCATTCTAAATGAGCTGGAGTATGTCCCTCGATGTGTCGAGGCGGATGGATGCACACCACCTATTGTGATTAACCCTGGTTCAGAAATTGATTCTAAAAGATTGATCACTATTTTATTATCAAACAATCAAAGCATCCTTGAGCACGACGAGAATTTAGGTACCGGCCAGGGAAGTTTTATACTTAACCTACATCGATTATCGCAGTCTTGTACTCATGAAAATTTTTAAAGTTAAATTAAAATCTGGTTATATGCTGCCTGCAGCCATGGCGATGGTCACAATCATGGTCATTATCACTACCAGCTTACTCAATAATTCAGATTTTGCTATTATTAGCGAATACAAAGAAGATAATCGGATAAAATCAAATAACCTGGCAAGAACTGGTTTGGAGAATATTACTTTCTTGCTTCGAAACCTGGCCTCACAATCAGAAAACATGGAAACGCTCTGTGCCTATATCCCTAGGGTGGCTGGGATAGGCAACTGTGACAGCACCGTCAACACCATGCAACCCGCAGTGGCTGATTTTGCAACGGATCCATTTTCTAATTGGATTCAGCTAGCCACAGAAACAGATTTCGACAATCTCACGGATGATGAAAGTGATGCCAATAGATGCGGTATTAGCGGAAGTTATACCGGTAGAGATTCTTGGCCTGCGGACCTGATTAGAAATCTTGCGACCACATTCTATATTCCTGGCAGTGATGCACCAGGTGGCGGTAACATTTCAAGATCACAAGCACTCCTACAATCAATTAATCTAGGTATTATTCCTGATGATCAGCTAGATCCAGCAAACGGGGGTTTTACACTTGAAGCTTGGACCTATTTAACTGATGACGATTATCTTCCAAATGCTTTTTGGCCAAGACTTTTTGACCTAGGCAACCCATCGACTCCTAATACAGACAATTCAAATATCGTATTAGCTTGGAGAGGAAACACCAGCCGTCTAAGTTTTCAGTACTACAAACCAACGGGTGATTCATCTGGAAGGCCCTCAGGCTACAATCGAAGTCGAGCAATGATCGGCTTTACTGGTGACGAGGGTATTCTTTTTCCAGCAAGAATTTGGGTGCATGCCTTTGTTACCGTTGATAGCGACATGATCCGCATGGGCATCACTTGCAATAATGACACCATGGCACTAGGCGTCAACGATACCTGGCTGGCATCTGACGGGCCCAATACTTCTGCCAATGCCAGAACATCCCTGCCCAGTGAGTGTAATAATGGAAGTCCTGTCATTCTTGAATTTGCCAATCCAACGGGTGACCTCAACAATCGGAGTATAGTTCCTACTGGGGTTGATACAAACGGCTGGACCACGTGGACTGAAAATCCAACGCGTCCCAATAACGGTGTTCCATATACATCTAATTTTTTAGGTCGAAGTAACTGGGAACAGGATTCATTTACCCAAGGTTATTTCCATAATGCACGCATTTGGCAAAGAGCATTAACTGAGGAGGAAATACAGGACAATATTGAAAATGATTTAAATGGCATTCCCATCACACTCTCATCACCCGGAGGCAGTTCGGCTATTTTATCCAATCCTTTTTTGAAGCGCAGCACCCGTATGTCTCCGCGCTATGATCATGGCAGTCACTTTTTGAGGTACTTTACCGTCATGGACAATGAGACCCCGAACAACATTGCAAATTCAGCTTTTCCTTATACCTTTCGGGTGATGAGTTGTGCTTGGTCTAAGGCAGACCGCACCCAATCCATAGCCACCTTTTCATCGACACTGCGATATGGAGTCACCGAAGATGGAAGGGGAATCATCACCAACGTTAAACGTTACTAAATTTAGAAACTGGATGGCTGACGGGTAGCCAAGGTATCCCCGAAGCGGTCCATGGGATCGGCAAAACTTTCCATTACAGACTGCACAAATCGTAATGAAAAATCAGAGGAATAAAAGACTAAGCGTGGGGGTAGAAAATACACCGTTGAGGCCGCTGTGGGATCGGTTGAAGCTGAACTAGTAGGGCAGCCAGAATTTTCATCTAAGGTGAGTGTTTCAGTGGCCGAGTCATATGCTGTGACTCGACAAACCGCCCCGTCCAACATCCCGATATCAAAGAAGGGAACGTTGTCGGTATTCATTAAATTGTCGATGTCTGTCTTCAAACGATCGTAATCATCATCATCAAAACAATCAAAGGTGTACTGGTAATTAGAGCCTCCAGTAAATTTACAAGACTCCTGGGGAATGGCAAAGACTCTATAATAAATGGCCTCGTTATCGTCAATGGATAAATTTGTTAGAGGTAGTGTGATCTGAGGTTCGTCTGTTGCAGGCACGTTGCTCTCATCGATCAACTGATCTCGGAAAACACTCAAAGTCCCGGCCGCAGTTGGCCATGGGTTACAGTTTTGAAATTGTTGTGGGCCATCATATGTTTCTGTACCCCCTGGGACCTGTGTTAACCCTCCACAATTACCACCATTACCCCAGCTTCCCGAATTACCTCCCGCCCAAGTAGGCAATTCACCAGGTAGGCCCAATTGACACTGATCAGCTGTGCAAGTGGCTTCCGAATCAATGACCTTGCGGTTATCGATCCATAATCGAATTCTTCCTGGAGTTTGATCGTCAGTACTCCCCGTATCAATATCCCATGTGATGTCATGCTCCATACCATCAAATTCAGGGATTTCATTTAACTCGATACTACGAATCGCTCGGTCAGGACCGCTAAAATTATCATCCTCACTCACAGTGCCCCGGCCTGCACGCATGCGTAAATAAAAATCACCGTTAATAAAAGAAACGCCAATCCATGTCCCTCGTTCTCGACCTCCCATATCAAAAAGTTTTAAAGTCTGAGAAATAGGGTCATCGTTGGGATCAAACAATGTTCTGTCTGGCAGGGTCACGCTCCCTGATGCAATATAATCCTGATGAATAAAGTCATCTGGATCTGATATGCTGGTACCCTGACCAAACCCTGCAGCAATGTTCCCATCTTCAAAGGTATAGTCAGCTGTTAAATTGGAGGTTAAGTCGCCTGGGTTAGCATCCAAACCTAAATCAGTGCTATCAGGATCAAACAGCACCCGGATCCGATCACTACGAAAACGATTTGAATTCGTGAATGGATCAATGTTCGGGGTAAGATCTAAGACCTCAATGGCGGTGGATAATTCTTGGCTGGAATTGTATTGAGCAAAGAACTGATTAAATGCTGCTATCGGTTTATCAACATTTTGCGTGGCCTGGATGGCTTGATACTGACTTTTTTCAATCGCAAAAAAAACTTGATAACCGGCTGCGGCTGTTAAGCCTAAAATACCGATCGCCATCAAGATTTCCATGATAGAAAATCCAGACAGCAATCTTATTTTACTCGACTGCATAGACCGGTATTTTTTCTTTTTTTCCACGAACCGCAATGTCATCAAAAAATTTTAACGCAATTCCCTGTGCTTTAAAATTCTTGATCACCTCATCCGAAAAGTTGAGTGCCCCGGCGAGGATGATCTTTTTCTTCTCTTTGGTCATCGCCTCTAATCGAGCAGCAACATTGACCATGTCCCCCATGACCGAGTAATTGAAACGGAATTCCGAGCCCATGTTGCCGACAACCACCTGACCCGTACTTAATCCCATGCCAAAATTGACGTTAATTAATTTCCTTTGTTCTTGGCTGAGCATGGCTTTCACTTCAGCATTAATTTTCGGGATCTCTTGCTTGATAGCCAACGAGGCATGATAAGCCTTAGCTTGATGGTTCTCTACCTTCACCGGCGCATTCCAGAATGCCATGACCGCATCACCGATGTATTTATCGATGGTCGCTTCATGTCGAATTAAGATGTCAGTCACCCGATTCATAATGTGACCAATCACCTTAACTAAAAGATTAGGATCATCTTTTAGGGTTTCTGTAATGCTGGTGAATCCACGAATATCTAAGAAGAAAACAGTCGCCTCGATCTCCTCGCCCCCTAACGATGGCACATCAGACTCCTTATTAATATTTTTAACAATATCTGCGGGGACGTACTGCAAAAAAGAACTTTGGATCTTTCTTTTTTCAATATTTTCAATGAATGTTTTAATGATATAGGTCGCGATGCCGGAAAAAAATAGGATGGCTAACGCTAGGGGAACATTCACGATCAGCCCAAAACCTAAAAACGCATACTTAGATAAATAGTAGAGCGGGGCGAGGGAAATCGGGAGTGCAAAGGCGATTAGATACACCGAGTACTTAGTAATTAGCCAACATAAGGTGATACAAAACATGACGGTTAGTAAGTATATGATCTGATCATACACCGGATGAAAATTAATAAACCGCTGGCCTAATATTTGATCAATCACTTGCAAATGGAATAACGGTCCCGGAATGTCTTCTTGGTAACTAGTGGAGTGGTAGTCGCCAAGGCCGGCTGCCGATGAGCCAATAATCAAGATTTTCTCAGACAGATCCACCTTGTTTTCCATGACGTCCAAGATTGAGGCTGTGTTAAATCGGTTCATGTCGCCATAGTGGAAGTAGAACGTGCCATCAAGATCGGTTTGCGTGATGACCTCACCCGACTTAATGAGTAACTTATCCCCCACATCATTAAATTTCATAATATGGTTAGGGGTACCTTGGGCAACCCTGACCATTTCAAGATTTAAGGATGGATGGATCTCGTCTTTAATAGAAAAGAGTAAGGGTGTTTTACGAATCTTGCCCTCGCGATTGATGGTATTTACAAAACCAAAGCCGGGCGTATTTTCAAATTCTTTAATAGGGGCTAGTAACGTATCCGCTTGGTATAGAAATTGATCGGCCTCATCAATCACCACAAAGCGTCCAGTCACATCGGTCTGATTTTCTTCTATTTCTTGATCATCATCGAGGGCTGCAATGGCCAACACATAAGGAAATGCCTGCATTTTATCAGCTAGCAACTTGTCCCCATCCAGGACACCAAGCTGAGTAAATTCCTCCTCCTGTATCCCGAAAAAACCTGCAATGTTTTCTGAGGCATAACGATCTTTTTCAGCAAATAAAATATCTACCCCCACTACCGCTGGATTTTGCAGGTTAATGGCATTAAATATTTCGGATATTTTTTGTCTTGGCCACGGCCATTGGCCAATTTTATTTAGCGCCTCATCATCAATATCGACAAATAACATTCTGTCGGCATAGGATTCAAAAACTTCCTCATAGGGAAAAGATTGGCTCAGGAGATCAAGGGTAAAGTGTCTACTCTTATCAGCAATATTCAAGATGTTTGCGGTCGCGACAAACCATAAAAAGAGAGCGACCAATACGCCTGCCGGGAAGGGCAATAATAATTTTAAAATGAATTGTTTAAATGTTTTCATTATTAAATTAATTTATCCAATCGTATATCCAATCGTAAACTAGGTAACTTCTTTTTGTCCAATCGGTACAGATTAAATTGCCCATAAATAAAAATCAGTATACTGTTCAATAAAGTATCCTCAGGATATCTGTTCTTTTTGGGTTCAAGCACGTAACCCTTGAGATAGTCTTTAAAAATTTCTTCCAAAAAAAGATTAAATTCATCCAATGATGTTTTGTAATCTTTTTCTGAGTTATCTCTGGGTTCGAACATGACAAGATACACAAAAGAATAATTCTTTTCTGCATAACGAAATATTTCTTTGATGAAATTTTTAATTTTTATCGATGACAAGCTCGAGTCTTTATCAATTTTGTTTTTGATTGCAGTAATTGATTCTTTGTGATGATTAAGAAGACTCGTCATGAGCTCATGCTTTGAGCGAAAATTCTGATAGATCATCGCCTCGCTGTAATTGGCCTGACGCGCAATATTTTTTGTGCTGATCGAGGGCATCTCAGAGGATTCAATCAACTCCTTCAGGGCCAAAATGATTTTTTCTTTTGGTTTCAATTATAAATAAAAAAATAGTAAGTGGTTACTGATACTATAATTGAAAAAAATAATATTTCAACTATAATTAACTGTATGAAATTGTTACGTTTTTTTATTTTAGTGCTTGTCTTTAATTCTAATGTTTATGCAGATGTGGCTGGGGTGATTTCTCTTGCGACTAAAGAAGTTATTATTGTCTCGGAAGACGGAAGCAAAAGAGAAGCAAAAACCGGCGATAATTTTAATCAAGGTGAATCAATCATTACTCCTTCTGGAGGAAAAACTCAATTACTTTTCAAAGATCAAATGACTATTAACCTTAGTCAAGATAGTGAATTGAAAGTCGATGAATTTGTTTTTTCAAATTTTGATGCTCCAGATAATAAACTCACTACATCAATAAAAAAAGGTGCATTTAAATTTATCTCAGGGAAAATTTCAGATAAAAATAATGATGCGATGAAGGTCAAAACACCCAAAACACAAATTGCTATTCGAGGAACTGGGGTTGTCGGTGATATTGAGCCAGATGAAGAAAGCATTATCCTACTCGATGGAGCTATCGAAGTATTATCAGATCAAACTGGTTCTAGTCAGTTACTGACTCAATCAGGATTAGGCGTTACTGTAGACCGAACTGGTGCTATTTCTTCTCCCATATCATTTGATCCTGCGACAATAGATGCAGTTTTTCAAAAAGTAAGTTTATCTGAGATTAAACCGGCAACCCAATCTGCTGAAGCTCAATCACTTGTATCTTCTTTATCTAAAACTATGCTTGATGATGATGAAAATGAACTCGCAAAAGCCATAGGTTCTAAAAATGCTACTCAAGTTGCTGAGGGATTACTATCTGCAGCAGATCAGGTCATTGCACAAACAGGCAATTCATCAAGCGTTTCAGTTGGTGAGGTGTTTAGTTTATTTGCTAATCAAAATGCTGAGCTAGTCTCTAAAATTACTGGTGATGAAGACTTTGATTTTACGACTCTTGATAATGTTGTCGTGTCTGGTGACATCTTTTTGTATATAGCCTCAGGTTATAGTCAGCCAACAGGGACCACTGTAAGGGATTTTGCTAATGGTCGAACAGGAATCATCTCAAAAAGTTTTGATGATATTCGATTAGGTGGGCAAGGTGGAGCACAAGATGGCTCCAGCGGAAATATGACCGCAACCGTTCAAATTGACACGGATGCTGTTGATGCAATATTTAGAGTACTAACAGCTGGTTCTGCAACACTCAATGGTGATACGTATGACTTAGCCATTGACACTGGCTTCATTGATGGTGCAGTAAACTCAACAGGAATTGCATTTGACCCCTTAGCTGATGTGATCGATGAAGTTCAACTCATTTCGCCGCAGATGGATTCCTTAGATGGCACCGGGTATTCCTCACTTACTGGTTCAAGTGGTCGTACAGCTGATATGCATTTTAAATTTACTGCAGGTCCATTTTCAGGCACTGGGGAAGATTATACAAAAGCTGATGTTTTGCTACAAGACACAACAATTCCAATAGACGGGTCAACTAATACGTACATCGATGGTATTCAGGAAGTCCTAGATTAAAAGTTCTGGGAAATACTTAACATCCATTCGCGATTATCATCACGTTTATAATTTACCAAGTTAGATAGGTTTGAGCCTTGACTATAAAAAATAGTTAACGTGGGTTCTGTTGCTGAAGGTATATCGTAGTTTTTCAAACCGATTGACCAAGATACTCCATAATTGTTAATCACATCACGACGCTCAATATTTGGGCTGATTCCTGTGTTTACGTCTTCATAATTATTTTTAGTGAAGGATTTAAAGATAGTAGTAGATCCAATGCCATAATCTGTAGTCAGACTCATATCAACTCGATCACTTTTATAAGAATAATAATCTTCTTTAGCGCTCATGCGACCTGCGGTGTAGTTGATATTCCCCCGAAAACGTTTCCACGTCTTGGTTAAACCTATATTTGCTGTGTGATTCCAGCCACTTTTCAGGTTGTTATCTGGGATACCATCGTAATATCTAAAATCTAATTTCGTCCCGCCCACACCAAAATTTAACAGTAAGTTTGGCATCAGAACTCTCCGATGATCAATTCTTATACCGGTAAATCCAAGGAAATTTTGTTTGGCTAGATGCATTTCACCACCATTGACACTAAAACGAGTATAGCCGTTAAACATTTCTTTATCATAACCTAAGGTAAAATTGTAGGACTGGTTCCTGCCATCTTTGTAACTTGAATCGTAAGAACGATCATTTAAGCTTACCGAGGATATTAGACGATCGTTTGAACTTTCAAACCCTCTGGAGAGATTTAAACCCAAGATCCCTTGACGAAAATACTCAGCCTCGTCCGATACAGCACTGGTATAAATCGTTCCAGAATAAAACACTTCATTATTGATTGATGCCGCTCTGGCATTGTTTCTTTTACCCCAACCTACCGAATAAAAACCATTAAACGCCCATAGGCTTTGCTCTCCTTTAGCATCTTCAGCTAGGCCTAGCTCTTGGCGAGCTAAGGCAATATTTTCTTGAGGAGCGTTTGGGTTACTAATAATTTGATTATAAAGACGATCGGCCTCAGTGAAGTTTTTGAGCTGACGATTAATTCGGGCTAATAATAATTGCGCAGTCGATTCATTCTCAAAGCGAACCAAAATTCGTTCAAGAGAAGCGGCTGCTCCTTTCAAGTTGCCATTCTTTAGCTGGATACGAGCGAGTTTAAAGTTAAGTTCAAGGCTTTGTGGATTATCAAAAACCTGTTCAAACAACTCCTCCTCTGTCTCGGCAAAAACCAGGGCAGAGACAAATAGAATTAGTATTAAGAAAAGCTTCTTCACGAATAATAGGTTTTACAGTAATATGCTTGTATGAATTATAACAAAAAACCTTTAAAAATCTTATATTTAGCTTTTTTAATGACTTTGTCCCAGGTCATATTTGCCAAAAACATGGTGCATGAGTTAAAGGGAAGTGTGTTAATTAACGATCAGCCGGCTGAAATTAACCAATCTCTAGCTGCAAATTACAAGATTCAAACCCTGCACGATGGTTTTATCAAAGTCATTTTTGAAGAATCTGCCAACTCGATTAAAAAGAATTCAGTCTTCGTTCTGCCAAAGAACACGGATGAATCTTTAGGTAATTTGGTGAAGGGCTCTCTGATCGGTGCGTTCAAAAAGGGTGGGGAACGCAAACTAAAAATCAGTCACGGCATTTTGTCTGTCAGGGGTACCGGATTTGCAGTGGAATCAGGCCATGACCACAGCGCGGTCTGTCTTTGTTACGGCGAGATTGACTTAGATACCGACCAAGAACAAATCTCATTAAGCACCGAAAATACCAAGTATCACCTCGTAGTGCATATTGACCCTGCGGGCGATGTCTACCTCCTGGATCTTAATTCATGTAAATTTGATCACTGGTCTGTAAACAACATTGAACTAGAAAAATTATTAAACAATTCTTCACCCTTTAAGAAAGGCTTGACTCAATTCTTATGATTCTGCGAACACTCATTTTTTGCTTCACTTTACTATCAATTTCGGCCCACGCCGAATTTGAGTTCGTCACCACAAATGAAGATCTGGATGAGATTTATTTTATTGATTTATCGACACTCGATATTTTAAAAAATGATCACAAGACGGTGCAGGTACTCATTAACTATCAGAATGGTTTCATTACCAATAATTCCACCGTTGCTTTCTCAGCGCTTGAAGAAAATATCTACGACTGCAACAAAGATACCATAGAGAATAACTTTATTGAGTACTACTCTGAAACAAATGCTCGCGGGGATATGGTCTACAAGAATGATGAACTGTCTGAATTCATTGTTGATTTTGATAGCCCTGAGTACCGCATTAAAGAAAAAATCTGTAATTAACTTTTATTATAAAAAGAGCCACTTTTTATAAATTAAAAATCTACAGGGTCGACATCGATCACCCATTTAACTCGTGAAGATATCTTCATGGCGCTGATAAATGAACGCAATTGACTTAAGAAATGATTGAGTTCTGTTCGGTTATTTGATTGCATGTAAATATGTGAGCGTTCAAATCCTTGAAGGCGCTCAAGGTAAGGTCTCACCGGTGGAAAGCATGTGACCTTGCTGGGTAAATTGCTCATGAATTGAAAACACTGGGTCACAAATTCTTCTAAATATTTTTTGTTTTTAGACTCAGTCTTTAACATGGCCTGCATGACAAACGGAGGAAAATGTAATTCTTTTCTCAACTGCAGCTCTTCTTTTGCAAACCCATTAAAATCTTGTGACTGTATTTTTTTGTACAAAGGATGTTCGGGGAAATTAGTCTCAATCACCACCTCACCCTTAATTGATGCTCGCCCTGAGCGTCCTGCCACCTGCACCAGTTGAGAAAATAAACGCTCCCCCGCCCTAAAATCAGAACTATATAGAGCATGGTCTGCGTCCAAGATACCTACCAGGGTTAAATGAGGAAAGTCGTGTCCTTTGGACAGCATTTGCGTGCCCACTAAAATATCCAGCTTTTGGTCATGCATCTCGGCATAGAGCTGATCCAAATCTTTTTTATTCTTGATGGTGTCGCGATCCACCCGCTTTATTCTAGCTAAAGGAAAGAGTCGTGCCAGCTGTTCTTCTATCTTCTGCGTTCCCTTTCCTAAGGTCATCAAGTCCACGTTGCCACACTCCTGACAACTGGAATCAATGGTTCTTTGATAATCACAATGATGGCAGCGTAATTGTTGTTTATTTTTATGCACCACCAACTTTGAGCTACACCGATTGCAGTCAGCCTGCCAGCCACAAGAGGAGCAAAACAGAACCGGAGCAAATCCTCGACGATTAATAAAGATCAAGACCTGTTGTTGTTGATCCAGGCGATGTTGAATCGCATCTTTTAAATAGGTGGATAGGGGCTCATCTAAATCCTGACCAGTTTTAATAAGATCCACTCGGGGTAGTGTGGCATCCTCATTGGCCCTCTTTGTTAGGCTCAATAACTTTAATTTTTTTTCATTCACGGCTCGGTGCCATATTTCCATGGAGGGTGTTGCACTGCCTGCGATGAAGGGGATATTCAGTAACTTTGCCCTCATCATGCCGACATCCCTTGCATGGTAACGCAGGTTGTCCTGCTGCTTGAAAGACATGTCATGCTCCTCATCCATCAAGATGGCGGTTAAATTTTTGAATGGAGTGAATACCGACAGTCGGGTACCTATGACAATTTGTGCTTCTCCTGATTTGGCGAGGCGCCAATTTTCTAGTCGGTCGGGTTGAGATAAATGACTGTGCAACGAGACAATTTTTTTGGTGTGAAAACGAGATTGGAAGCGATCTTCCAGCTGGGGGGTGAGGTTAATTTCTGGCACCATCACCAATACCTGACCTTCATTCTTTATGAGGCTATCAATCAGATGCATATACACCTCGGTCTTGCCGCTACCCGTGATGCCATGAATTAAAAATGCCTCAAAGCCTTTTGTTTTTTTTATTTGTTCGACGATCTTCGACTGTTCTGAATTCAATATTAATGGTGCTGAGTGCTGAGGGGTTTCAGGGATGACTTCTACTTGTGTGGCTAAGTCATGATTGATTAGATACTCTATGTGCTTCTTCCAATTACTCATTGTTTTGAGTTTTGTTTCATTCATCGGTTGAGTTAATAACTGAGTCGCTATTCTGATTAGGTTCTTTTGATTTTTTGGAAAGCCATGAATCACCTCATGCGATAAGTTGTTGGATGCATGAAAGATATAATTTTTTTTCTTGCCCCTGGTCACTCCCTGTTTAATTCGGGAAGGGACCGCGGTGTGAATGGTCTGACCAATCGGGTATTGATAGTAGCTCGCAACAAATCGGAATAGCTTAAATAGTTCCGTATTAAAAAGTGATTCCTCATCGACCCGAATGACCTCTTTTATTTTATTTGTAGAGAGGGTGGTATTCACATCCACCTCAACGACAATACCAATTAATTTTCTTGATCCAAATGGGACCACCACAAACTGACCAATATCGACCTGATCACTACATCGATAATCAAATAGATCGTCCACGGGGACGTCGATGGCGACTTTTATGATTTGAGATTCTTTTAAATTCATATGAGATTTACTATATCTGTCATAAGGTCTCAGGTAAAATAATATTTTTTTTAAAAACGCTGCACGTGAAAAATCAGATATCTAACATCCTTAGTGACGCCTTACAACAATTAAACATTGATATTTCTGAAGTCGATATTCACATTGAACGTCCAAAATCACTCGAGCACGGTGATTATTCATCCAACATTGCCCTTCAATTAGCTAAAGGAATGAAAAAAAATCCTCGCGAGATAGCCCAGCTGATTATCGATCAAGTCGGATCAGAACAGCTCTTTAATAAGTTAGAACTTGCAGGTCCTGGTTTCATTAACTTTCATCTGAGTGACATCGGTCGCTCTTTAATCATTAAAGATATTATTCAAAAGGATGATCAATACGGGCGAAATGCCAACGGCGCAAAACAAAAATTACAAGTTGAATTTGTGTCAGCCAACCCAACGGGACCTCTCCATATTGGTCACGGTCGTGGGGCAGCCATTGGTGATTCATTGGCTCGCATCATGGATGCCAATGGCTGGGCAGTCACTCGCGAGTTTTATTACAATGACGCCGGGCAACAAATCAACAACCTCGCTCGATCTGTGCAGTCTCGATTAAAAGGGATCACACCTGAGGATGCAGATTTTCCTGAAGACGGCTATCGTGGAGATTACATTCTTGAAATCGCTGAAGCTTTTAAAACATTATCCCGCATCACTGTCGATAATGAGACGGTCACGGCAAATGGAAATGTCGATGATCTTGAAGCCATTAAACAGTTTAGTGTTGCCTTTTTAAGAAATGAACAGAATATTGACTTAGCCGCCTTTCAGACCCATTTTGATGTATTTACATTGGAGTCCAGTTTTTATGAAAATGAGGCTGTTCATGAAGTCGTACAACTATTAACCGACAACGGCTTTGCCTATAAAAAAGATGATGCGACGTGGTTGAGAACGACTGACTTTGGTGATGATAAAGACAGGGTCATGGTCAAATCGGACGGTGGGTATACCTATTTTGTTCCTGATGTTGCCTATCATTTAAATAAGTGGCAACGAGGGTTCGTGCGCGTCATTAACGAACAAGGGGCCGATCATCACAGCACCATTACCCGGGTTCGTGCTGGCTTACAGGGATTACAAAAAAAGATTCCTCAAGACTGGCCAGAATACGTTCTCCATCAGATGGTCACGGTCACCAAAAATAACCAAGAAGTTAAGATTTCCAAAAGAGCCGGCAGCTATGTCACGTTACGTGACCTTATTGATCAGGTTGGTTGTGATGCCACGCGTTATTTCTTAATTGCCCGCAGACCTGATTCACAATTGGTGTTTGATATTGATCTGGCTACTTCGCAAACTAACGAGAATCCGGTTTATTATATTCAATACGCCCACGCTAGAATTTGTGCAGTATTGAATCAATCCGAATTAGGACAAGATCAACTTTTACAATTTAACGAAGCCCTTCTTTCAACTAAACATGAACATCAGCTCATTAAAAGACTATCAGAGTTTCCGGAAATAATCAGCTTGGCTGCTGAAGAAAGCTCACCGCATTATATTGCCACTTTTTTAAAGGACCTTGCTGGTGACTTTCATAGCTACTACAATGCTAATAAATTTTTGATTGACGACCAAAATATTAAATGTGCGAGACTGGCGCTCATTTTAGCCACCAAAAATGTACTAAGAAATGGGTTACAATTATTAGGCGTTTCAGCCCCAAATAAAATGTAGGAATATATATGGCTCAAGACTATCGAACAAAAAAAGAAATTAACCAAACGCAGGCATTATTTACCAACGGTTTATTTATTGGTGTCTTATTAGGTATTCTTCTTTCGATTGGGGTCACCTTATTTATTACCAGTGGAAAATCACCTTTTGTATTTAAAGACACCGAGGGGGCATGCATTGAGATAAATTCTGCATTTGGTGATGAAGATGTTATCGCAATTGATGAGGAGGCTTCTTTTGATTTTTATGACAACCTACCTGAAAGCCAAGAAACGTACAGCAAAGATATTACTCAGAACAAGGATGATCGAGCTATACAATACTACTTACAAGTAGGTGCATTTTCTGAAGAATCCCAGGCAGATAATTTAAAAGCGAAACTAGCCTTGATGAGCTACGAGTCGGTCATTATGTCTGCAAGAATTGGTGATGATACCTTCCACAGGGTCAGTGTTGGACCATATGAAGATATCGATCAAGCAAAAAAAATCCGTGAAAATCTTATTAAAGGAGGATTTAAAGCGAACTTAATTAAGCTCACAAAGCCCAAAGATTAAATAACGTTATTTTAAGGATTAGTAATGAAAAAAATATTTTTTCTATTTTGTATTTTTATCTTTCAATTTGCACACGCAGTTGATCCCCAACTGAATGTCAATTTCAAGCCAACTAAAGAAAAAATTGCCACAGAGTCAAAAGATAAAATAGAAGTGGTTGAGATGTTTTGGTACGGTTGTGGTCACTGCTATTCATTTGAGCCTGAATTAAAAAAATGGCAGGCATCCTTACCCAAAGATGTGGTCTTCAAAAAAGTGCCTGCTGTTCCAAGACGTGACTGGATTCCAATGGCTAGAGCGTTTTATGCAATGGAGTCACTCGAGGTGTTAGATGATCTGCACAGCAAAATGTTTGAAGCGATTCATAAAGATAAAACTCTCAGTCCTGTTGATGAGGCGGGTGCAATTAAGTGGATTGCGACTAATGCAAAACTGGATACGGACAAAGTAAAGGCTGCATTTAAATCTTTTTCTATGGAAGCTAAACTAAAAAAAGCTAACCAAATGTTTCGAAGTGCAGGAGCCACAGGGGTGCCTACTCTTATCATTAATGGCTCTTACATAACCTCATCAACAATGGCTGGTGGTCCAAAAAATGCCATTGATGTCACCAATGGAATTTTAGAGTCTATCCGTTCCCAAAAATAAAATATTGTCCAAAAAAATATTTATTACCGGAGCTTCTTCAGGAATAGGCTATGCCATAGCTAAACAACTGGATGCTCAGAATGTTAGCCTGGGCCTTGTGGGTCGTAACAAAAAAAGATTACTCGCATTGCAAAAACAATTACAATGCACATCCTTTGTTCTGCCAGCTCATGTTGAAAATGTTGTCTCAATGCAAAAGGCAGCAGATAAATTTAAGCAGCTGTGTGGTTGTCCTGATATTGTTATTGCTAATGCCGGGGTCAGTTCTGGAACACTCGCTGCTGATTCAAAAGATTTAGAAATTATTCAAAAGATTTTTCAAATTAATTTTCATGGTGTTTTAAACACTTTTAGTCCTTTTGTTGGGGATTTTATTCAAAACAAAGAAGGGCAATTAGTTGCTGTTGCCTCAGTTGCAGGAATCAGGGGGCTTCCTGGAGCTGGTGCTTATAGCGCATCAAAATCAGCACTCATAAACTACATGGAAAGCATTCGTGTGGAATTAAAAAAATTTAATATATTTGTGACCACCATTTCTCCTGGCTATATAAAAACGCCAATGACTGATATCAACAATTATCCGATGCCCTTTTTAATTGATGCCGAAAGTGCTGCAAAAAAAATAATTAAAATAATTAATAAAAAAAAGTCTCACGCGATACTGCCATGGCAAATGTCAATCATTGCTAAAATTATGCATATCCTTCCTAATTGGCTCTGGGATCTCTTGGCAAAGAATTCTCCAGGGAAAAAGAAAATTAATTTATAAAAATATATTATATAATTTTATATAATGTTATATAATCTTGCTTATGTTTGAAGCCATTGATTTAGCCCGTTTCCAGTTTGCCTTTGTGGTCAGTTTCCACATTATTTTTCCTGCTTTTACCATTGGTCTCGCATCCTACCTTGCCGTTCTCGAAGGGCTTTGGTTATGGAAAAAAGAAGATCGTTATTTAAATATATTTAATTATTGGTTAAAGATATTCGCCATCGCATTTGGTATGGGCGTTGTTTCTGGCATTGTCATGAGTTATCAATTTGGAACCAATTGGTCAGTATTTTCAGATAAAACCGGACCGGTCCTTGGGCCATTAATGGGTTATGAGGTCTTGTCCGCTTTCTTCTTAGAAGCAGGTTTCCTAGGCATTATGTTATTTGGCATGAACAAGGTCGGCAAACAACTTCACTTCTTTGCCACTCTCATGGTGGCCTTTGGAACATTTTTTTCAGCGTTCTGGATCTTATCTGTTAATAGTTGGATGCATACCCCAGCAGGTTTTAGCATCAATGAGGTCGGGCAGTTTGTGCCTGAGGATTGGATTCAAATTATTTTTAATCCTTCTTTTCCATATCGACTAGTGCACATGCTGATGGCTGCGTACTTAACCACCGCGTTTGTTGTAGGAGCCGTTGGTGCATGGCATCTTTTAAAGAACAATAAAAATTTATGCGCACGCACCATGCTTTCCATGGCTATGTGGATGGCTGCTATCGTTGCCCCATTGCAATTAGTTGCAGGAGATATGCATGGACTCAATACATTGGAATATCAGCCCGCAAAAATTGCTGCGATGGAGGGCCATTATGAAACCAAGAAGGGGGCTCCATTAATTTTATTCGGCATACCTGATGATGATGCCATGGAAATTAATTCCATTGTTGAGATTCCAAAATTAGGAAGCATGATTTTAAAGCATGATTTTGATGCAGAAATCAAAGGCCTTAGAGATTTTCCTGCCGATGAGATTCCACCTGCTGAGATCATCTTCTGGTCATTTCGAATTATGGTTGGTATTGGCATGGCTATGATAGCTTTGGGTTTATGGAGCCTTTTCTTAAGATTTAAAAACCTGTTTTATTCAACTAGGTTGTTTCACCAAATATGTCTGCTTATGGGCCCAGCTGGATTTATTGCCGTCATAGCTGGATGGGTAACCACTGAAGTGGGAAGACAACCATTCACAGTTTATGGTGTATTAAGAACCGTGGATTCAGTGTCACCGATTGATGCACCTGCAGTAGCAACTTCCCTTTTGGTATTTATTGTGATTTATTTTCTCGTCTTTGGCGCTGGTACTTATTATATTTTTAAGCAGTTTTCTATTAACCCCGAACAAGATAAAGATGCAACCAAAAAAGTTGGCTCTTTGGGCGTTTCATTAAAGTTATTTGATAAAGCATGAGTATCGAACTGATTTGGGCCATTATTTTAAGCTTTGCTATCTTTGCATATGTCGTCCTCGATGGTTTTGATTTAGGTATTGGAATTAATTACCCCTTTATCGGATCCAAATGGGAAAGAGATATCGCAATGAATACCGTTGCTCCGGTATGGGATGGTAATGAAACCTGGCTTATTTTAGGAGGAGGTGGTTTATTTGCAGCATTTCCATTAGCATACAGCGTCGTTCTACCAGCACTATATGTTCCGCTAACCGCTATGCTCATTGGTTTAATTTTAAGAGGGGTTGCTTTTGAATTTAGATGGAAGGATAAAAGTAAAACTCAAATATGGGATAAAGCTTTTATCATTGGTTCAATCGGTGCTACTTTTTTTCAAGGTGTGGCACTAGGAGCATTTATTCAAGGTATTCCTATGGAGGGTCGAGCATTTAATGGTGACTGGTGGCATTGGTTATCACCCTTTTCTATTTTCACGGGCATCGCCTTAGTTTTTGGTTATGGGCTTTTAGGATCAACTTGGTTGATTTATAAAACTGAAAATAAAACCAAACGACATATGCAAATGTTAGGTAAACGTTTTTTTATTTTGACTTTGATAATGATTCTTATCGTGAGTCTGTGGACACCTTACTTACATCCAGAATACTTTGAAAAATGGTTTAGCTATCCGCGTATATTATATGTTCTACCAGTGCCTCTTTTAGTTGCAATCTCAACTGTATGTTGCTTTCGTGCGTTAATCAAAAATAATGATTTACAGCCATTTGTTTGGAGTATTATTTTATTTTTGTTATCGTTTATTGGGTTGATGATCAGCATCTATCCCAATATCGTCCCGCCTTCACTGGATATATGGCAAGCTGCCGCACCGAAAAAAAGTTTGCAATTTTTATTAGTCGGCGTATTGATCTTTATGCCCATAATTTTAGTCTATACGTCATTCACATATTGGGTATTTCGAGGCAAAACCAAACCTGACGAAAGCTATCATTAATTGAAGAAAGTTTTTTTTTTCATATTAATCTGGTTGCTCTCTGTTGGCTTTATTTCTATCATTGGTTACTTAATTAAATTAATGATTAAATAACTTATAAATCCAAATCAATATTTTTTGCTGACTTTAAAAACTGTGACTTATATTTTGTTTTTGGCTTAGCTTTTGGTTTTAAATCTTTTTTTTGAGATGTTGTATTCGATTCTAGATCCATTTGCTTGAAAGCATAAATAATTGAATAGAGTGCGACCACAAAAGAAAAGATCAGAAGTAATGACAATAAAAGTAATTCCATAGAGTAATTATAATTCTTCGACAGCTTTAATTAAATCTTCTACGCAATCTTTAGCATCACCTAAAAACATCATTGTTTTATCATCATAAAACAGCTCATTATCGAGACCAGCATATCCGACACCCATAGTTCTTTTATTAACGATAATGGTTTTTGCTTTCTGTGCTTCTAATATTGGCATTCCATAAATAGCCGATCCAGGTTTTTTTGCTGCTGGATTAACTACGTCGTTAGCACCAATTACAAATACAAGATCTGTATCAGAAAAATCATTATTAATTTCTTCCATCTCAAAGACTTGATCATAAGGTACGTCAGCTTCAGCTAAGAGGACGTTCATATGTCCAGGCATCCTCCCAGCAACTGGGTGAATTGCATATCGAACATTTATTTCTTTCTCTAATAATTTGTTAGTGAGCTCTTGCAGTGCATGCTGGGCACGAGCAACAGCTAACCCATAACCAGGAATAATTATTATATTTTCGGATGAGCTCATAAGATATGCGACGTCCGCAGCAGAACCAGATTTGTGTTGTTTTTGATTTTCTGTGGCTGATGCCACCGCGACATCTGATCCAAAACCGCCAAGTAAAACTGACACGATCGACCTGTTCATTGATTTACACATAATGTATGACAATATTGCACCTGAAGATCCTACACATGCTCCAGCAATAATAAGAACAGAATTATTTAACGTAAATCCAATTCCAGCCGCCGCCCATCCAGAATAACTGTTTAACATAGACACCACCACTGGCATATCAGCCCCACCAATCGGAATTATAAGTGTGATGCCTAAAATCAATGCACAACAATTCATTAATATGAAGGCAAGATTGCTTTCATAAATAAAGAAGACCATTCCAAAAAGGATCATTAGTATAAAGATTGTTAAATTTAATAGGTGTTGTCCTTTAAATATTATTGTCTTCGCAATGAACTTTCCAGATAGTTTTCCAAATGCTACCAAGGATGCAGTAAAGGTAATTGCACCAATAAACGACCCTAAAAATAACTCAACTCTTTGGGTCGTTGAGTAGATATTCGTATAGTTATAGATTGAGGCAAACGCGATCAGCATCGCTGCTAACCCAACAAAAGAATGCATTAGGGCAACTAGTTCCGGCATCTTGGTCATATGGACTTTTTTTGCAATAACTAATCCTATTGTTCCTCCTGCCAAGATAGAAATTGCTATAAGTGAAAAAATATAATTTAAATTCATGCTGAGGGTCGTAATGACAGCAATAGTCATTCCAAGCATCCCGTAATAATTTCCTCTTCTAGACGATTGAGGTGAAGAGAGACCTCGCAATGCTAAAATAATTAAAATTGCTGAGATTAAATACAAAGATAAATTCAAGGTGGTCATTGTTTATTTCTTTCTTTCTTTTTAAACATATCCAGCATTCTCTGCGTGACCATGAACCCTCCAAAAATATTTATCGATGCAAAAAAAATTGCAATCGCGCCCAAGATGCTGCTGAAAGAAAAAATATCTCCATCAATTTCAACCACCTGTAATATCGCGCCTACAATAACAATTCCAGAAATAGCATTCGTAACAGACATTAGAGGTGTATGAAGTGCTGGGGTCACATTCCAGACCACGTGAAATCCAACAAAAATAGCTAAAACGAATATGGTGATATTTTGTATTGTTAAGATTTCATCCATAAATAATTCCTAATTCTGTAAACAAGCTTTAACAAGCTCATCCTCTTTGTTAATTTTTATTTGATTGTCTACAACAATTAATTCAAGAAAATTAAATAGATTTTTTGCATATAAAATTGAAGCGTCATGCGCCAACATTGATGGGAGGTTCTGATAGCCCACAATAGTTTTTCCATCAACATTGATTACTTGATCAATCTCAGTCAGTTCGCAGTTACCGCCAGCAATATCAACAATTACAGATCCTGGTTTCATTGATCGCACATCAGCCTCATTAACTAATACAGGTGGTTTTTTTCCTTGAACTAATGCCGTTGTAATAACAATGTCAGATTTTTTAATAGTTTCTGAAATTATTTGTCGTTGTCTATCCAACCAAGATTTTGGCATCATCTGCGCATAACCACCCTTACCTTCAGCGATTTCTTTTTCTTCATCCGTTTCATAAGGAACATTTACAAATTTAGCCCCCAAAGATTCCACTTGATCCTTAACCGAAGGTCGAACATCCGATGCCTCTACTACTGCACCTAACCTTTTCGCTGTCGCTATAGCTTGTAGTCCAGCAACCCCAACCCCCAAAATTAATACCCTTGCTGGTTTTACAGTTCCTGCAGCTGTCATGAGCATCGGCATAAATTTTTTATAAAACTCTAATGCTAATAAAACAGATTTGTAGCCCGTAATATTTGCTTGTGATGATAAAACATCCATTGATTGTGCACGTGTATTTCTCGGTAATTTAGAAAGATCGAAGGCGTTGTGTTTAAAAGAGAAGTCTTTTGTAGAGCCTAAATTTCCAATCACAATTCCTTTTTTTAGTTCTTTTAATATTTTATTGGTCGGTAATGATACCGTTAACAAAATATCTGCTTCGTTTGAAATATCTTTTCTTGTTTTGATTAGGGCGCCTGCCTCAATAAAATCCTTTTCAGAAAACTCAGCTTGAGTAAAACAATCATGTTCAAGAAAAACTTTAATTTTATTTGCATTTAATTTTTTAACAATTTCAGGACTGATCGCGACCCTGTTTTCATTTTTCTCAAATTCGTTTAGAACACCAATAATCATTCGTTCTTACCTCAAAAAATCTTGATATTATTTGATTTGATATCTTTTAATGCAATTACAAACTTTTCAATTGCTTCCATTCTTACTGTACTCTTTCTGTAAGCAATTGCTATTCTTCTAAACGGCACTGGTTTTTTGAAAGGGATCACTTTTACCAAGGGATTGTTATAATTAATTGCTGTAGCTGTTTTTGGTAGAACCGAAATGCCTAAATTTGAAGCCACCATATTACGAATCGTTTCTAATGAGTTTCCCTGTAATACTTCACTTTTTTTTGACAACTCTGGACAGGCCTCTACTACTTGTTCACTAAAACAGTGCTCATTATTTAAAAGTAATACCTTTTCTGTTGAGAGGTCTTTAGCCACTATCTCTTTTTTCTTGGCCCACGCATGATTTGTTGGAACAACAACATTAAATTCCTCATCATACAAAGGAATACACTCAGTGCCAGGTATCTCGAATGGAAGAGCTATCACTGCCGCCTCAATAGATCCATTCTTTAATGCAACCTCTAAGTTTTTGGTTATATTCTCTTCTACATCCAAAGGCATTTCAGGTGTTTTTTTTCTTAATACTGGAATGATTAAGGGTAATAAGTATGGAGCCACCGAATAAATCAAACCTACCTTTAATGGTGTATTTAATTGTTCCTGGCCTTTGTTAGATATATCTTTTAATTTGCTTGCTTCATCTAGAACAATTATGGCTTGATTAATTATTTTTTCGCCAATGGGTGTAATTTTTACTTTAGTTCGATTTCTTTCGAACAATGATATTTTGAGTTCTTCTTCAAGTTTTTTTATTGCTAGACTTAGTGCAGGTTGACTGACAAAACATTTTTCAGCAGCTCTACGAAAATTTTTTTCTTTTGCTACTGCAACAATGAATTTAAGTTCACTTAAAGTCATTAAATATCCAGGTTATTAACTCCAAGCGCGTTTGATTCAATAAAGTTTCTTCTTGGTTCGACCTGATCCCCCATAAGTGTGGAGAATACCTGATCAGCAGATATTGCATCTTCGATTTTTACTTGAAGCAACCTTCTTACGGATGGGTCCATTGTCGTTTCCCATAATTGGGAAGGGTTCATTTCACCTAAACCTTTATAGCGTTGAATATTTAACCCTGATTTTGCTTCAGACATTAACCAATCCACCGCTTCTTTAAATTCACCAACTTCTAAAGCTTTATCATTTCTTGAAATAGTAGCTTTTTCTTGAATTAAATCTTTAGTTAATGAGGATGTTTTGATAATTTGTTTATAATCACCTGACAATAAAAACTCTTCATCTAATACTGATGTGATCAAGTTTCCATGTCTAAACTGATTAATTTCAATCATGAATTTCTCAGAATTAGGATTTTTCTTAACATCAAAATTAATGTTTTCTATCAAAGAAGAAATTTTTAATTTTTCAACATATGATAGGGTCGCCTCTTCAGAATCAAGATTAATATCACCACACAAATAAATCGCTTTTAATATAGAAGAGTCATACCTATGAGCCAAGCGCCTAATAACCGCATCATTTAGTATCATTTCTCTTACTAAGTTACCAAGAGATTCACCTGATATAATATTTTTATCAATCTTTAGTTCAGCGCCATCTAAAGCTGATTCAATTAAATATAGCTCTAATTCTTGCTCATCTTTCAAATATTGTTCTTTTTTATTTTGCCTCACTTTAAAGAGAGGTGGTTGTGCAATATATACATAACCGTTCTCAACAAGCTGTGGCATTTGACGATAAAAGAAAGTTAATAATAGTGTTCTAATGTGAGCGCCATCAACATCCGCATCAGTCATGATGATGATGCGATGATATCTAAGCTTCTCAAGATTAAAATCTTTATCAATTCCGGTTCCCAAGGCTGTGATTAATGTTGCAATTTCTTGGGATGATAATAACTTATCTAACCTAGCTTTTTCTACATTTAAAATTTTTCCTTTTAACGGAAGGATAGCTTGGTTTTTTCTATCTCTACCTTGTTTAGCGGAGCCTCCAGCAGAGTCACCCTCGACCAAATATAACTCACTTAAACTAGGATCCTTTTCCTGACAATCCGCTAATTTTCCAGGCAAACCAAGTGAATCCATTGCCCCTTTTCGTCGCGTCATATCTCGTGCTTTTCTTGCTGCTTCTCTGGCACGAGCCGCATCGACAATTTTTCCACAAATGATCTTAGCATCAGCAGGATGCTCTAATAAATAATCTGTTAATTTTTTCGCAACCACATCTTGAACAACCGGTTGAACCTCACTTGATACAAGCTTATCTTTTGTTTGTGATGAGAACTTAGGCTCAGGAACCTTAACTGATAAGACGCAACTTAAACCTTCACGCATGTCATCACCCGTGGTATCTACTTTAGCTTTTTTTGCTAAATCATTAGATTCAATATAGGTATTAATGGTCCGAGTCATTGCCCCTCTTAAACCAGTAAGGTGTGTACCACCGTCTCTTTGAGGAATGTTGTTTGTAAAACATTGAACATTTTCACCGTATGAATCATTCCATTGCATACTCACTTCAACCGTGATTCCATCTTTTTCACCTTCTGCGGAAAATGGATTTTTATGAATGGTGGTTTTGGTTTTATTTAAATATTCTACAAACCCAGTAACGCCGCCTGAGAATGCGAAATTTTCTGATTTACCTGTGCGATGGTCAATTAATTCAATTTTGACACCATTGTTTAAAAATGATAGCTCTCTAATTCTTTTAGCTAATATCTCAAAATGAAAATTAATGTCTGTAAAGGTGCTTACTGATGGTAGAAACTGAACCTCTGTTCCCGTTTTATCAGTATCACCTATGATTTTTAAACTTTCTTTTCTTTCACCTCTAGCAAATTCAATCTCATGAATCTTATTGTTTCGATGAACTTTTAATTTAAGCCAGTCCGACAATGCATTAACAACAGACACCCCCACCCCATGAAGTCCACCAGAAACTTTATATGAATTCTGATCAAACTTTCCTCCAGCATGAAGCTCCGTCATAACTATTTCAGCTGCGGACCTTTTTTCCTCATCGTCTTCTTTAATGTCGGTTGGAATTCCTCGACCATTATCTTGTACAGACACAGAATTATCTGGATGAATAATCACTTTAATATCATCACAATGACCTGCTAATGCTTCATCGATAGCGTTATCCAACACCTCAAAAACCATATGATGTAATCCACTGCCATCAGAGGTATCTCCAATATACATCCCTGGTCTTTTTCGAACTGCTTCTAGGCCTTTTAAGACCTTGATACTATCCGACGAATAAGCTTTGTTTTCTTCAGTCAATTTAAATCCTCATTGGCATTACAACGTATTTATAATCATCATTGTTTGGAATGGTTACCAGACAACTACTATTAGAATCTTTAAAGGCAAAAGATAATTGGTCAAATTGAATGTTATTTAACACATCAATTAAGTAAGTGACATTAAACCCAATATCAATTGCTTCTTTGTTATATGAAATCTCTATATCTTCTTGTGCTTCCTCTTGTTCACTGTTAGTGGTAATTAATTGCATATTATTTTCAGAGAGGACCAACCTAATACCACGATATTTTTCGTTTGATAAAATTGATGCACGTTGCATCGCATTTAATAACATTTGTCTTTCAATAAGGAATCCATTTTCATACCCTACAGGGATTACTCGGTTGTAGTCTGGGAATTTACCATCGATTACTTTTGTAATAATAAAAATATCACCAAATTTAAAAGTCACTTGTTGGTTTAAAATTTCTAACTCAACAATCTCATCCGAGTCATTCAGAAGTTTAATTAACTCCATAATCGTTTTTCTTGGAATAATCACTTCCTTCTTCTCGTAACTATCATCTAATTTCGTTGATGTAAAACTAAGACGATGTCCATCAGTACCAACTATGTTTAATTTTTGGCCTTGAATCTCAAATAGCAACCCATTTAAATAATATCTTATATCCTGCTGAGCCATTGCAAAATCAACCTGTTTTAATAACCCTTTTAATTTATTTTGCGATAATTTTACAGACACACTTTCTGAATCATTTTTCTTCAACAAAGGGTAGTCTTTTGAAGGAAGGGTTTGTAAATTAAATTTACTTTTACCTGCTTTAACATTCACTCTTGATTCATTAATCTGAAAATCCAGCTCAGTGTTTTCAGGAAGTGCTCTTGTAATATCAAACAGTTTTCGGGCTGAGATGGTAATTTCAAAATCAGTTTCAATTTTAGTATCAATATTTAAACTTGTTTGCATTTCAAGATCTGTTGCTGTGAATGTTAGTTTGTTTGCATTACCTACCAGTAACAAATTAGAAAGAATAGGTAGCGCCTGTCTTTTTTCTACAATTCCCACAACACTACTTAATGGTTTTATTAGAACTTCACGATTGATTCTTATATTCATTTTTTTAAATTATTTATATATTTAATAGTAATAATAATACATTAAAAAACTGTTAAGAACATTCAGTTAACTGATTCTTAATGGGTTATATCGGATATAAATCAGTGGATTTAATATGGATTAATTGTGGTTAAATTGTGGACAAAAAATTTAAATTTTTAAACCAGGCAATTGTTCACATTTAATCAACAATTAACCCACAACCTTATCCTCTTAATACTTGCATTAAAAAGCCTAAATCTTGTCCCAAAGATTGATTATTTAATCTTTGTTCCTCAATTTCTTCACACGCATGCATAACAGTAGTGTGGTGACGCCCACCAAAATAATTACCAATTTCTGGATAGCTTAAATTAGTCAATTCTCTTGTTAAAGTCATTGCAACCTGTCTTGGTTTCGAAAAATTTCTTGATCTCTTTTTGCCCACCATATCAGAAATTTTAATCTTATAATAATCAGCAACTGTCTTTTGAATATTTTCTACCGTAACTTGTCTTCCACGAACCGCAATGAGATCTTTTAATGCTTCTTTTGCAAGGTTTAAGTCAATTGGTAAGTTAGTGAAGTTAGATAATGCGACAATTCTATTAAGCGCTCCTTCCAATTCTCTAACATTGGATCGAATTTGTTTTGCAATAAAAAAAGCAACATCTTCAGGAAGGTTTATTTTTGAAATTTCTGCTTTTTTCAATAATATAGCCACTCTCATTTCTAACTCTGGAGGCTCTATGGCTACTGTTAAACCCCAACTAAATCGAGTCCTTAATCTTTCATCTACCCCTTGAATCTCTTTTGGGTAACTATCACAAGTAATGATAATTTGTTTTTTATTTTCGATCAGTGTGTTAAATGCATAAAAGAATTCTTCTTGCGTTCTATTTTTTTTACCAATAAATTGGATATCATCAATTAACAGAAGATCTAGCGAGTGGTAATTTTTTTTAAACTGATCAAATGTCTTACCTTCATAAGCTTTTACGACATCTGTGACGTATCTTTCAGCATGTAAATACTTAATTTTAAAATCTTTATTTTCTTCTTTAACTTTATTTCCAATGGATTGCAGCAAGTGTGTTTTGCCGAGTCCTACCCCTCCGTATATAAACAGGGGATTGTACGATTCTCCTGGACGCTCTGAGACTTGTTTGGCTGCGGCTGTGGCAAGCTGGTTTGCTCGACCTGTGACAAAATTTTCAAAATTAAGATTTTTATTAAGCCCAGTTGTTTTATTAATTACTGCTTTTGGTGTTGTGTCCTCAACTTTAGGTTTTATCTCATTTTTTTCTTTACCTTTGTTGATTGGTTTAGAAATTTTTTTGCCTTTTTCAGTTACAAATAAAATTTTATTTTTAATCTTATGTTCTTTGCCAATTTCTATAATTTCTTTGGAGAACCGATCAGTAACCCACTGTTGGATGAACTGGTTGGGTGCTACAATCTCCAAGGAATTTTCTTGTTCTCGAATTGATAAAGGTTTTACCCAGGTTTTGAATTGTTGGGCGGTTAACTTTTTCTTTAATTGGGTTGAAACTATTTCCCAGAACTCTTCTGTTTTCATATTTAATTTTTTATTCTTGGATAGAAATGATAACGGATTTGTAAAAAGTTATCCACAGGCAAAATGCAAATATAACAATTATATAAATTGACTTTTTGATTAAATTTATGTATATTTCGCGATCAATTTAAATTTTATGGAATACCATCATGAAACGTACATATCAGCCTTCTAAGGTAAAAAGAGCAAGAACACATGGCTTTTTAGTTAGAATGAAAACTAAGGGCGGAAGATCTGTTATCGCTTCAAGAAGAGCTAAAGGACGAGCAAGGTTAGGTCTTTAATCTTTGATTGTAAGCTCGCTTACTCGATTGACAAATGCGGATGATTTTTCATCCGTTTTTATTTTAAGAAAGCGCTTTAGTGGTGAGTTTATTAACATTTTTCGTAAACCGAACCAATTAGAATACAACCGGTTCGGTCTCATTGTTGGCAAAAAAATCAATAAAAAAGCTGTTGCACGAAATTACATGAAGAGAGTGATTCGGGATGTCTTTCGACAGTTTGATAATTCAAGTAAGCTGGACATAATTATTCAAGTTAAGAAAAACTTTCATAAAAAAGACTATTCGATAGTCAAAAAGGATATTCATACCTTTATTAATACGCATGCTAAATAATCTCTTTATCCTTTTGGTTAGAATTTATCAAAGAGCGATTAGCCCTTTTTTTATTTCTTCATGTAGGTTTACGCCGTCATGTTCTGAATATACAATTGAGGCTTTAAAAAAATACAATGTTTTTATAGCTTTGTTTTTAGCTGCAAAAAGAATTTTAAAGTGCCACCCATGGAATAGAGGTGGCCCCGATCCATTACCATAGATATAGTTAGGAAAATATGGAAACCAAACGTCTAATATTATTTGTAGTCTTTTCATTTTCATTGTTGTTGTTGTGGGACTCTTGGCAACAAAAACAATTGCAAACAGAGCTGGCTGTCAGTAACGCTGAGCTTAGTGATCTTCAGCCAGGTGATTACGATTCAAGCAATATCGAAAACCCTGCATATCAGCTTGCGGATGATAAAAAAATAGTGGTGAAAACATCTTTGTACGAGGCTGAAATTAACACGGTCGGTGGAGATATTAGAAAACTAAAATTGGTGAATTTTCAAAACGACAACAAAGACGGTTTGTATGAAATCCTGAACGATGAAATGAACCCTCTCCTATATATCGCCCAAAGCGGCTTGATTGGTAAAAACCTCCCCACTCATAAGGATGTGTTTAAGTCGGACCAGTTACAATACGAATCAAACGATCAAGAAGTCCGCGTTCCTATCATCTTTGAAAATGAGGAAGTTAAGGTCGTCAAGACATACATCTTTTCAAACGATAACTACCAGATTAAGTTGGTCACCTCGATTACTAATAAAAGCGATGCTGCCTTACAGCCTCAAATATATTATCAGTTGTTACACGATCACAAATCCGCAGAAAAATCAGGCTTGATGCCGACCTTTACAGGCATATCCTATTTTACAGAGGCGAGTAAGTTTAAAAAAATGGATTTCAATGACATCGACAATCAAAAACCTTTTACTCAGAATGCTAACGATGGATGGATTGGAATCATCCAAAGATACTTTGCTAGCGCATGGATCATCCCAGGCAACTCTCCCAGACAATTTTATACCAAACGCCTTACAGACGGCATCTCCTCTGCTGGTGTTCGAGCTAAGCTTGCAATGGTAGAAGCGGGTTCCAGTGCGGAAGTCAGTTCGGTTCTGTATTCTGGTCCCCAATTGAAAAAACAATTAATTAAAGCCGCTCCTGGGATGGAGTATACCGTAGATTATGGTTGGTTAACCTTTATTGCCTCACCTTTGTTTTCATTGTTATCAGGCATACAGAAGTTAGTGCATAACTGGGGCGTTTCTATTATTTTATTAACCCTAGTCATTAAGATTTTCTTTTACCCGCTATCTGCTTCAAGCTACCGGTCTATGGCTCAATTAAAAGAAGTCGCACCGAGGCTACAGAGTATGAAAGAAAAATTCGGTGATGATAAACAAAAAATGCAACAGGCCATGATGGAGCTCTATAAAACTGAGAAAATTAACCCGCTAGGCGGTTGTCTCCCCATCCTGATTCAGATTCCGGTATTTATTGCGCTCTACTGGGTGTTGTTAGGAGCGGTTGAGTTAAGGCAGGCTCCATTTTTTGGCTGGATTACAGACCTTTCAGTGAAGGATCCATTGTATATTTTGCCAATACTAATGGCGGCTTCAATGTTCTTACAACAAAAACTGAATCCAAAACCTACGGATCCGACTCAGGCCCGATTAATGATGATGATGCCCATTATCTTCAGTATCTTCTTTTTCTTTTTCCCTGCTGGGTTGGTGTTGTATTGGTTCATCAACAACGTGTTGTCGATGATGCAACAGTGGTATGTGAATAAACAGATTCATGCGACGGCTATGAAGAAGAAAGGAAATGGTTAATTCATCATTTGTAAATGATGATTCAACCATTGCCGCTATTGCGACAGCCGCTGGCATGGGGGGCGTGGGTGTTATTAGAATATCTGGTCCTGATGCGTTCACTATCGCCCATCAAATTACTCATCTAGATTCTATCGATTCTCATCGGGCTCACTTCACTTCCTTTTATTCTAATGAAGGTCAATTACTCGATAAGGGTTTATTGATCGGTTTTAAAGGTCCCAAGTCATTTACGGGTGAAGATGTGGCCGAGTTTCAATTGCACGGCGGCCCAGCATTGCTGCAGTCCTTGTTGGAGGAAGCGCTATCTATGGGAGCCCGCATGGCCAAACCTGGTGAATTTACTTACCGTGCGTTCCTGAATAACAAACTAGACTTAACTCAGGCTGAAGCGGTAGCGGATATCATTAATGCGTCTACCAAGTCGGCGGTGATTAATGCAGCAAATTCTTTAAAGGGAAATTTCTCATTACAAATCAATGACTTATTAAAAAAACTCATCGATATTCGCATGTACATAGAAGCATGTTTAGATTTTCCAGAAGAAGAGATAGATTTTATCGAAAAAGGACAGATTAAGTCAAAAATACAATCCATTCAGCAGGCGATTGTTGCTTTAAAAGAGACTGCTGCCAAGGGCCAAATGATTCAGGATGGTTTTCAGGTCTGCTTAGTAGGTAAGCCTAATGTTGGTAAATCAACGCTGATGAATTTATTTTCCCAAGAAGAAGTGGCGATTGTGACCAATGTCCCAGGAACGACTCGCGACCCAGTGAGAGCCTCTATTGCTTTAAAGGGGGTACCCCTAAGCTTTGTGGATACGGCAGGGATTAGAGAAACTGAGGATATTGTCGAACAAGCAGGTATAAAAAAGACCAGGGAGATTATCGGTCGTTCTGCGCTGGTGTTAGTTCTTTTAGAATCTTTAGATGATGCAGATGATTACCTTAAGCAAAACATCTTACAGGACGAGTGTAATGTTATTTGGATCCTTAATAAAATTGACCTCAATAATGAACCACCCCAAGTCACTGATTATGCTGGACAACCCCTGGTAGCAATATCTGCTAAATGTGGGACCGGCTTAGATCTGTTGGAGGACCAAATTTTACAAATTTTTGGTTTAAACCATTTAGAGGGCAATGAGCAGTTATTTTCATCGAGGCAGCGACATCTTGAAGCCTTAAAGCAGATTGGTCATCATTTAATCACTGCGCTTGATCAGCTCGATCAACCTGAGTTAGTGGCTGAAGAACTCACCTTAGCTCAGAAAGAAATGTCTGGCATTACTGGTGAGTTTTCTACAGAAGATCTTCTCGGTGAAATTTTTAGTCGTTTTTGTATTGGGAAATAGTGTTTCACGTGAAACACTAACTTTTAACCTCAGCACTATATAGTTTCACGTGAAACAAAACAAAACCTTAAAAACATTATAAAATACGTTTATGAATAATTTTGATTCAAATTATGATGTCATTGTCATTGGTGGCGGCCATGCCGGAACAGAAGCCAGTCTTGCTGCTGCTCGCATGGGCCAAAAAACCCTTCTGATTACACATAATATTGATACCTTGGGTCAAATGTCATGCAACCCATCCATTGGTGGCATCGGTAAGGGGCACTTGGTTAAAGAAATTGATGCGCTGGGCGGTGTGATGGCGAAGGCAGCTGACCAAGCAGGCATTCACTTTAGGATGTTAAATGCGAGTAAAGGCCCAGCCGTGAGAGCAACGAGGGCTCAGGCTGACCGGGTCCTATATCGCAGGGCAATCAAATACCACTTGGAGAATCAAGACAATTTAAGTATTTTTCAACAACCGGTAGATGATCTGATCATAAAAGAGGATCAAGTCCAAGGTGTTGTGACAGAGTCAGGCATTCATTTTCATGCGAAATCAGTGATCTTAACCGCTGGAACGTTTCTAGATGGTGTTGTGCATGTTGGGTTAAAGAATTATCAGGCGGGTCGAGCGGGTGATCCGTCATCAAAAACGCTGGCTCACCGATTAAATCAATTAAATCTTCCGGTGGGACGATTAAAAACGGGAACGCCACCACGCATTGATGGTCGGTCGATTGATTATAGCGTCATGGAAGAACAGCCAGGAGATGCTCCAACACCCTATTTTTCCTTACAATCACCTTTATTAGAGCACCCAGAACAGATTTCTTGTTGGATTACCCACACCAATTCAGCAACTCATAACATTATCCGATCCGGTTTAGACCGATCACCCATGTATACCGGAGTAATTGAGGGCGTGGGTCCACGATATTGCCCGTCGATTGAAGATAAAATTCATCGTTTTGCCGATAAGGAGTCCCACCAAATCTTTCTAGAGCCTGAGGGGCTAACGACGCACGAAATTTATCCCAATGGCATATCCACGAGTCTTCCTTTTGATGTTCAGTATGAGCTGGTCCGCTCCATCAAAGGGCTTGAACAGGCGTACATCACCAGGCCGGGTTATGCAATTGAATACAACTATTTTGACCCGAGGAACTTGCAATCAAGCTTGCAGACGAAAACCATTGAGGGTCTTTTCTTTGCTGGACAAATTAACGGCACCACAGGCTATGAAGAGGCGGCGGCCCAGGGCCTGGTGGCGGGAATCAATGCGGCACTAAAAGCCCAAAATAGACCTTTTTGGTGTCCAAAAAGAGAAGAATCCTACATCGGGGTAATGATTGACGATCTTATTACGAGAGGGGTGACAGAGCCCTACCGAATGTTTACCAGCCGAGCAGAATACCGACTTCTTTTGAGGGAAGATAACGCCGATCAGAGACTGTCATCAGCTGGTTATGATCTAGGTGTCGTGAATCAAACACAATATGATCGATTTATGAAGAAAGATCAGGGGATCCAGTCCTGTTTGAATATCATGAAAAAAACGGTGACTAAACCAGAAGCGATTCCAACGGATGATCAACAACGTATTTTTGGGAAACAATTAGAGCGTGAGTACAGTATTTATGACCTGATCAAGCGCCCCAATGTCAATTGGAAGAAATTACAAGATTTTATGAAGCTGGACCAGGACTACGATGACCAAATTATCGAACAAGCCGAAATTAGTGCTAAATATTCGGGGTATATTAGCCGCCAGTCCGACGAAATCTTAAAAATTCAGTCTCAATACGCCATGAAAATACCCAAAAATATCAATTTTAAAGATATTAGTGGCTTAAGTAATGAGGCGATACAAAAATTTAAAGATGTGATGCCAGAAAATATTCAACAGGCGAGTAAAATTTCGGGAATTACCCCGGCTAATATTGCTTTATTGGTGGTGTATCTAAAAAAATTGGCTGTAAAGCAAGACAAGACCAAGCAAAAGGCGTCTTAGTTGGACTTGAAGTTACAGATACAGAGTGGGCTAAAGGAACTTAAGATTGATTTTATAGATGAGCAGGTTAATTTATTAGAAACCTATAAAAATCAGTTACTTAAGTGGAATAAGGTGTTTAATTTAACATCGATAACGGATGAGAAGGATGTAATAACGAAACATTTTATGGATTCTTTGAGTGTGAATCATGAGATTCAGGGTACACAGCAAGTTCTTGATGTCGGAACAGGGGCCGGTTTTCCAGGAATGGTGCTGGCAATCTTCAATCCTGATATCACTTTTCATTTAGTGGACGGGGTGGCTAAAAAGATTTCTTTTTTAGATGATTTGAAGGGAAAGTTAGGCCTGACAAATGTAAATACCTATCATGAAAAGGTAGAAAATCTACGTTTAGATACCCCGGTTGATATTGTCATCAGCCGAGCATTTGCTGACATAAAAAAGATGATGGATCTAACCCAGCATTTATTAAAAACAACGGGTCAATTTTTTGCCATGAAGGGTCCCGGGTATGAAATGGAATTGGAAAATTTAGATCAAAATAAATTGGCTGTGACCCCATTAAAAATTCCATTTTATGATGGCAGCAGAAGTTTAGTAAAAATATATAAGTAACCACTCAATATTTAAATTATGATGAAAATTATTGCAGTATCAAATCAAAAAGGCGGAGTCGGTAAAACCACCACCACTCTGAATCTGGCCACGGGACTTGGTATGGAGGGCAAGAAGGTGTTGCTTGTGGATCTTGACCCGCAGGGCAATGCCACCACCGGATCGGGGGTTGAGAAGAATGAAGTCGAGGCGACGATCTATGAAGTCATCATGGGAGAGACAGACATCAATACAGTGATCCATGAAAGCAAACATCATGACGTCATCCCAGCAAATCAACATCTAGCCGCAGCAGAGTTGGAGCTGGTGGGTAAGGAGCAGCGAGTTAATGCCCTCAAAAACAACTTACAACAATTACAAAAAAATTATGACTTTATTCTGTTGGACTGCCCACCCTCATTGGGTCTTTTAACCTTGAATGCATTAACCGCAGCCAAATCCGTGATCATCCCAATGCAATGTGAATACTTTGCACTCGAGGGACTCACTGATCTTGTAAATACCATTAGGCGTATCAAACAAAAAATGAATCCGGATATTGAAATAGAAGGGTTGTTAAGAACAATATACGATTCAAGAAATACCTTAAGTAAAGAAGTCTCTGACCAGCTATCTTCCTACTTCCCTAACAAGGTCTATAAGACCATCATTCCAAGAAATATCCGTGTGGCAGAAGCACCTAGTTTTGGAAAGTCTGCAATTGAACATGATAAATCATCAAAAGGAGCTAAGGCATACATCGACCTAGCAAAAGAAATAATTCATATTGAGGAGCGAAGAAATGGCTAAAGAAAAAGGTTTGGGTCGGGGGTTAAGTGCTCTGTTCGGATCTGAGGTGGAGGAAAAGTCATCACTAGAACCTGTGGTGGGTGAAAGTATTCAACAGGTAGACATTGACCAATTAATGCCGGGACGCTACCAACCGCGTTCTATTATGAATGAGGATGCCCTGAATGAGTTAGCTGAATCGATTGTCGAGCAGGGTCTGATGCAACCGATCATTGCCCGACAGTTGGATGATGGCTATGAAATCATTGCCGGCGAGAGAAGATGGCGTGCGGCACAAATAGCTAAAGTTAAAGAAGTGCCGGTCATTATCAGGGAGATATCGGATCGAAGTGCTTTGGCTATGGCACTGATTGAAAACATTCAGCGTGAGGATTTGTCTGCCCTTGAAGAGGCGAACGGGATTCGTCGCATGATTGATGAATTTGAAATGACCCACGAGCAGGCGGCCGATGCCTTAGGAAAATCAAGGGTAGCGGTATCAAATCTGTTGAGATTATTAAACCTGACCCCGCACGTGAGAAAAGCCTTGGCTGAGAAAAAGATTGAGATGGGGCATGCCAGGGCCTTGCTCCCTTTAAATCCTGATCGACAGATCATGTTGTGTGAAAAGATTGCCAGGGAATCTTTATCGGTAAGAGAAGTAGAGGTCTTGGTCAATGGTGAGAGTCGATCGGCATTTGCAAAACCGAGTAACAGAAAAAAAGAGCAGACCAAAGATACCGATGTTCAGGCCATAGAAAATGAATTATCAGACCAACTCGGTTTTTCGGTGAAGATCAATAACAAAAAAAATAATTCGGGAGAGATTCGCATAAGCTATCGCAACCTAGACCAACTCGATGTTTTGATTGAAAAATTAAAAAAATAAACTATCATAGAACTGACAAGTAAAGAAAGATCTGTATTAGATATAGCTTTACCTTCATAATCCTCTTTTTCACTTGCATGTTCGCAAGGGCGGGTGGTGCTTCCCCTGACGCTGGACAAATTCTCAATGAGATAGAACAGAGACCCTCCCGGAAATTGACATGATGGAATTCGAGGCATGCTCGATCAATTAATCAGGAAGTTATGGATTCGATTTGCTTAATTTTAAAATTGATAACCAAGGCCTAAATTTAGACTTCTAGAATCTAAATCCAGGTCTTGTTGGAGGAGACCACCGCCTACCATGGCCGATGTGTTTTCATCAGAAAAGATGTATTGATTGAATTCACCAAACCAGAATAGATTCGTCTTGAGTTGGTGGCGATAACCTAAACCAAACACGTATCCATCATAATAAACAGATTGATTATTGATGTCCACCTTGGCCCTAGAAAGTCCAGTTTTAAAGGAGATAGCAGAGTTTTCAGAAATTTGTAGCTGAGGTTGTAAGTGAGCACTCACTGTGTAATCTCGCTCGATGTCGGTGGTGGCTAACCAGTTTTGGAGAGATGTTTTTTGTCCAATGTGTGGAGATAATTCTAGGCCGATCAACACACTGAAATTATCACTAATATTTTTTTGATAGGCGGCGTTAAAATTTATTCCTGCCTCGACTTCATTTTCACTATCGCTGTTCACATTGATACCTCCGGCCACGACATTATTATTTTGAAAATCATTAAATTCTGCAGTTAGACCTAACATGATAACAAAGCCATCTTTTTGAAAGGCGTTGTAAGGTTTTTTTTCATCTTCGATAAAAAGCTCACCCTGATCATCAAAACCTTTAATCTTCTCACCCATTTTTTGTACAGACTCTTTCTTTGTTTTTGGTTCGGAATATTTTTGTTCAGAATGTTCAACAATATCATCTAGCTGTTTATTGAGGAGCTGTCTTTTTTCATTCTCTGTAGACATTGCAATGCGCTCATCCTCAGTGATTTGTCGTGGTTTTTTCTCTACTGTCTTGACTGGGCTGGGGTCAGGGATCTCGGTAAAGGTGTTTTCAGGCAGTAAGTCAAAGCTCACGGGCTCGGTTGGCTGTATCTCTGGTAATAAAGAGACCTCTTCTTCAACTACTTCTTCATCTGGCATTATTTGGGTTACATAAAAATAGGCCAACACCGAAAACAGCATGCCTAATAAAAGAATTCGCACAGCCCAACGAATAAATTGCGGGTTTTTAGGTAACGAACGAACAAAAGTGGTGAATTTATTCATTACTTAAGGGGAAGTATTTGCATTTTAATATTTTATACAATATGTAGGTCTATGAATAGTAAATAATTGCATATTTAGTACTTCCAGAGATAATTGCTCGTAAGACTTGACGAATCATCAAAATCCATAGAAAATTTTGTTTTTTCTAAAGGAACGTTTTTCTTTTTAATGAGCTTAGTAGACAACCTCATAGAAAAACTTGAAGGCGTCCCAAAACAGTTGAAAAAAATGTTGCTCAGGCAGTTTACTGTGCTGAGCATTTTGTTTGTTCTTAGTTACTATATATATAGTATCGAACTGGCACTCTCAATTGTTTTAGGTTTTGTCGCAGTGATCGTTGGTATTGTGATTTCTACCCCTTTAGCTAAATTAAAAACAAAAGGTTTAAGCGCCTCCTCTGTTTTAGTCAATATATTGAAAGCAGAGTTGGTCAAATTGGGAGTGATCATATTGCTGTTGTGGCTCTCCTTTAAATTCTACTCGAATTTGATACCCTTTGGATTGATGTTAGGTCTGATTATCTCAGCGCTAATGTCGGGCCTGGCAATTTCGAAGTTAGATAACCGTTAATTTATAGGTATAAAAATATATATGGCAGATTCATACGGCTCACCAAACGAATACATTGGTCACCACTTAGCATTTAATGAATTATCTATTGGCGATACTCCTTTTTGGACTTTAAATCTCGATTCAGTTGTTGTTTCTATCATCCTAGGCGTTCTTACTATTGGCTTTATCTGGTGGTTTGCTAGAAAGGCAACTTCGGATGTACCGACCAAGACACAAGCCTTTGTTGAATTAATTTTTACCTTTATCGATAATCAAGTTAAAGCCACTTTTCATGGCGACCGCCATAGCTTCGTTGCACCTGCGGCGATGACAGTATTTTTATGGGTATTCATGATGAACGCGATGGACTTTCTTCCGATCGATATCATGGCCACCATTTTAGGTTGGTTTGGTATCCACGAGTGGAGAAACGTCCCAACCGCTGATGTTAACACCACATTTGCCCTCGCTTTAGGTGTTTGGTTCCTGATGATTTTCTTTGGCATTAAAGTTAAAGGCTTGGGTGGTTGGCTTCATGAATTATTCTGTGCCCCATTTGGATCAAGCCCATTTGTTTGGCCAGCAAATTTTATTTTTAATTTAATCGAATATGTTTCGAAACCGTTATCACATTCATTGCGGTTATTCGGAAACATGTATGCAGGTGAGGTGATCTTTCTATTGATCGCTATGCTTGCAGGTTTTTCTGGAGTTGCGGGTACCGCAGGTAGTGTCTTATTAGGAGCAGGTTGGGCAATTTTCCATATCCTGATTGTGACACTTCAAGCATATGTATTCATGATGCTCACAGTAGTATATTTATCCATGGCTCACGAGGGCCACTAATTTTTTGAAGGGAATTTAAATGGAAGCTTTACAATTTTTAGCAACAGTACAATCTTACACAGCTATCGGTCTTGGACTTATGGTTGGTCTTGGAGCGCTTGGTGCTTGTATCGGTATCGGTATCATGTGTGCGAGTTTCTTAGACGGCGCAGCAAGACAGCCAGAAATGATCTCACAATTACAAACTAAAGTATTCCTATTATTAGGTTTGATTGATGCTTCATTTATTATTGCGGTTGGTATTGTGATGATGTTCGCTTTTGCTAATCCTTTAACAATGGGCGTAACACCTGGCGTTTAATTTAAGATTTAATCTGGAGATCAAATGAACATCCATTTTACTTTAATTGCGCAAGCACTGACCTTTGCAATTTTAATCTGGTTTACGGTTAAATTTGTATGGCCACCGCTTTTAAATGCAATTGAGAATAGACAAAAAGAAATCGCTGATGGTTTAGCAGCAGCCAGAGAAGGTAAAGCCTCTCTTGAAATGGCTGAGAAAAAAACCACAGAAGTTTTGGATGGAGCAAAAGAGAAGTCATCTGAGATCGTTTCACAGGCTGAAAAAAGAGCAAGTGAAATCGTTGAAGAGGCCAAGCAAAATGCGAAAATTGATGCAGACCGTATTATTGCAAACGCGAAATCTGAAATTGACCAAGAAGTTAACAAGGCAAAAGAAGAGCTCCGAGCACAAGTAGCGTCTCTAGCAGTTGAGGGGGCACAAAAAATTCTTGAAAAAGAAATTGATGCAAAAGCTCACAGCGCAATGTTAACAAAACTTTCTAAGGAACTATAAGAAGATATGGCTGAAATTTCAACGATAGCTAGACCTTACGCACAGGCAGTTTTTGATCTTGCAAAAGAACAAAAAAAACTGAAAGCATGGTCTGAAACTCTGAGTTTGTTATCTCAGGTTGTTGAAGATGATGCCGTTAAGTCTGTGATCAATGATTCAAAGGTGCTGGATACAGATAGAGAAAAATTAATCCTTGATATTTGCAAAAAGAATATCAATAAAGAAGGTGAAAATTTTATAAAACTTCTCATCGAAAACAAACGCTTATTGATTTTACCCTTCATCAGTGAGGCGTTTGAAAATTTAAAGGCGAATGAAGAAGGATCTGTAACAGCTAATATTGTAGTTGCAACTAAGATTACAAAAAAAGAAACAGACGAAATAATTAAAAACTTAGAAAAGAAATTAAATAAAAAAATTGAAGTAACCGTTGAAATAGATCAATCTATTTTGGGAGGCAGTCTTATTACTGTGGGTGACACAGTCATAGATGCTTCAGTTAAAGGACAACTTGAAAGTTTAGCTTTCTCAATGAAAGCGTAATTACCCAGGAGAAAATAATGCAATTATCAACTTCAGAAATTAGTGAACTGATTAAAAGTCGGATCAAAAATTTCAAATCTTCATCAGAAGCCCGTACACAGGGTACCGTTGTATCAGTTACAGACGGTATTGTGCGTATACATGGTCTATCAAATGTTATGTCTGGAGAAATGATTGAGTTCCCTGGCAATACTTACGGAATGGCTCTTAACCTGGAAAGAGACTCTGTGGGTGCTGTTGTTCTTGGTGATTACGAACACATTTCTGAAGGCGATACATGTAAATGTACAGGTAAGATTTTGGAAGTTCCTGTAGGTCCTGAATTGGTTGGTCGAGTTGTTGATGCTTTAGGTAATCCATTAGATGGCAAAGGACCAATTAAGTCAAAATTAACAGACAAAATTGAAAAAGTTGCTCCTGGCGTTATTGCTCGAAAATCAGTTTCACAACCAGTACAAACTGGACTCAAATCCGTTGACTCCATGGTGCCGATTGGTCGTGGTCAGCGAGAATTAATTATTGGTGACAGACAAACCGGTAAAACAGCTGTCGCTGTGGATGCAATCATTAACCAAAAAGGTCAAGACATGACCTGTATTTATGTTGCGATTGGTCAGAAAGCATCAACCATTGCTAACGTGGTTAGAAAGCTTGAAGAAACTGGTGCGATGGAATATACGACTGTTGTGGTTGCCTCAGCATCTGATTCAGCTGCATTGCAATTTTTAGCCCCATACGCTGGTTGTACTATGGGCGAATACTTCAGAGATCGTGGTGAGGATTCATTAATTATTTATGACGATTTAAGTAAACAAGCTGTTGCTTATCGTCAGATTTCATTACTTTTAAGAAGACCTCCAGGTCGTGAAGCATATCCTGGTGATGTGTTTTATATCCATTCACGTTTATTAGAAAGAGCTGCTCGTGTAAATGAAGAATATGTTGAAAACTTTACTAAGGGTAAAGTGAAAGGCAAAACGGGTTCATTAACTGCGCTTCCTGTTATTGAAACTGCCGCTGGTGACGTATCAGCGTTCGTTCCAACAAACGTTATTTCTATTACAGACGGTCAGATTTTCTTAGAATCAGATTTATTTAATGCGGGTATACGACCAGCTATTAACGCTGGTATTTCTGTGTCTCGAGTTGGTGGCGCTGCCCAGACTAAGGTAATTAAAAAGCTGGGTGGTGGTGTGCGATTAGCGCTAGCTCAGTACCGTGAACTTGCTGCATTTGCTCAGTTTGCATCTGATCTTGATGAAGCTACAAGAAAACAGTTAGATCGAGGAAGAATGTTTACCGAACTAATGAAACAAGCTCAATATAGCCCGTTAAGTGTTTCTAAGATGGCAGTCACTTTATACGCTGCTAACAATGGTTACTTTGACGATGTTCCTGTTGAGAAGATTCTTACATGTGAATCAGACCTACATGGATTTGTTGCTTCTAAACATAAAAAGGTAATGGTAAGTATTGAGAAAAATCTTGACCTATCTGAAAAAGATGAAAAAGATTTAGTTAAAGCAATTGAAGATTTTAAATCTTCTAGCAAATATTAATATTTGGAATATTTATGGCTGGTAGTAAAGAAATACGAACAAAGATCAAGAGTGTAGAAAATACCAAAAAGATCACTAAGGCGATGGAAATGGTTGCTGCATCAAAAATGCGTAAAGCTCAGGACCGTATGGCTGCTGCAAGACCTTATGCTGAAAAAATTAGGAATGTTGCAGCACATCTTTCTTATGCACAGTCTGAATCTAAACATCCTTTTTTAGTTTTAAGAGACAAAGTGAAGAATGTTGGCCTTATTGTTGTTACATCAGACAAAGGATTGTGTGGCGGATTAAATACAAACGTCTTAAGAACATCATTAAATCAAATTAAGAGCTGGGAAAAAGAAGGAAAAAAAGTCCAAATCGCAGCTGTTGGAACTAAAGGTTTTAGTTTTATGAATCGCGTTGGAGCAGACGTGAAGTCGAATATCACAGGACTTGGTGACACACCACATTTAAATGATTTAATTGGAAGTATTAAGGTGATGCTGGATTCATATATTAATGGCGAAATTGATCAGCTTTATATATGCTTTACAAAATTCATCAATACGATGAAACAAGAGCCAAGCATGGACCAAGTACTCCCATTAAATGGTGAAAAAATTGGTGCTCCTGAAGGGCCATGGGATTATATTTATGAGCCAACTGCGGATGCGGTGATAGAAGAATTATTAAAGAGATATATCGAATCAATCATCTATCATGCAGTAGCGGAAAATATGGCATCAGAACAATCAGCACGAATGGTTGCAATGAAAGCTGCATCAGATAATGCAGTAAATGTGATTGATGAATTGACGTTGGTTTATAACAAAGCACGTCAGGCAGCAATTACTAAAGAGATATCAGAAATTGTGGGTGGAGCAGCCGCGGTTTCATAATTTTTTAATTTTTTTGAGATGAGTAAGGAAATAAAATGAGTGCCAAACAAATCGGAAAAGTAGTTCAGTGTATCGGAGCTGTTGTTGATGTTGAATTTCCAAGAGATTCAATGCCAAAAGTTTTTGATGCTTTAAAAATAGACAGCAAAGACGCAAATGCAAAAACAGCTGAAGAAGGTTTAACGCTTGAAGTTCAACAACAGCTTGGTGATGGCATTGTGCGAGCAATTGCGATGGGTTCAACAGATGGTTTAGCTAGAGGCACTCAATTTACATCTACTGGCGCACCAATCCAAGTTCCTGTTGGTGAAGGCACTTTGGGGCGTATTATGGATGTTCTAGGTAGACCTATTGATGAGGTTGGTAAAATTGATACGAAAGAACATCGTTCGATTCACCAAAAAGCTCCTGAATTTAGTGAGCTATCTCCATCTGTAGAATTACTAGAAACAGGTATTAAGGTTATCGACCTGATTTGCCCATTTGCGAAGGGTGGTAAGGTTGGTCTATTCGGTGGTGCCGGTGTTGGTAAAACAGTTAATATGTTGGAATTAATTAACAACATTGCAAAACAACACTCAGGTTTATCAGTTTTTGCCGGTGTCGGTGAGAGAACTCGTGAGGGTAACGACTTCTATCATGAAATGTCTGATGCTGGAGTTATTAAGTTGGATGACATGAAAGAGTCTAAAGTGGCTATGGTATTTGGTCAGATGAATGAACCTCCAGGCAACCGCTTAAGAGTTGCGCTTTCAGGTTTAACAATGGCTGAAAAATTCCGTGACGAAGGTCGTGATGTTCTGTTCTTTGTTGATAACATTTATCGTTATACTCTTGCTGGTACTGAAGTTTCAGCTCTACTAGGGCGTATGCCGTCAGCGGTGGGATATCAACCAACTCTTGCTGATGAAATGGGTCGCCTCCAAGAAAGAATTACATCGACAAAAACAGGTTCTATTACATCGATTCAAGCGGTTTATGTTCCTGCAGATGACTTAACTGATCCATCTCCAGCAACAACCTTCCAGCATTTGGATTCTACTGTTGTGTTATCTCGTGATATTGCTTCATTAGGTATTTATCCAGCTGTTGATCCACTCGATTCAACATCAAGACAGCTAGATCCACAAATTGTTGGTGAAGATCACTATCAAGTGGCACGAAGAGTTCAAGCAACTCTTCAAAAATATAAAGAGTTAAGAGATATTATTGCAATTCTTGGTATGGATGAATTATCACCTGAAGATAAATTAGCCGTGAATAGAGCACGTAAAATTCAGAGATTCTTATCACAACCATTCCATGTGGCGGAAGTCTTTACAGGCTCGCCAGGTAAGTATGTTTCATTAAAAGAAACGATTGCAGGCTTTAAAGCGATTGTTGATGGTGAATATGACGATCTACCTGAACAGGCATTCTATATGGTTGGAAGCATCGATGAAGCCGTTGCTAAAGCAAAAAAACTTTAATTAATTTTTAGGTTATAACTTATGAGTAAAGTTTTAGTAGATGTTGTAAGTGCTGAAGAGTCTCTCTTTTCAGGTGAGGCTGAATTTGTAGTTGCTCCATCAGCTATGGGTGAGGTGGGTATATATCCAAATCATGCACCAATGATTACGACTTTAAAGCCGGGTTCTGTGCGAATAAAATTATCAGGTAAAAATGATGAAGAGTTAGTGTATGTTTCTGGTGGCATCTTGGAAGTGCAACCAGGCTCAGTAACGGTATTGTCTGATACCGCTGTAAGAGGCTCAGATCTTGATGAAGCCAAAGCGAATCAAGCTAAGAAACAAGCTGAAGATGCATTAACAAAACAAAAAGGCGATATAGATTATGCAAAAGCACAAGCTGAGCTAGCTGAGGCTGTTGCTCAAATACAAGCCATTCAGCGTTTACGAAAAAAGAAATAAAAAATCTCAAAAAAAATAAAAAGCAGCTTCTGGCTGCTTTTTTTGTTTATACTCAACATAATAATGAATTTAGATATTGTAATACTAGCAGCTGGTAAAGGGACTCGGATGAAGTCCTCAAAACCAAAAGTAATGCAGGAGTTTGTTGGACAACCTTTTTTACAAAGGGTCATCAACACAGCAAAAGAATTAGATCCGAACAAGATCATACCTATAGTAGGTTACAAAGCAGATGAAATAAAAAATTATTTCTCGAATCAACAGCTTGATTTTGTTATTCAAAAAGACCAGCTTGGGACAGGTCATGCTGTAATGCAAGCGATCAATGAAATCACCAGTCAACTTACCTTAATTTTATATGGCGACGTACCATTAATTAATCATAAACTTTTGATAAGACTTATTGATGCCTCAAAAAAAACAGGAATAGGACTAGTAACTTTTGATAAAACCAACCCAACTGATTTTGGAAGAATAATTAGAGATGATAACAAGCAAAAAATAATAAAAATTGTTGAGGAAAAAGACTGCGACTTCGAACAAAAAAAAATCAATGAAATAAATACTGGGATAATGTGTGTTCAGTCAGATCATTTAAAAAAATGGTTAGCACAACTGGATAATAATAATGCTCAAAAAGAATATTATTTAACTGATATCATAGAGTTTGCGAATAAGGATAAAATAGAAGTTACTGGCATTAAAGCCGAAACCGAAACCAGTATCCAAGGCATCAATTCAATAGAAGAACTTATTCTGCTTGAGAGAATGTATATGCAAGAAAAAGCTGAGCAATTAATAAATCAAGGCGTCAAAATCATTGACCCAAATCGGATAGATATCAGAGGTACGTTAACATGTGAGGAAAACGTCACTATTGATGTCGGCTGTATTTTTGAAGGTGATGTATTAATAAAGAAAAATTCAAAAATTGGACCATATAATATTATTAAAGCATCACAAATAGGAGAAAACACAAACCTAAACGCCTTTAATCATATCGATGATGCATTGATAGGTGATAATTGTAATATAGGACCTTATTCAAGAATTCGTCCCGCAACCACATTAAAAAATAATATAAATATTGGTAACTTTGTTGAGATTAAAAAATCTAGCATTGATGATCATTCAAAAATAAATCACCTTTCGTATGTTGGCGATACAAAAATAGGAAAAGAAGTGAATATTGGTGCCGGAACAATTACATGTAATTATGATGGAGCCAATAAGCATCAAACAATTATTGAAGATCATGTTTTTATTGGGTCAGATACCCAGTTAATCGCTCCGGTCGTGATTAAAAAAGGTGCAACCATTGGCGCTGGTTCCACAATCACAGAAGATGCGCCAGAAAACAAACTTACAATTTCTAGAGTTGAACAAAAGAGTATTGATGACTGGATAAGGCCTAAGAAAAAATAATTATGTGTGGAATTGTTGGCGGCGTTGCTGTAAATAAAAATATTGTTCCAATATTAGTGGATGGTCTAAAAAAATTAGAATACCGTGGGTATGATTCTGCCGGTATTGCTGTAATCAACAATAGCCATATCAAAAGAATTCGTTCAGTGGGTCGAGTGGATACCATTCAACAGAAAGTTAATAAGCAAAAATTAAATGGTTCAATTGGTATAGGTCATACTCGCTGGGCAACACATGGCGGTGTAAATGAAAAAAATGCACACCCTCATATCTCAAACGATGAAATCGTCGTAGTTCACAATGGCATTATTGAAAATCATGCCAAGTTATGCAAATTTTTAAAAGACAAAGGGTATAAATTTAATTCTGAAACAGATACAGAAGTTATTGCACACCTCATTCATTATTTTAAAAAGGGAAAAGTATCATTATTTGATGCTTTCTTAAAAACTTGTGCCAAATTAGAGGGAGCTTATGCAATTGCTATTACAGATAAAATTTCAGAAGAAATAATAGTGGCAAGAAATGGTTGTCCATTAATTATTGGTATATCTGATCGAGAAAATTATATTGCATCCGATATTTCGGCTCTCTTATCTGTTACAAATAAAGTTATTTTTCTAGAAGATGGTGACTTTGGGATACTAAACATTAATGGATACCAAATATTTAATCAAAATAAAAAGAAAATTAACCGTAAGATTCATACTAGTGCACTAAAAAATAATCAAATGGAACTGGGTCCATATAGTCACTTTATGCAAAAGGAAATATATGATCAGCCAGTTGCAGTGGCTGATACAATTGAATCAATTATTGATGATGGAATTATTAGTCCAAAATTAATTGGCGGGAAAAAGTTTGATGCAAGCCGATTTGATTCTGTTCTTATATTAGCCGCAGGAACGAGTTACTACGCTGGGCTAACAGCAAAATATTGGTTTGAAAATATTGCAGGTATTCCTGTCAATGTTGAAATAGCGAGTGAATATCGATACCGAGAAGTTGTAACGCCAAAAAAACAACTTGTCATTACGATTTCACAGTCTGGTGAAACTTTAGATACACTTGAGGCATTAAAACAAGCTAAAAAAAATGGTAATCGTAAATCTTTAGCTATTTGTAATGTTCAAGAAAGCGCTATTGCAAGGCAGTCTGATCATGTGCTTTATACTCGAGCTGGGGTTGAGATTGGCGTTGCCTCAACAAAGGCTTTTACTACTCAATTGGTCAGTCTTTTTGTCCTCGCGGTTCTTTTTGGAAGACAGAATAAGAAAATTTCTAAATCTATAGAATTAGAACTGATCAATGAATTAAGAAAATTATCCGGCCATATTCAAACAGCACTCAACCTGGAACCACAAATCAAAACGTGGGCTAAAAAATTTGCTAGAAAAGAAAACGCATTGTTTTTGGGTAGAGGCGTTCATTATCCGATTGCACTTGAAGGGGCCCTAAAGCTAAAAGAAATTTCTTATATTCATGCAGAAGCTTACCCTGCTGGTGAATTAAAGCATGGCCCACTAGCGTTAGTTGATAAAAATTTACCTGTGGTTGTTATTGCGCCAAATGATAAGCTACTTGAAAAAGTAAAATCTAACATGCAAGAAGTGAAAGCGAGAGGTGGTGAATTATTTGTTTTTGCTGATGCTGATAGTACCTTTGATGCTGAAGATGGGTTATCAGTGATCAGATCTCATCGGCATATTGGAATCTTGTCACCTATTGTCCATACCATTCCAGTTCAATTGTTGGCATATCATGTAGCCTTGGTAAAAAAGACTGATGTTGATAAGCCAAGGAATCTAGCAAAATCTGTTACTGTCGAATAAATTTAAATCTATGTATAAATTTCTAGTTATATGTGTATTAATATTTTATAAACAACTTTTTGCATTTGAATTATTTATTGAAATTGGTAACGTAAAAAATAAAAATAGCGTGGTTGGATGTGCATTATTTGATAAAACAATCAAAGACTCATTTCCAACAGATTATGAAAAAGCATTACAGCTAAATATTCCTGGGAACATGGAAAATATAGTATGTAGATTTGAAAACCTTCCCAGTGGAGATTATGCAATAAGTGTATTTAATGATGAAAATAATAATGGCGAGCTTGATACAAATTTGTTTGGCATACCTAAGGAGGATTGGGGTGTTTCAAACAATATTCGACATGCAATGAGCTCTCCAACATTTGAGGAAGCTAAGGTCACTATTGATAATGATAATTTAAAAATTAGAATTGATTTAGGTAATTGAAAAATAAAAAAATTATAAAAGATCGAGTTACTGCAAAGAAAGATAGCGGATTTGTTGTTTTTCTAATTGGAATGAGGATCAATTACTTCTGGAAAATACATCGCTGGTTCCCTATTTTTTTAAGTTTTCCTAAGATGGTAAAAGAATTAATCAAAAATCAATCTTTAGGTTATTTGGGTGGTGAAACGTGGTTTGGCCGAAATATTATCACAATACAATATTGGGAGTCATTTGATAAGTTGGAGCATTTTGCTCGATCAAAAGATTTGAGTCATTTACCAGAATGGCAAAAATTTTTAAAAAAAGTAGGAACAAATGGTGATGTCGGTGTATGGCATGAAACTTATATTATTAATAAAGGGCAATATGAGAATATTTATGCAAATATGCCACCTTTTTTATTAGGCAAGGTTGGTAAATTAGAAAAGGTGATCACCAAAAATAATTCAGCAAGAAAAAGAGTTAATCAAAAAAATTCCTAAAAACACTAACGAGTAATAAATGTTTGGATAGATAGATTTCAAGGCAGATCTTTAAATATAAATAATCAATATGTAGTTGTCAACATATATATTTTTACAAAATATTGTATTTTTCCTTAAAGGGAGTAAGGTTTTATTATGTTTAAAGCGAAGAGAGTTTAAACGTAATTTCTATAGTTATTACTATATAAGGAGAAGTAATAGATGGATATTTTAAAAACAGTTAGAACTTGGGCAGCAGCTCTTTCAGAGACGGTAGTAAGTCTCTTAGCACTTGGTATCGTTCTACAAATCCTTATGGGAGGGGCAGCTATCCCATTTTTTGGCGAACCAAGAATCATTGAAACTGTAACAGGCCATATTAATTCACTTGGTGGTGAAGGAATAGTCGGTCTTGTAGCCATCTGGGTGCTTTATTCTATTTGGAAAGCTCGTAAATAGAAGTAGCGTTTAAATCACCAATTTAAAAACCCTTGGAAACAAGGGTTTTTTTTGAACCTTTAAAATTGCATAAAGTCCATATAAGGAATCAGGTTATTCTGATCGTTAGGTCTATAAATTTAAGTAAATACATGTGGAGAGGTATTCGTTTAAGTTTATGGGTTATTTGTGTTTTTTGTGAGATGAAGACAGTCTCAAAAAACCAATTTATTTAAATGGAGAATCTCTATGGAAGTAGGCGGATATAATTTAGTCTATAACTCACTGTCATTCGCAATCGCAACATTTGGTGCGGCTACAGTATTCTTTTTTGCTCAGCGTTCTCAAGTCGCTCCAGCATACAAAACTGCGCTATCCCTATCAGGATTAGTTTGTTTAATCGCTTTTTATCATTATCTAAGAATGTTTGAAAGTTTCAATGATGCTTATACATTAGTTAATGGTACTGTTGAAGCAACAGGTGCTCAATTCAATGACGCTTATCGTTACGTGGATTGGTTACTAACTGTGCCTCTATTACTTCTTGAGTTAGTCTTGGTTATGAGACTATCAAAAGAGGAAACATATTCTAAAGGTACTAAATTAGCTTTAGCTGCTGCAGTAATGGTCATCTTAGGTTACCCAGGTGAAGTAATTACCGATCCATCTATGTACGGTGATCGTTGGATGTGGTGGGTACTAGCTATGATTCCGTTTGTATACATTGTATGGGATCTAGTTAGCGGCCTTGGCGCATCAATCAGCAAACAGCCAAAAGCTGTTCAAGGTCTTGTTAGTAAAGCAAGAACTTTAACTATTTTGTCATGGTGCTTCTACCCAATCGTTTTCGTTTTCCCAATGATTGGTTTACAAGCAGACCCAGGTGCTGTTAACCCTGCAATTCAAGTAGGTTACACAGTTGCTGACGTGGTTGCAAAAGCACTATTTGGTGTAATGATTTATATGATTGCTCAGCGTAAGTCTGATGCAGGTGCATAATAGATCAATATTACATTTAAAATCTTGAGATAAGAAACGCGCCTCTTTGCAGGCGCGTTTTTTTTAATATGAAAATAATTATCAGCAGTCATTTTGATGAATTTTTTATGCCACCGGAGGCGACAGCTGATTTACATCTCGTAAAAAAAGAAATTCAAAAAGCACTACAAGACAAGAAGACGATCCTAAATGAATGGCTTAAATTTCAAAATCAATCTAAAGGTAAATTCATTCGCGCACAACTTGCTCTAGCTTCAGGAGAGTTGTTAAATTTACCAAAAGATACTGTTATTAAATGGTCTGTTGCATGTGAATTAATTCATACAGCTTCTTTGATTCATGATGATATATGTGATCAAGATGAAAAAAGAAGAGGTTTGACGACTATATGGAAAAAGTATGGCGTACCTGCTGCCATATGTCTTGGTGACTTTATTATTGCTCAAGCTTTTCAAAAATTATCGGAAATAGAAACAGGTTGGCATCAAACTATTTTATTAAATTCATTATCATTGAGCATGAAAAGAATTATCGTTGGACAAGTGTCAGATGTTGGAGTGGACATAAAAAAAATAAGTATGAAAGATTATGAACAAATCGCTTATGAAAAAACTGGACCTCTATTAATGACACCATTAGACGGTATGTTTCGATGCAAAGAACTGCCTGAGTCAGAATTAAACGGGCTCAACAAATTAATGAATAGCATAGGCCTTGCCTACCAGATGATTAACGATTATAAAAATATAAAAAGTAAAAAAACTGATATATCGTTGAATCATTTAAATTTTATAAGCATCCTAATAAAAGAAAACAACCAAAAGATAAATGATAAATATTCCATTAAATTATCATTAACGGATGCGCATGAACGAATCATAAAAAAATTAAATGAGATTGATAGATATATACATCAGGTCCCCATTATTCTTCAACCAATATTTATAAGCATTGCAAATCAAATGAAAGAAACATTATGAAAACAACTGTGATTGGTTCAGGTTTTGGAGGAATAGCAGCCGCATTAAGATTGCGAGCGATGGGCCATGAGGTGACGTTATTGGAAAAACTAGATGAAGTTGGAGGAAGGGCACAGCAATTCAAAAGAGAAAAGTATATTCATGATGCAGGACCAACAGTGATCACAGCCCCAAACTTATTTTACGAATTGTTTGAATTGTTCAATGAAAACCTTGAGGATTATCTTGAATTTAAACCATTAGATCCATGGTATAGATTCTATTTTGTAAATGGATTTGAATTTGATTATGTGCCTGATCGTGAACAAATGCTGGAACAAATACAACGGATCAACCCAAAAGATGTGGATGGGTATAACCGAATGTTAAAAAAAGCACAAGAAATATTTGAAATAGGTTACCAAGAGCTTGCGGATAAACCATTTCATAAATTATCAACAATGATCAAACATGCTCCAGATATTCTGAGATTAAAGGGATACCAGTCGGTCTATAAGTTTGTCTCGACTTACCTAAGTGATCAAAATTTGCGAAATGTATTTTCAATTCAACCATTACTGGTCGGCGGTAACCCATTTCAAACATCATCGATATATGCATTGATCCATGCGTTGGAACAAAAATGGGGTATTTATTTTGCCATGGGAGGTATGGCAAAAGTTGTGGAAGAATTAAAAAATTTAATGATTAGACAGGGCGTCACCATAAAAACAAATCATGAGGTAGAGAAATTAGAAGTAAATGGAAAAAAAATATCCAGAGTTCACATTAAGAACCAAGCGTCTATTAATACTGATTTATTAGTTTCTAACTCTGACCCAATCACTGTAAATTCTATCTTTTTAGGAGAAGAAAAAAAATCAATCCAAAACAGATTCTTGAAAAAATATGCAAAACATTCCATGGGCTTATTTGTATTATTCTTTGGAACAAAAAAAACTTATCCAAAGATTGCACATCATACTATATGGATGGGACCACGCTATAAAGAATTACTAAATGATATTTTTAATAAGAAAGTTTTAGCAGAAGACTTCTCAATCTATCTGCATAGACCAACAGCTACAGATCAAAGCTTTGCGCCAAAAAATCATGATAGTTTCTATGCCTTAGTCCCAGTGCCAAATTTACAAGCAGATATATCATGGGATGAAATAAAAAATGAATATGCAAACAAGGTGGTCAAAGCATTAGGTAAAACAATTATGCCTGACTTAGAAAAATATATTGATGATCTATTCGTAATGACACCTAATGACTTTAAAGAATCTTATATGACACCACATGGTTCGGGCTTTTCAATTGCTCCAATCCTCACCCAATCAGCATGGTTTAGAACACACAATAAAGATGATTATTATAAAAATTTATTCTATGTTGGGGCCGGTACTCATCCCGGTGCAGGTGTTCCTGGCGTATTAAATTCTGCCAAAGTTGTAGAAAGAATATTAAATGAGCGATAGCAGACAAATAATTAAACAGAATGGTAAATCATTTTACTGGGCTTCAAAGTTTCTTGGTAAGGATTATATTGATCCCATTTATTCAATCTATGAGATGTGTAGAAAATTAGATGATATTGTAGATGAGCAAAGTAAAGAAGCAGCGATAAAAGAGATAGGTTTATTAAAAAAAGATCTTACTAAAAAAAGTTTACAGAAAAAGTTTGAGTCTTTAAAAAGATTAGATGATGATCAATTTCCTCAAATTAAATATTTTGAAGAATTTATTTTGGGACAAGAGAGTGATATAAGTTTTAGACAACCGAAATCAATCAATGAGTTATTGAGGTATTGTTACCGTGTCGCTGGTGTTGTTGGCCTGATGGTATGTGATGCAGTTAATATAAAAGATGAAAATCTAAAATTTTTTGCAATTGACTTAGGAATAGCAATGCAGCTTGTTAACATCGTTCGTGATATTCAAGAGGATGCACTAAGGGGAAGGGTATATATTCCTGAAAATTTAATTGGATCAGTATCAGCCAGTGATGTTCTAATAAAACGAGATCTTATTACAAAGGTAGAGCAAGAGAAATTAAGAATCTTAGATATTGCTGACAAATATTTTAATAGTGCTAATTATGCTATAAAATTTTTACCAAAAGAAGTTTCAATGGCGTTTGGATTAGCATCTAATCTATATCAAGGCATCGGTAAAAAAATCATTAAAAAAAAACAACCCTTTACGAATGGGAGGGTGTATTTGAATGGTGCTGAAAAGTTATTTCATACACTAAAATTCGTACTCAAGAGTAAAAAAAATAAAAATTATCAGCCTATCCATAATAACATGCTTCATCTTCCAATTAAGAATTCACCGAGCACCAACAATTAAAATGTATGACTTAATTATTATTGGGCGTGGGTTATCAAGTTTGTTATTTTTAAAACAGTATTTAGACATGCATTCTGATTTAAAAGTATTAATAATTGAAAAAAGTAAAAAAATTGAAAGTAAATATATTAGCAGTTGGCAGGGACCAGGACTGCTTGATCTAACAAAAGAGTATGGCATTCAAGCGGATAAAGCATATAAAAAAATATCAATTAGCAATGAAAATATTGCGATTAAAAAGAATATTTTACCCTACAGCTATAACACTTATGACTATAAGCATGTAATTGAAACTATTTTTAGTAGTTTAAAAGATAGTGTTGAAATTATTTATGATCAGGTCGTCTCAATTAAAGAAATGTATAACGAAGTCAACGTCAAGACTAAAAAATATAAGTTTCAAAGTCAGTATTTAATTTCTAGTACTTCTATAGACCAACAATCAGTCAATAATAAAAAAATGTTATTTCAATATTTTGTTGGTACTAAAATTCAAATAAAAGATAACCACAAACACGACACATGCCAATTAATGCATTTTTTACAATCAAATAATGAAGTTTTGTTTAACTATAATTTACCTTTTGATCAGAAATCAGTGCTAATTGAAACCACTGCATTTGGAAAAAAGGTACATTTTGAGAACCTTGAGAAGATTCATAAGAAATCATTAGCAGTGTTTAATATTGCAAAAATTATTAAAAGAGAAAAAGGCATAATACCAATGTCGGTGAATCATAAATTTCATAGAACTGCTCGTATCATTAATATAGGTCTTGATGGTGGCTTTGCGCGACCATCTTCTGGCTATATGCTATTAAGAGCAGCACAGTGGTCAAAAATTAATAAAAATACAAATCTTAAAGACCTAGTTTTTAAAGAAAAAAAACTTATTAATTTTTTAGATAAAATATTTTTGAAGGCTTGTTATTATTATCCAGACCTTGCTAACTCTATATTTATAAAATTATTTAATTCAAATGATATTGCATCAGTGATAAGGTTTTTAGCAGATATTCCAACACTATATGACATTGTCAAAATATTAATTAACACCCCAAAGAAAATAATGATTAATGCACTTATTAAATAAAATAAATATTCATCACCTACTTTTTTCAATCTTAGGAATAATTCTGATCAGCTTATATCCTTATCAAAGTCTTGAAGCAGTATATTCTTTAGGAATCCACCCTTTAATTCTGATAATTTTTATTGCTATAACAACGATTGGCTTGGGGCATGGCGCGCTCGATGGAAAAATAATCTGGGAACTAAGCATTAAAAAAAATTCTCGTTTTAAAATTTACTTCATTTATTTACTCATTGTTTTAGTTTCAATTTTAATATGGATGGCTTTTCCAACTTCAGGATTATTTATCTTATTTTTGATGTCCATATATCACTTCGGTGATAGCGATCTTAAAAATTATTCATTAAATAAATTACAGAAAATAACATGGGGTTTCCTAGTCACAATGATCCCAATATTTTTCCATGCAGAAACGGTCAATTTAATTTTTTTTAATTTAGCTGATTACCAAATGAATAAAATATTAATTATATGTATACAAATATCATTTATTGTTTGTCTTATAGGATGGTTGAGAATTGCTTTTAAAAAGAAACTGTGGTGCGAGACGTCAGTATTATTTGTGATGCTTATATCCGGTTATTATTTAGATCCACTATTTTGGTTTGGTTATTATTTTTGTTTTTATCATGGAATGAGAGCATTAATGAATCATCAATTTCAGCTAAAAAAAGATACGATTTGGATGGTAATTTTTACAATTCCTGTTTTGATTGTATGGCTGATATGTAATGAATTGATTAAGGTATCGTTTATCGAATTATTATTTCCATCATTATTTGCATTAACTGTTGCCCACATGCAGTTGGGTAACATTATTAAGTTAGTTCATGTTCGTTAAAAAATAGTTGAGGGTGTATGTGACTAAACATATACCAATCGTCACTAAAAATAAGGACAGATAAAAATTCATACCTAACTTAAGCAATACTGATAAAAGATACAGAAAGGGCAATACTGGTAGGATATAAAGTACGGTCTCGTGCGTTAATTTTGCAATGTGTAAATTGTCTTTATTTTGTTGATAAATAAGTGCAAAAGATACAAATAGGACGATTGGCATAGCTAAAAGCATAGCAGCAAGGGTAGTACTTTTCTTACTGAGCTCGGATGCAATTAAAATGATTGCTACAGCGATAGTTGTTTTAATAAAAAATATCATGTGTTATAGATAAATAAATATAAGAAAGATTCAATTAATGAAAGAAATACTAATAATAGGAGGTTCTGGAGCGATAGGGTCTGCCTTGATCAGCGAATATGTTAATAATGATATTAAAATTACTATTGCGTCTAGAAAAAAACAAAATTTAGACCCACACATTAACCAAATTATCTATGACTATGAGCAGCATAATGAGATTAAATTAAGCACGAAGATTAAGTTTGATCTAATTATTTTTGCTACAGGACATTTGCATAACGAGCACTTTAAACCTGAAAAAAGCTTAAAGGATATTGATAAAAATGCCTTTCAATTTTCGTACCATATTAATTGTATTGCACCCCTCATATTACTTAGCCAGCTGAGAAATAATCTCACGGATCATACAAAGATAGTTTTTTTGTCAGCTCGAGTAGGTAGTATTTCTGCAAATGAATTGGGTGGATGGTATGCCTACAGAATGAGTAAAGCTGCACTAAATATGATGATTAAAAATTTATCAATTGAGTTAAAAAGAAAATATAAAAATATTATAGTTTGCGGTATGCATCCTGGCACAGTGGATAGTAAATTATCTAAACCCTATTCTGGCTTTGTTAAGCATGGAATATTTACCCCATCTCAGTCTGCAGCAATGTTAAAAAAAGTGATTGATGAATTAAATTTGAAGCACTCGGGAAAGATTTATGATTATGCTTTTCAGGAAATTGCTTATTAGTTAACGGTTGGCTAAATAAATAATAATAATCAGCAATAGAATCAGAATGATAAATATTACTACCTCTATCCAAAAAAAATCTATTTGCATTTAAATTTCCCTGAGGCAATTTCGCTAGATTGAATTTTTTTTGGTTTGCTCACTGTTGACTTTATTTGGTGATCAAAAATTAGGTCTCTGCTTTCATTATCATAAATAATTTCCATAAAGTATTCTGTATGGGCTGTTGATTCATACCGTGTGCCTGTATTGGGGTCACGCTCTCCCATTTCTGATAAAAAAGTAGCCTTTTTTAAACACACTGTTTTTGATGATTGTGGTTCACATGGGTAATTCATCTCATTATTGATTCTTAGTTTATTTTTAAGATCAAAATTAATCGTTTTATATTTTTTGTCGAATGAAACATTTAGCAAAACATTTGAAAGATCTTGTTGGTCATGAATTTGATTATTAATTTCGTATCGTTGAGAAACCTGACCGATGCACTCCAATGCAAATAAATGATGACACGTCATCAGAGATAGAAATAAAAGATATTTCACTTTTTAGCCAGGTAGAGGTGAATAAAGAAATATAATCCAAAGACAAGTGATACAAAAAGAGTGGCTTCTAAGTCACCTATCAATTTAATAATAAAGTTATTTGAACAAAATAAATTGAACACCTCACATGCCGACAAAGACTTCACCCATACCCCTCCTTTAATATACTTATACAAACTAAAACCAATATAAAGTAAAAAAGTGATAATAGCGGTCAAGAATGTTGAGCCTAAAATGATGGCATCAAATCTAGTAAATTTTGTATCCTTCTTCATATCTATTATTATAACGTGATGGAACATAATTTTTGGTCAAGACTAGGCGGGTTTGTTTTGCTAATTTCGCTCGGCGTATGTTTTTGGTTGGGCTTTAAAGATCAAAAGTGGCTATGGGTGATTGCTATTCTTCCATCTTATTTACTTGGATTTTATCTATATCGAATAATTAATGGGAATCATCTCAAGATTGAGTTTTTCCGCAAGATATATTTTGTCATCATTGCCTCAATAATAACCTTATCGATAATTTACTATATCGGTTTATTTTTTAATATAATCTTAGATATATGAGACCTCCAATCCTATCAAAATATCCTGTAGATGAAATTGTTGCTAATCTAAAACGATCGAAACAATCAGATAAGTGGATCGTTCGTTTTATTCCCCAAATCATGAGTAAGGATAAGCTTAATGCCAACGCGATTTCTGTAACAAAAAGAGTGAGCTTGCTAAAGACTGAACCAATTACAAAAGATGAATTAGATAGACTTAAGAAATATTTCAAAGAATTGAAGCGAGATGAATTAGTTATCATTCGACAAGAGGACAGTAGGCAGCAAAGAGTATTAATATTTTGTGCTCATGATGATGCTCCTGAAACAATTGATGGCCTAGAAAGGCATATATATCGTGTTATTCCAAATGCTAAGCTAAAATTTGGTGCTTCTGATATTAATCGAGATCGATGCCAAATTGTCAAAAGAAGATCATGGAAAACAGAAAAAGATCGTCCAACCGGTGTATATTCAATAACAGACCTCTCCGGTTCGGATTAATATATATCTTATTCCTTAATCCTCAATTTATTTTTTCTACTGAAAAAATAAGTGAAAAAAATAGAAATATAAGTTCTAGGGATAACAACAATCAGATTCAATTTTATGAACCAGTCCAGAAAAAAATAACAGGAAATAGTTGCGGACCTCAATCTGATTGGCCATGCATAGACCCCGATGGCTGTTTAATAATTGATGGGTTTAAAAAAAAGGAGTAATTGTTCATTACCCCTTTTCAAAAAATTACTTATGTAGTTAAAGAATTTAACTGTTGTGATGCAAGATTCTTTATTCCATTAATCTCAATTTTTTTTGGTTTTTTTGATTCTGGAATAATATTTTCAAGCGAGATTTTAAGTACACCAGATTCCAGATCTGCACCTTTAACTTCAATGGTATCTGCTAATCGAATTGTTTTTGTAAATGATCGATTAGAAATTCCCTTATGAAGATACTGTATATTTGTATCATCTTTTGACTTATCACCTTTGATAATAAGTAGTCCATCTTTAACGGTAACATCAATATCAGCTTGATTAAAACCAGCAACAGCTAATTCCACTGAATATGAGGTTTCATTATGTTTGATAATATTGTGTGGGGGAAATTTTTCATGGACGGACTCAATCGAGTTTTCCATCAGTGCTTCAATATCTCTTAAAGCAGTTTCAAAACCAAGCGTGCTTGGATATAAGTTACCAAATGAAATTTTCATGTTTATCTCCTTTAATAAAGCAAAATAAAAATTCTGGTGTTACCCATTAGGCATAACAACCATAATTTGTATATGGGAGCTCTTAAAGAAAATTTCAAGTCACTTAATTAGTTTTCCATTTTGATATAAATCTTTGGATATCAACTCACCTTCTTTATTCCAAATCCATTCGTGACCATCTTTGGTACCATTGACCCACGAACTTTTTGATTTTTGTTGACCATCGTCAAACCATTGTTCCCATAGGCCATTTTCTTTTCCATCTTTATATTCAACTTTAAGTTTTATCTGGCCATTCTCATACCACTGCTTCCAGTATCCATGTTCCTTACCATCTTTAAAGTCACTTTCCATTTTAATTTGACCATTCTCATACCAAAATTTTTCTTTGCCGTTTTTCTTTCCATTTTTATAGGTGATTTCAAATTTCGGAGATTTATTTTCAAAGAATTCTTGATAGAGACCATCTTTAATCTCTTCGGCAGATAATGGATTTGAGAATACTGCGTAGGATAGGATTATTATTTGAAAATATTTAAACATAGTCACTCCAAATTTATAATATGAAATGACTAGATCAATTTTGTTAAGTTTCTGTTATTTGAATAATTTTTTATATTCTGGAAAGTAATTTGCGATCACTTCAATATCGAATTTTCTTAAAATAGAAGTATTGGATTCCCTCTGCAAAAGAAATATGAATGATTGTTCAATAATTTCTTTTTTTGTGAGATTTTTTATTTGATATTCAGTGATGAAATTATCTGAAATTGTAACTTGATGGCTTGTTTCAGTATTTGAATATATTGTTACATCAAAAGCATTAGGAGATAGCTCTTTAATATTTATTTGATCTGACATTGGCCCTCAAAATTTTCAATATAATGTCCAAACCCTTTATTTCCTGATATCGAGTCAGTAATTTTTAATGTTTTTAAATCCAGATTGAGTGATCTGATATTTAAAAGATTTGATTTACATGTCAAAGTAGTTTTGGACTTTTCGCATTCAATGTTATTGAGGTCAATTAAGGTTAAATCTTCAAATTTGTATTCCCGTGACTGCTGTTCCTCTTTTGCTCCACTGGCTCCAACAAGTTCAAAATGACTTAATCCCTCACAAATATAAGTTAATTCATTTGCGAAAGAGTTGCTGGCAAGGAAAAGTAATAAAAAAATATACCTCATTGAGTTAATTCTTCCAGGCAAATTGCAAAATCTTCTGTACCTACTTTAAACCCAAGTCTTTCACACTTCTGTTTTGCAATTGTTCCGTTCAAGCGTTTCGATGATTTTCCGTCAATTTCTAACTCGTCAGATAGCTTATTGGCAAAATTACATTTAAACTCAAATATATCCTGGAGTAATAAATCACTATCTTTTTTTTGAATACTGTCTTGGTTGAGACCGCCATATACCTTACATGCCCTCATCATGTAGTCATTAGCATCTTCTCCAGAAAAATGTTGTTCAACAAATTTACCAGTATAGTCGTTATGTGGGGCAGGGCGTTGAATATTCTGATTAGTGGTAGCACACGAGGCTAGGAACAAAGAAATAGTGAGTGATGATATAAGACGCATAACTAATTATAAGCATTTTTTTTTAAATTAGCTAAATATTGAAGAACCAAACCCCTTTAATATCATCTTAGAAATATGCATAAACAAAACTTGCCCCAAAAAAAATGCGTCACGTGTCAGCGACCTTTCTCATGGCGAAAGAAATGGGAAAGATGTTGGGATGAGGTAAAGTATTGCTCGCAAAGGTGTAAAAATCATCGTGTCACATAATATTTTCTGGTTTAGAAACAACCTAAGAATTCATGACAACTACCCTTTGGTGCAATGTATCAAAGATTCAACAAGCATTTCTTTTGTTTATATAGTTAATCGGCATTTAAGAGTTCTTGATGGCCATGAAAATCATAAGAATAAATTTTTAATTGATGTGTTGAATCAACTTAAGATAAATTTATCTGACTTGGGGCATGAACTCTATATTATTGAGGGTGAGCCTTCAGATATATTTTCTTCTTTGGCAAAACAATACCAAATTAATAAAATATATTGTGAAAAAATAGTTAGTCCTTACGAAAAGGATGAGGAATTAAGCATTACTCAGACAGATGTGCTGTCCTTCTGGGACTCTACCTTGTTAAATATTGATGACCTTGATTTTGATGTCATCGATTTACCTGACACCTTTACGACATTTAGAAAGAAGGTGGAATTAAAGCCAATTACAGCGACCCTTTATGAAGGATTAACTCTTCCGAAACCTGCTAATCTTTCAAATATTAATTCATATCAATTACCCAATTTTGATATCAAATATAGAGGCAGTGTAGATTTTTTAAATCATTACACTATCTGTGAAAATGGCGCACAAAAATATGTGAAAGATTATTTTTCAGACAAAAAAGCGCTTGAATATAAACAGACAAGAAATGAGTTAATGGGCAATGATTTTTCAACAAAATTTTCGGTTTGGCTTGCACATGGTTTAATTTCAGCAAGACAAATTTTTACTTCCCTCAAAAATTATGAGGAGAGTAACGGGGCTAACGAGGGTACTTATTGGATATTGTTCGAACTATTGTGGAGAGATTACTTTAGACTTTTGCACTTTAAATATAACAAAAAACTATATTTCCAATTCGGGCTAAAAAATAAAGAGATTAATGAGACAAGTCAAGATAACATAAGTAATTTAGAAGAGGCTAACACAGAGTCATCATTTATCAATGCAGGTATTAGAGAGTTACAAAATAGTGGATTCTTATCCAACCGAATGAGACAAATATTAGCCTCCTTTATTATTTTTGAAATGAAAATAGATTGGCGAATTGGCGCTGATTTTTTCCAAAAATATTTGATCGATTTTGATATTTATTCTAACCAGGGTAATTGGATATACATCGCTGGGTATGGAACGGATCCCAGAGGCGGTAGACGATTCAATGTTGAAAAGCAGAAGAATACTTACGACATAGATAATCAATATGAGATGTGCTGGAATGAAAACAATTAGATTATTATTGGGTGATCAATTAAATAAAAAGCACAGCTGGTTCAAGCAAATTGATCACAATGTCATCTATTTGATGATGGAAATTATTCCTGAAATGACTTATGCAAAGCACCATATTCAAAAAATGCTAGCGTTCATGCATGCGATGCGCAACTTTGCAAAAGAATTAGAGCAAGAAGGCCATGTTGTTAGGTATATCAAATTAAAAGATCCGGATAATCAGCAATCCTTTTATAAAAATATTCTTAAATTAATTGAAATAAATTCAGATATAAATAAATTTGAATATCAGGTGCCTGATGAATATCGACTGGATCAAGAAATGAAAAAAATAACCGATCAAATCGGTTTAGAACACCAATCTTATTCGACAGAACATTTTTTGACTCACAGGCAAGATTTGCGTGATTTTTTCACTAAGAAAAAAATATGGAGAATGGAAGAATTCTACCGCCATATCAGGAAAAAATATTCCATCTTGATGGTTGGTGATAAACCTATCGGTGATAAGTGGAATTATGATCAGGACAATAGGAAAAAGTGGGATCCAAAACAATCTATACCAGATCGTATCAGGTTCTATCATGATGTAGGACATCTCAAGGATGAGATTGATGAATTAGAAATTGGGTACATCGGATCTGTTGATACAAAAAATTTTAATTGGCCAAGTAATGAGGAGGAGTCATTACAAGTCCTAAACCATTTTATAAGATTCAGCCTTGATAAATTTGGTGATTTTCAAGACGCCATGGCGAATGAAAATCCTTTTTTATTCCACTCATTAATTTCTTTTGCTCTTAACACTAAAATGCTATCTCCATTAAAGATTGCTGAAACAGTGGAGGAGAACTTAAAAAAAGATTTATCCAATTTAAGCGCCGTCGAGGGATTTATAAGGCAGATTATTGGCTGGCGAGAATATATTCGAGGAGTGTATTGGGCAAAAATGCCTGAATATGGACAGAGTAACTTTTTAAAATTTAAGAATAAGTTACCTGAGTTTTTTTGGCATGGTAAAACTAACATGAACTGCCTGCAAAAATCAATTCAACAGTCTTTACAACATGCATATGCCCACCATATCCAGAGATTAATGATACTGGGTAATTTCATGTTACTCAGTGAAGTTGATCCAAAGCTTGTTCATGAGTGGTTTTTGGCAATTTACATAGATGCCATCGAATGGGTTGAAATGCCAAATGTACTAGGCATGTCACAGTATGCTGATGGAGGTTTGTTGGCCACAAAACCCTATGTATCATCTGGCTCTTATATTAATAAGATGGGAAATTACTGTAAATCCTGTCAGTATGACGTCAAGACTAAATTTGCAGATAACTCATGTCCATTTAATAGTCTCTATTGGAGCTTTTTTTTAAACAATCCAACATTATTAGAAAATAATCCAAGAATGGGTATTGTAAAGATGCAGATAAATAAAATGAAAGAAGAAGATAGGGGCTTATATATTAAAAAAAGTAAACAAATATTGAAGAATATTGAACAGCTATGACTTTTTTAATGCAGTCATACATACCCAACCATCTTGATATAAAGAATCTTCAAAAATAAAGTTATCAGCATATATCTCTTTGATTTCATTTTCCTGTGATTGCAAAATACCAGATAGTGCGATACGCCCTTGGGGTTTACATTTAGAATGTATTAGTGGTTCTAATACTTTAAGTGTTCTTGATAATATATTTGCGACAACAATATCATAAAGGTCATTTGTTGATTCGTCTGATGTATAAAAGTTAATGGCACTCGTTTGATTATTCTCTGCATTTTGATGACTGGCCGTAATTGCCTGAGGATCAATGTCAGTTCCAGCAACTGATTTGGCCCCTAATTTTTCTGCCGCAATAGCTAAAATTCCTGATCCACATCCATAATCTAAGACAGATTTATCAATAAGATCAATTTTGGTTAACCAATCTAAACAAAGTTTGGTAGTGGGATGCGATCCAGTACCAAATGCCAATCCAGGGTCTAGGTGGATGTTAATCGTATTATTATTTTTTGTCTTGTGCCAGGAGGGAATGATCCAAATTTTGTCATTAATTTGGATCGGCTTAAATTGTGACTGAGTCTCTTTAACCCAATCTTTTTCTGCAACAGACTCAACCTGAATCTGATCGATATGAATGTTAAACTCATTGTGAATGGAATTAATAACCTCTGTGAGAGTACGATCATTCTGGAATAGGGCCATGACCTTGGTATTTTTCCAATACCTTTCATGATCATCAGGGTCCTCACCAAAAATCGCTATTTCGTTCTGAGTGTCTAAATCAGAGTCGCTAAAGTTTAGTGATAGCGCATCGAGTTCAATGAGATGGTCACCAATGGACTGTGCAATATCATCATCAACTATCAGTGATAAAGAAATCACCTATTTTTTCATTCCTAATTTTTCTTCCAAATAATGAATGCTTGGCCCACCTTTAAGGAAAGCAAGGTCGATTAATAAATCACGATGTAAATCAATATTAATTTTAATTCCTTCGCAATAAATTTCTGAGAGAGCCATTTGCAGTTTTGCAGCAGCCTTTTCACGCGTATCCCCGTGTGCGATTAGCTTACCAATCATTGAATCATAATGCGACGGGACGCGATAACCACCATAAACATGAGTATCAACTCTGATTCCAGGACCACCGGGTACATGAAAACGATTGATGAGACCAGGTGATGGAATAAACGTAAATGGATCTTCAGCATTGATCCGACATTCTATTGCATGACCATTAATTGCAATATCTTTCTGGCGATAGCTTAACTTCTCACCAGCTGCAATTCTTATTTGTTCTTGAATTAAGTCAACCCCAGTAATCATTTCCGTCACAGGATGTTCAACCTGAATACGAGTATTCATTTCAATGAAGTAAAATTCACCATTTTCGTATAAAAATTCGAAAGTACCAGCACCACGATAACCAATCTTTCTACAGGCATCTGCACATCTGTCACCCATTTTTTTCCTTAATTTTTCTGGCAACCCTGGCGCAGGAGCTTCTTCAATAACTTTTTGATGCCTTCGCTGCATTGAGCAGTCTCTCTCAAAAAGGTGGATCGCATTTTTGTGATTATCTGCAAGTACCTGGTACTCAATGTGCCTTGGTTTTTCCAAATATTTTTCCATATACACCGCAGCATTACCAAAAAAGCTGTGAGCTTCATTTTTTGTCATGGAGACTGCATTTAGAAGCGATGCTTCGGAATGGACCACCCTCATTCCTCTTCCACCACCACCACCGGCTGCTTTTATAATCACAGGGTACCCAACCTTTTTTGCCGTTTTAATTATTTCATCAGGGTTGTCACTCAACTCACCATCTGAACCTGGCACAACTGGAATACCGGCTTTAATCATCGCCTCTTTAGCACTTACCTTGTCACCCATTAATCTGATAGTTTCTGATTTAGGGCCAATAAAAGTAAATCCACTTTTTTCAACTTGTTCAGCAAAATCAGCATTTTCAGAAAGAAAACCGTATCCGGGGTGAATGGCTTGAGCATCGGTTACTTCGGCAGCGCTAATAATGGCAGGGATATTTAAGTAACTCTGGTTTGATGGCGCTGGACCTATACAGACCGATTCGTCAGAAAGTTTGACATACTTTGCATCGACGTCAGCCTCTGAGTGAACAGTTACCACTTTAATACCCATCTGGCGACAGGCTCTTAGGATTCGGAGTGCTATCTCTCCGCGGTTAGCAATAAGAATTTTTTCAAACATAAATTACTCAATAATAAAAAGTGGTTCACCAAATTCAACCGGCTGAGCATTCTCAACTAAAATCTTCTTAATGGTTCCGTCTCGATCGGCCTCAATTTCATTGAGTAATTTCATTGCCTCAACAATACATAAGGTATCACCTTTTTTTACAGTGCTGCCTACTTCAACATATGGATCTGCCTCGGGTGAGGATGATCTGTAGAAAGTACCCACCATTGGAGACGTCAGAGCATTATCTGACTCTTGAACCACATCTTCTTTGACAACATTAGCTGTTGGGGTTGTGGTGTCACTTTGTATTGATGGTGCTGGTTGCTGAGGTATTGTATATTGCTGAGGCTGTTGAACTGCCTGACCTTGACGACTGATACGAACACTTTCCTCACCCTCAGTTAATTCTAATTCACTAATCCCAGATTCTTCCACCAGGTCGATTAGTTTTTTTAGTTTTCTTAAGTCCATGATTCTTACCTTTTATGAATTTTTAACAATGTGTTGAATTGCTGCCGAATAACCATCCTTACCTAAACCACATATCACTGCCTTGGCTTTATCTGAAAAATAAGATTTATGCCTAAACTCCTCCCGAGCATGAACATTTGATAAATGAATTTCGTAAAAAGGTATACCTACTCCTAATATAGCATCTCGAATAGCTACTGAAGTATGGGTAAATGCTGCAGGATTAATAACGATATAATCAACTTTTAGCGCATGAACAAAATTTACGATCTCTGATTCACTATTGCTTTGAAAAAAACTAAAAGTTATTTTTGGAAATAGAGTTTGAAGTTCATTATTAATATCTTCTAAACCTTGATTGCCATAAAGATCTGGCTCTCGCTGTCCAAGAAGATTTAGATTGGGTCCATTAATTAAAGCTATTTTCATATTAATCTCTACAGTAGAACTCCAGTTTGCCGAATTTAACGACATTTGTCTACTAAAATAAAGCGTCTAGTATAAAAAAAAGCAAATATCTTATAAATAGAAATTAAAAATTAAAATAATGATCTATTAACTACATATAATAACTTTTAAATGTTATTTGACGACATTTAATAGGTCTTTTTCAGTTATTTCACCATAAAATTTATGGAGGATTTGATAGTTTTTATCTACTACAACAGTGAATGGCAACACACCCTTGTCATTGCCAAAGTGACGACTCAATAGAAAACCATTTTTTTCATCTGTTAGATTCGAGTATGTAATTGGTATTTCCTTCATAAACGAAATGACTTCATCCATATCATCTATTGCAACGCCAATAAGACGGGTAATGTTGTCCTTATCTAAACTTGCATTGAAGCTATTGAGTTCCGGTATTTCTTTTTTACATGGCTCACACCAGCTAGCCCAAAAGTTAATGATTAATATTTCCTTAAATTCAATATCATTTAATGATACCTTTCCTCCATTTTCAATCAAAAAGGGAAGATCCATAGCTGATTTACTCTCTGTATCAGCAATCTGCCGTTCTCCGGATGAATTTATAAAAATATTAGTTCCAATGCCAACAATAAAGGCCAAAGAAATTAATGCGATGATTGGTAATTTTTTCATTTAATGTCCTTGATGTGTTTGAGAAAATTTTCAGCATTCATGAATCCAAAAATTTGTTTTTTTGTTAACTCTTCACTATCCGAGTTAAAAAATACAATGGCTGGAGGCCCGAAAATATTGAATCGGTTCATAATTTTTTTATCATTCTCATTAAAATCTGTCACATCGACTTTTACGAGGATGAAGTTATCTAGTTCAGCTCGAACATTTATATCTTGGAAAGTATATTTTTCAAATTCAAGGCAGGCGACACACCAGTCTGCATAAAAATCAATCAGTATGGGTTTGTTTGCTTCTTGAATTATTGAGTTCAATTCATTCTCAGTTGTGACCATGCTAAATTGAATTTTCTCTGTTTCATTCAGCTGATATTGTTTGAAAGAATCGATGGACAGAAATATAGAGGCAATAAAAGCTAGCATCAATAAAATAATTTGAATAAATTTTTTAAGCTTTAAAGCTATCAATGCGTAAATAAAAACGATTAGTCCTAATAAGATAAAGAGAAATTCAATCGTCAAACTTTTTAATAGCGGCTTGGCAACATAGATGGCAGAGCCAAGCAGAATAAAGCCAATTAATTTTTTAAAAAAGATGTTGACTTGTCTTGTCTTCGGAATAAATTTTATGGATGTCAATCCAATTACTAAGAGGGGCAAAGACATCCCTAATGCCAAAAAGAATAGAGAGGCCATCCCGATAAACGCATTCCCTGTTTGGCTAATATACAAGATAGCGCTTGCCAGTGGAGGTGCAACACAAGGACTCAATATTAACGAAGAGATCATACCCAATAAAACAATTCCTAAATAATTTTTTGTATTTAAGCTATTGGCAAAGTTATTAAGTTTCGTTTGGATGGAGGATGGGAGATTTAAATCGTACACATCAAACATGGCCAGAGAAAATAATATAAATAACAGAGCTGTGAACAACAAGACAAGCTCACCTTGGAGGTAAATCGATAAAACACTTCCTGTTTTTGCGGCTATGAGGCCAATAAGGCTGTAGGTGATACAGATACCAACAACATAGGCAATCGTAGCAAGCCCCCTGTTATTTTTCAGATTACTTAACATGGCCAGGAGAACTGGAATTAGTGGCAGTACACAGGGCGTTAATGACAATAGAATTCCACCAAAGAGGAAAAGTGCAAATGCTTTATAGATGCTAGCTTTAAAGGCTTCCTGGTAAATATCAGATCCTCCAATACTCGTTCTATCAAGATTTTTCGTGTCATTTGAAATTTGTTGAGGCGGATAACATAGTCCCTGGTCACTGCACCCCTGGAAGTGGATGACAAACGACTCATCATCAGCAAGAGGTTCCTTTAAATTAATTTGAAATACCAGTGGCTGGTCATAAATAATTTGTTTGCCAAAAAACTCATCTTCTTTCTCTTTACCTTCGGGAAAGTTAAATTGGAAATCAGTGTTGCTTGATGAAGAAAATTTAAATTTAGATTGGTAAAGATAGTGGCCAGGTTGAGTGTTAAATTGCACTGAGATAGAACTATTGGTTGGGGAAATAGAAATTTCGTATGGAAACGCCTCCTCAACCGTTAAAATTTTATCTGCATTTTTTGTTAATGACTTTAAATCATTAAAATCATCCGCATATAAATGCCAGGGTGCTAAAATAAAAATGAATAAGGTTAAGTATCTGGTCATTACTGAAATATGACTTGCAAAAGAAAAATGGTTCAGATCATTATCTCATAGGAAAGCTAACATCATGAAATTTATAGGTATTTGGTTGTTAATACTGGTCCCGTTTATCGAAATATGGGGCTATTTTAAACTTGGCTCATTGTATGGGTGGTGGTACTTTTTATACATGGTTGTTGTTGGTGTGCTTGGCTGGAGAATGATAAAAGAAGAAAAGTCCCAACTGCTCTTTAGAATGATGAATTCATTTCAGAGTGCTGGTTCGCCATTTCAGATGATCATGGGCACAGCAAAAAATATGATAGCTGGTGGACTATTTCTTTTCCCGGGTATCGTCACTGACTTTATAGCCATTATATTGCTGGTTATGCCATCGAAAAACCCAAACGAAAATTTATTTCAAGAAATGCAAAATCGTTTTAATCAAAAAAAACAAAAAAATGATTCGGTGATTGAGGGTGAATTTAAAAAAGAGGATGATGACTAATGTATGTTGGAAAAGTTGATGGTGTTGAATTTGAAATAAAGCCAAGTCAAACTATCCTTGAGGCGGCAATATCTTCTGGAATATCGTTACCTTATGGATGTCGAAGTGGGTCATGTGGATCATGCAAGGCAACAATTATCGAAGGCGAGGTGTTTCATGAAGACATCATGCCAGGAGTACTCACTGACCAAGATAAGAGTGAGCAGAACTTTTTATTATGTAAAACTTATGCGACGAGTGATGTCACAATATCAAGCCTAGTTGAAAAAAAACCTGATGAATTTCCAAAAAAAATAACTCCTGTCAGGGTCGAAAAATTAAACTTGCTAAATCATGATGTTATGCAGATTCTATTAAAGCTGCCTGCAGGTGAAAATTTACAATTCAAAGCAGGACAATACTTAGAATTTATTTTAAAAGATGGAGCACGAAGAGCCTTTTCAATGGCCAATGCACCGAGCGATGATTTGATTGAGTTGCATGTTCGTTTAATTGAAGGGGGTACATTTACCAACTATGTCTTTAATGAGATGAAAGAAAAAAGTATCCATCGCATTGAGGCGCCCATAGGAAACTTTTACCTCAGAGAATCAGATCGTCCAATGATTTTTGTTGCCGGTGGAACTGGTTTTGCCCCAATAAAATCAATCATTAATGATTTCCATCGAGCTGGGGAGGAAAGAAAAATATATCTATACCGAGGCTTCAAGACTCATAAAGATTTATATCAAGATGAGGTCGTTGAGAATTGGAAAAAAAATATTAATAATTTTGAGGCCATTAATATATATTCTGAAGAAGTCGTAAATGGACAAGAAAAAAGTTTAGTACATAAAAAAGTAATCAAAGATCTAGGCCAATTAGATTCATTTGACGTATATTGTTGTGGTGCACCTGGAATGATAGAGGTGGCATACAAAGAATTTGTCGAAGCCGGTTTAAATCCAAATAGCTTCTTCTCAGATGCATTTACCTTTGCGCCGAAATAATCCTAATTAATGCATAAAGATTGTAATTTTTCAGGATCCAAAGTGGGCGTGATTTTTATATCACACTCAAATACTGATAACTCTTTTGCTATATTTTCATGATTCACTATGAAGTGGATATGATCAAAGTGAATTTGATCTGGATTTTCAAATAACCCAAGCTGATCAATAAAATGTTGTGCTATTTGTGAGCTTGTAATCAAGATATACAAAGTTTCCTTTTGTGAACAATTTGCAATTATATTGAAATCTATCAATTTAAAGATTCTCTGATAACACTCTAGGTAGGCTATATTGGCTTGTTTTTTTTCTAACTCATTTTTTAATAGTTCTTTACCGCCAACGCCTCTCACAATCAATATTGACTCATCTGTTACATTTTGTATTTCTGGTAACTCAAGGAGTGTTTTTGAGTCAAATTGGTCAATTGGGGAAAAAATATTCTTATTTAAAAAAGATAATTCTTTTTTTGTGGTTGGACCAATTGCAAATACTTGTACATTATCAGAAAATTTTATTGAGTGATGTTCTGAAATTATTTTGAAGCATTGTGCCGCATTTGAACTGATAAAAATTATTTTTTTGAATAAGTGCATGTCATCAATAATTTTTTTAATTTCAGGTGTTGAAAATATAGGCTCAATTTCAATAAAAGGATAATCAATGACGTTCAGAGAACTGCCCTTAAAAAAATTTATGATGGATTGATTTTGTAAGCTAGAACGAGTTGCAATTAGATTAGCCATGCCCAAGTCCAAGAATATTTTTGGCACCCTGAACAATCAGTGACTGAGCTACATTATTGGCAAGTGAAAGATGCTCTGAGCATGGTCCAGTATCAGTAGCACGAATCATTTTAATTCCATCCGGCGAGGATACAAAGGCTTGAATGGTGAGTAAATTATTTTTTATGGATGCGTGGGCTCCCATTGGCACTGTGCAGCTTCCTGCGAGGGTTTTACTGATCTTCCTTTCAGCCTCGACTTGAGTCTGTGTTTGTTCGTCATTTAAAAAATCTAAAAATTCTTTTATCTCAGACTTATTTTTAAGGATTTCAATGCCAAGCGCTCCTTGACCTACTGATGGGATGTATTGTTTCACATCAAGTGTGCTTTTAATTCTATTTTCTAGGTTAAGCCTGATCAGACCTGCAGAGGCAAGGATAATGGCGTCATATATTCCAGAATCTAGTTTTTTCAGTCTAGTTTGTAAATTTCCACGAAGACTTTCAATAATCAAATCAGGCCTTGTATGTTTAATCAGGCTCTGGCGCCTTAAGCTTGAGGTCCCTACAACAGCATCTTGTGGAAGGTCATCTAGTGAAGCATATTTATTACTGATAAAAGCGTCGCTGGGATTTTCTCTTTGAGAGATTGCACATATTTCAAATGGTTCTGGCAGGTCCATCGGAACATCTTTCATCGAATGAACTGCTAAATCTGCATCATTATTTAATAAGGCATGTTCCAGCTCTTTGATGAATAAACCCTTGCCGCCAATCTCAGCAAGAGGTTGGTCCAAAATAATATCGCCTTGAGTTTTAAAACTTAGCACGCTGACTTCTGTGTCGGGATATTTTTCTCTAATTCGATCAGCAATATAGTTGGCTTGCCACATTGCCAATTGGCTTTCACGAGATGCGATACGGATCATTTTTTTCATGCTGAAATTCTAGCATAGGGCTTGCTTATTAGTGATGTATAAAAGGCTTTGATATATACTTACGACTATGAAAGAACAAAATAAAAAATGGTCTGGCAGGTTTGATGAACCGGTGGATAAATTAGTACAGATTTTTACGGCATCTGTTGATTTCGACCAAAGATTGGCGCTCTATGATATTCAGGGTTCATTAGCTCATGCAGAAATGTTAAAAAAACAAAAAATTATCTCTGCAACTGATTTTAAAAAAATTGATCAGGGGCTAAAAAAAATTAGTGAGCAAATAATGCTGGGAAAATTTAAATGGAGTGTGTCTGATGAAGATGTTCATTTAAATATTGAAAAAAAATTAACGCAATTAATTGGTGATGCCGGGAAAAAGCTCCACACGGGTAGATCTAGAAATGATCAAATTGCGACAGACTTGAGACTCTTTTTAAGAGACATCACAGATGAAGTTATTTTAAAGATAACAAAATTACAAAAAAATATTGTCAGTTTGGCTAAAAAAAATATTAATTCTTACATGCCTGGCCTAACTCACTTACAAATTGCTCAGCCAATTAGTTTTGCCCATCATATGATGGCTTATTATGAGATGTTGGACAGAGATAAGAATAGATTTTTTGATGGAAGAAAAAGAATAAATCAGTTGCCTTTGGGTTCAGCTGCTTTGGCAGGAACCACTTATCCAATTGATAGAAAATTTGTCGCTAAAAAATTGAAATTTGAAGGTATTTCGATGAATTCGTTGGATGCCGTTTCTGACAGAGACTTTGCAATTGAATTTTGTTTTAATGCTGTAATGATGATGACCCACTTATCTAGACTCTCTGAAGAATTAATTATGTGGATGAGCCCATTCTTTAATTTTATCGATATTGCAGATAAGTTTTGTACTGGATCCAGCATCATGCCGCAAAAAAAGAATCCTGACGTACCAGAGCTTATTAGAGGAAAGGTTGCGAGAGTGAATGGAAATCTTCTGAGTTTATTGACACTAATGAAGTCTCAACCTTTAGCCTACAATAAAGATAATCAAGAAGATAAGGAGCCTGTCTTTGATTCGGTGGATACTGTAATTGGTAGTCTCGAAATATATGCTGATTTAGTTAGGCACATTACAGTGAATAAAAAGCAAATGTTACATTATGCTGAAGAAGGTTTTTCAACAGCAACCGATCTTGCAGACTACTTAGTTAAAAAAGGAGTGCCATTCAGGACCTCACACGAAAGCGTTGCAAATTTAGTGAATCATGCGGTGAAAAATGATTTGTCACTTCACGAAATTGAATTAGCTGATCTGAAAAAATTTAGCAGCGTGATTCAAAAGGATGTTTATGATTTTTTAACTGTTGAAGGGTCAGTTGCAGCGAGGTCACACATTGGTGGAACCAGTCCAAAACAAGTTACCAAAGCTATTAGCTTGGCAGAAATTCAGTTAAAGAAAAAGTTGAGATAAGTCGTATCCAGCTCCCTTGGCCTGCTCCACAATTTCATTACCCGACATCTTATCTCGATTCGCTAGAGCCCATAGTGTGCATGAACGGGTGCCTGTTCGACAATAGGCAAAAATAGGGCCATTCTCTTTTTCTAAAAATATTTCGTTAAATTCGTCGACTGCCTGTTGAGTGAACTGACCAGGAAAAATAGGAATAAAAGAATAGTTTAGACCAACAGATTCAGCGGCGCTTTTGATAATCTCTTGAGGAGTTTGGTCGGCTGATTCATTGTCAGGCCGATTACAAATAATAGTATTGAATCCCGCATCCTTAATGATCTTTAAATCATCAACATTAATTTGTTCAGAGACGCTTATTTCCTCATTAATCTTATTTATTTTCATAATAATATTCCTTATCTTAGACTAAATTATGCAGTATTTCATTTAAAAACAACACACCCTTTGCAGTCGGTTTGAGTATCTCATGATCTTCATATAATAAATCTTGTTGAAATGATGGATGGAGTTTTGATTTGATGTCATCAAGTGATAAGCCTGTTCTTTCAGAATATGTTTCTTTAGTAAAGCCATGTGTCAGGCGAAGTGCATTCATTAAAAACTCAAAGGGCAGTTCATGTTGAGGAATTAAAGTTTTATTAGAGAAGAAGTTCTGTTTGTCCACCTCTGTAATGTATTGTTTTGGATTTTTAGTATTATCCATTCTAAAAATTTCATTCTCATGCGTAAGTTTTGAATGTGCGCCTGCTCCTATTCCTAAGTAGTCGCCAAATGTCCAATAATTTAAATTGTGTCTGCATTGATGATCGGGTTGAGCAAAAGCTGAGGTCTCATAGTGATCAAAATGTGAATTTTTTAATTCTGTTAACACAAGGCTTAACATTTCATAAGCATCATCATCCGAAGGAATTTCTGGTTTGGATTTAAAGAACCTGGTTTGAGGTTCAATCGTGAGATGATAAAAACTAAGATGACTTGGATCAAATGATAAGGCAGTATTAATATCTTCTTTTAATTCAGCTAGGCTTTGATTGGGTAAGCCAAACATCAAATCAAGATTAAAATTCTTAAAATATTTTTTTACGACTTCAATGGCTTGTTTTGCTTCCGAGGATGAGTGAATTCTTTCTAGGGACTGAAGGTGGTTGTCATTAAAGCTTTGTATACCGAGGGATACTCGATTGATACCTAAATCGGCATAGGATTGAAAATATTTAATGTCAATTGTTCCCGGATTTGCCTCGAGTGTAATTTCAGTTTCTGATAAGTTAAAGTTTTTGTGGATGGCATTAATAAATTTTTCATATAGTTTGGGTGAAATAAGACTGGGGGTGCCTCCACCAAAAAAAATAGATGTAATGATTCGTTCTTTGATTAGATCTTGGTAAAAATTAAATTCTTCAATCAGGGTATCAACATATTCTTCCTCTAATGATCTCACCTTTTCTTGAGATGCCTCATGCGAATTAAAATCACAATAGGGACATTTATGAATACACCATGGAAGATGCACATATACACCAACAGACTGTGGTGTGGTTATCATTTTTTATTTTTGTAAGGATTATTGAGTTGATTAACTATATCGTGGAAAACATCTCTTATTTGTTGGTCAGATACCTCCATAATCACGCCATCTTCGAAAGCATCCTGCATGAGCTGGTTAATCTCATCAAGATTCTCTTTCATGACTTTAATTTTTTCAGTACAGGAAACGGTTGTTCCATCATCACGCTTCCACACAGGCCATTTATTTTTGCTCATATTTTATTGTAAGTTTCAGTTTTAATTGTTGCAAGGCTTGGCCTCGGTGACTGAGTTTATTTTTTAATTGAGGATCTAGTTCTGCTGCGGTATTTTCTGTCATAAAATCTTCAAAAATTGGGTCGTATCCAAAACCATTAGACCCTCTTGGCTGTTCAACAATTTTTCCTTTCCAAATTCCTTCACAGATGATGGGCTGAGGGTCATCTGGCGTTGTTACAAAAACAATGGAGCAATAATAGTGTGCATTTCTGTTTTTTACTCCCTTTAAATCATGAAGAAGTTTTAATAAATTTTCATCATCTGTGGCGTTTTCGTGTGCAAATCTTGCAGATCTAACACCAGGGTTAAAATCAAGATGATCAACACAAATGCCAGAGTCATCAGCAATCGCAGGTAAATTAGTTTTTTTAGATGCATATCTCGCTTTGGCTAGAGCATTTTCAACGAAAGTCTGATACGGTTCATCTGCTTCACCGATATTAAAAAAAGATTGGGGCATGATTTCCAAATTAATATCCGCGAGCAAATGCTGCATCTCATTTATTTTTTTTTGATTATTTGAGGCAAGGACAACTTTTGTCATATTATTTGTGTGTAATTTGAAAAATAGATTGAATCGCATCAGAGCTCAAAGTTAAAATTTCATTCAACTCATCTTGGCTGAATGGATTTCCTTCAGCTGTCCCCTGAATTTCTATGAACTGTTTATCCTCTGTCATTACAATGTTCATATCCGTCTCACAGTTACTGTCCTCATCATAATCTAAGTCAACGAGCACCTTTGATTCCACAATTCCTGCTGAGATGGCTGCAATTTTTTTTATGATAGGTGACTCTGATATTAACTTAGCTTTTAACATGTATTCAACTGCATCTTCAATTGCACATGCAGCTCCAGTGATAGATGCGGTTCGGGTACCTCCATCAGCTTGGAGAACATCACAATCAACTTGTAATGTATTTTCCCCAATCTTAGTTAAATCAATCATGGCCCTTAAACTTCTTCCGATGAGCCTCTGTATTTCTTGAGTTCGTCCAGATTGTTTTCCTCTGGCCGCCTCTCTTTGCATGCGTGATGAGGTTGATCGAGGTAACATGCCATACTCAGCTGTTAGCCAACCCTGGCCTTGACCTTTAAGGAAAGAAGGCACCCCTTCAATGACACTGACGTTACACAAAACATGAGTTTGTCCACATTTGATCAATACTGAGCCTTCTGCATGACATGTATAATTCCTAGTGATTTCGATTGGGCGATGCTGACTATTAGTTCGGTTGTTTGATCTCATAAGTTACCTAAATTAATTTATTATGTTTTAAGATTATAAAGATAAAATGAGGAAAAAATTTTCATTAATTTGTCAAAGTAGAGAAAATTCATATGATTAATAGCATGACCGGATACGCTAATGGCTCCTTTAAACTTGATTCAAGTGTAAGTTTGTCTGTTGAAATACGTGCATTGAATAATAGATATTTGGATTTGAATATTCGCCTAGATGATGACCTTAAATATTTAGAAGCAAAAATTAAATCCTTGCTCAGTGACACAATTAAACGAGGTAAGGTCGAATGTCGCATTTCTAAGTCTTTAAATCAACAAAGTAAATCAAGTTATTCTGATGATCAAATCAAAGATGCCTTAAAGATTATGAAAAGAGTGGCACACTTAACAAAACAGGAGTTTTCAGCTACGCCACATGAAATCATCAACTTTATCAATTCGAATCAAAAACCAAAAAATATTAACATTAATGAAAAAGCTCTACTTACAGCTTTAAGTAATGTTTTAAAAAATTTTAATAAAGATCGGGCCAGAGAAGGCAAAAATTTATCCAGCATTTTGAAGCAAAATGTAAATGCTATTATTGCACATGTTAAAAATGTCAGAAAATTTTATAAAGATGATGCAAAAGAGCATCAACAAAAATTAATAAAAAAATTAAGTGATATTAATAGCGAGATTGACCAACAACGACTTCAACAAGAAGTAGTTTATTTTTTACAAAAATCAGATATTGAAGAAGAGTTAAGCAGAATCTTGTCTCACAATAAAGAAATTGTTGATTTACTTAAGAGTAAAGATCCTGTTGGGAAAAAACTTGATTTCATGATGCAAGAGTTAAATCGTGAAGCAAACACATTAGGATCCAAATCAATATCAACAAGAATTTCATCACTTGCAGTAGACATTAAAGTTTTAATTGAGCAGATGCGAGAACAAATACAGAATATAGAATGACAAACTTAAATAAAAATAAATTATTTATCATCAGCGCCGCCTCTGGTGCTGGTAAAACGACAATTGTCAAAGAATTATTAAAAAAGTGTCCTAATTTAAAAGTTTCTGTCTCCCATACAACTAGAAAACCAAGGCCATCCGAAGTGAATGGCAAGGATTATTTTTTTACTGAAATAACAGAGTTTGAAAAGATGATTGAAGAGGGGTTATTTCTTGAATACGCTCATTGCCATGGAAATTTTTACGGAACCTCAAAAAAATCTGTTCATTCATTACTAGAAAATGGTAATGATGTAATTTTAGAGATTGACTGGCAGGGTGCGCAAAGTATTAAAAAGATGTTTCCAGAAGCTGTCAGCATTTTTATTATGCCGCCAAGTTTAGAAATTTTAAAAGAGCGATTAATTGAAAGAAATCAGGATTCATTAGAGGTGATAGAAACACGAATGCAATCTGCAGAGGAGGAAATCTCTCATGCCAATGAATTTGACTATGTTACAATTAATGAAGAATTAACACATACCGTAAGTGAACTAATGAAATTATTTACAGCATAATTTATATAGAAGGATAAGTATGGCAAGAATTACCGTTGATGATTGTTTAAAAAAAATACCAAATCGATTTCAATTAACACTAATTGCATCTATCAGAGCTCGTCAATTGGCTAATGGTGCTGAATCAATGATTGACAATGTGAATGAAGATAAACCTTCGGTTTTAGCATTAAGAGAGATTGCTGCAGGAGCCATTGGATTAGAATTGTTGACAGGAAATCAACCATCTTCTAAAGATGAGAGCCAAGTCACAGACGAACCTGAGGAGCAGTCAGCCCCACTCTAAACCTACTGGAGAATAATTTTGGCTGACCCAAATTTTTTAACTAAAGATACTGGCGATGCAATCATTATTCCAGCAGACCATCCTGAATCAAAACTATCACAGGCAATTACTTATTTAAAAAAAAGTGAAATTCAAGATGTATACAGAGCATATCATTATGCTTTTGAGTGCCATATAGATCAAAAAAGAAGAAGCGGCGAGCCTTATATTACGCACCCAGTTTCAGTGGCATGTATTGCAGCAAATCTTCATCTCGATGGGCCTTCAATTATAGCTGCACTTTTGCACGATGTTGTTGAAGACACTCAGGCTACTTTAAAAGAGGTTGAATCAAAATTCGGCAAACAAGTTGCAAAGATTGTTGATGGATTATCCAAGTTAGATAAATTAAATTTTAATGATGTTGTTGAGGCTCAAGCTGAAAATTTCAGAAAAATGCTTTTAGCGATGTCATCAGATATCAGAGTCATGATTATCAAGTTATGTGATCGCACACATAATATGCAAACTCTGGGACATCTTAATGAGCAAAAAAGAAAACGTATTGCACAAGAAACGGTTGATATCTATGCACCAATTGCAAATCGACTGGGCCTTAACAGAATTTATCAAGAGTTAGAAAATCTATGTTTTAAACATATTCATCCTCTTCGACACCAAACAATTACTAAAGCAATAGCTTCTGCTCGTGGAAATCGTAAAGAAGTTGTGGAAAAAATTCTCATAGAAGTTGAGGCAAAATTAAAAAAAGAAAAAATTAAAGCGGAAATTCTAGGACGAGAAAAACAGCCTGCTAGTATTCATAAAAAAATGGCAGAAAAGAATCTGGGATTTTCAGAAATTTCAGATATTTATGCATTTAGGATAATTGTTGAAGATATTAAGGATTGTTATCATGCATTGGGTGTCCTTCACTCTTTATATAAACCGATCCCAGGAAGATTCAAAGATTACATTGCGATTCCAAAAGCAAACGGATACCAATCATTACATACTACCCTTTTTGGCCCATTCGGAATGCCATTGGAGATTCAAATAAGAACTTTATTAATGAATAATTTGGCAGAAGCCGGAGTGGCTGCACATTGGATGTACAAAACTAAAGAAAATCAAGTTACACGCCTTCAACAGGATACCAATCAATGGTTAAAAAGATTATTGGAAATCCAGTCTGATAGTGCAGACTCACTTGAATTCTTAGAACATTTAAAAGTAGATCTTTTTCCTGATGAAGTCTATGTATTTTCTCCCAAAGGAAAAATATTTGTGTTACCGAAAGGATCAACCGCAGTGGACTATGCCTATGCTGTTCATACTGATGTTGGTAATAGCTGCTTCGTTTGTAAAATAAATAATGAGTTGGTTCCCTTGAGAACTGAGGTTAAAACGGGTGATCATATTGAAATCATTACAGGCCCTATGGCCAAACCTAACCCATCTTGGCTAAATTTTGTAATTACAGGAAAAGCAAGATCACAAATTAGAGCTTTTATGAAAAAAGCTGAATCTAGTGATCTTGTGATACTTGGCTACAGTATTCTTAATAAGGCATTGAAAGCCTTTCACATTGAACCAGACAGTATCAAAAAGAAACATTGGGATAAATTACTGCATGACTATCATTTGAAGAATAAAGACGAAATTTTAATAGATATTGCTTTAGGAAAAAGAGTCAATATTATGGTAGCTCATCAATTATCTACAATTGTCAGTGGTCAATCTAGTGTTGGACGTCAAGAAAAGTTTTTAGATGTAATTTCTATTAAAGGGTCTGAAGGTATGGCCATAGATTTAGCTGATTGTTGCCATCCAATTCCTGGAGACCCAATTTTAGGTTACATTGATAAAGACCGCGGTTTGATTATTCATACTCATGAATGTAATGAAATTAAAAAAATTAAAGTTGATCCAGAAAAATGGGTTGATGTTGAATGGGAGCCAAATCCAGATCGATTGTTTAAAGTTAAATTAGATATTTTAGTCAGTAATGAACGAGGCGTTTTAGCAAAGATTGCTTCTGTTATTGCTGAAATGGAATCTAATATTGACAAGCTGACAACTGAAGAGAGTGATGGTGGAGGTTTTACCTCAATTCATTTCTTAATTGAAGTGAAGAGTCGAATTCATTTAGCGGATATTATTAGAAACTTAAGAAAAATTGAACAAGTAAGTAGAATTACAAGATTTAAATTAGGAACTATTAAATAAAGAAAGATAAAAATGACAAAAGAAATTATTTCAACTGAAAATGCACCAAAGGCGATTGGAACTTATTCGCAGGCTATCAAAAAAAACAACATTGTTTTTCTATCTGGGCAAATTGGCTTAGATCCCAAGACGATGGAATTGGTCGATGGAATTGAAAATCAAATTAATCAGGTATTTAAGAATTTATTATCAGTGATAGAGGTAGCAGGTGGAAAAAAGTCAGATATCGTTAAATTAAATATTTTTCTCACCGATCTTAGTCATTTTGTTATGGTCAATGAAATCATGGAACAATATTTTGATTCACCCTATCCAGCAAGGGCTGCAGTTGGAGTTGCTCAATTACCTAAAGGGGCACTTATTGAAGCAGATGGATTTTTAGTGCTTGATTAATTATTGAAATCTTTTTTTACACCACACCAAGAGAAGCTTTTAAATAAACTCAATATTCAAAATTGGTTTGATCTTTTACTACATCTTCCTGTGCGCTACGAAGATAGAACCAAGATTACAGATATTCAAGATTTAAAAGATAATGCGTTCTCACAGGTGGTAGGAAAAGTAATAGACGTTAATATTGTTTTTCGTGGTAAAAGAAATTTAGTTGTTCAGCTTGAAGATGGTTATGGTGATCAAATTTCATTAAGATACATGCACTTTTATCCAAATCAAAAAGCACAATTTGAGATTGGAAAATATGTACTTGCAGCAGGAAATATAAGAAAAAATTTAATTACTACAGAGATCATTCATCCTGAAACTACAGTGTTTAAAGCTCAAGAAGTTGTTCTTCCAGAAAGTTTTACGCCAATATATTCAGTCACGTCAGGATTAGGTCAAAAAAATATTTATAGATTAATTAATAAAGCTTTAGAGTTCGCCTCTTCACAAAAACTTTTAAATTTCGAAATATTGAATAATAAAAGTAAAACAGATGGAGTTAATCTGCTGGAATCACTTTATGCAATTCATCAGCCAAATAAAAATTGTGATTTAAAAAAGCTTAATAGTTTCTCTACGATATTTCATCAGCATTTAAAATATGCAGAATTATTATCACAGCAATTATATTTAAAACTATCGAAGGATGAATTCAAAAATCAAAAATCTAAAATATTTAGTTTAAAAAATAATAATTTAAAAGAAGATATTTTTAAGTGCCTTCCTTTCAATTTAACAGAATCCCAGGAACAGGTTATTCAAGAAATTGAATCCGATATGTCTTCTGGAAAAGCAATGCATAGGCTGCTTCAGGGTGATGTTGGTTCTGGGAAAACCATTGTTGCAATTATTGTTTCAACCCTAATATTAAATAATGAATATCAGGTTGCCTTTATGGCACCTACTGAAATATTAGCAAATCAGCATTTTAAAATAATTAAGGAATTATTTCAAAGTACTGATGTAAGAGTAGAGCTTTTGACTGGCAGCATTAAAGGAAGAAAGCGTAATGAAATTATTGATGATATCGAATCAGGGAAAATTGATTATGTCATTGGAACTCATGCATTATTTCAAGATAACATTTACTTCAAAAAACTTGGACTTTGTATTATCGATGAACAACATCGTTTTGGTGTTAAGCAAAGATTAGATCTAATGAGTAAAGGAAAAAAAGATGGACATCAACCCCATCTATTGATGATGAGTGCTACACCAATTCCGAGAACGCTTTCGATGAGTTATTTTGCAGATCTTGAGGTAAGTACATTGTCAAAATTACCTAAAGATAGGGTTCCTATCGTCACAAAACTAGTACGTGATTCAAGGCGAAAAGAATTAATGCAAATACTAAAAAACGAATTAGACAATGATAATCAAATATATTGGGTGTGTCCTTTAGTTGAGGAAAGTGAAAAGTTAACCCTCTCTGATGCAGTAAATACCTATGAAGAGTTTATTTCTTTTATTCCAAAAGAGATGGTGGGCATTATTCATGGCAGAATGAAAGATCAAGAGAAAGATGAAGTGATGTCAAAGTATCTTCAAAAAAAAATAAAGTTATTAGTGGCAACCACTGTAATTGAAGTTGGCGTAGATGTTCCCAATGCATCATTTATGGTGATTGAGCATGCAGAAAGAATGGGGCTATCTCAGCTACATCAACTCCGAGGTCGGGTTGGTAGAGGAGCAAAAAAAAGTACATGTATTTTAATTTTTAAAGAAAATCTTAGCGAGCTGGCAAAGCAACGTTTAAAAATTATCTATGAAAACCAAGATGGGTTTTTAATTGCTGAAAATGATCTTAAAATACGTGGTCCTGGTGAAATGATTGGAACAAGACAGAGCGGAGTACCTGGATTAAGAATTGCTAACCTTGTAGAGGATGCTGATTTAGTAAAAGAAGTGAGTGATTATTCAGGAAATGCGATAAAGTCCAATAAACCAGCAGCTCATAGATTTGTTGAATTCTGGTTTCAAGATAAAAATTATTTAAGAATTTAAATATATGTGGTCAAAAAAAAATTATTCGGATTTAAGACTTGCTTCATCAAAAAAATCACTGACAAAATATTTAAGCCAGTTTGGTGATCTAGAAATTCAGTTGATCTCAAGTGATATACAGAAAATAAGTGAGTATGAAAAAAAAATTTATGGCGGCGTCTCAAAAAATTTTTATGTCAGGGATGTAGTGATAGGTTTTAAAAAAAAGCCACTCATTTTTGCAAGATCCATTACAGAATTACATAATTCAAAAAGATTGATTTATTTATTAAAAAAATTAAATAATCGATCATTAGGTAGTATTTTATTCAGTCGAAATTATATCCGTAGCCAGTTTAAATATTCAAAATCAAAACAGATTCAATTTTCAACTGAAAGATTTAGAAAAATAAATGTTGAATTAGAAAAACTATTAGTCCTTAGGCAATCTTTTTTTACTAACAGAAAAGAAAAAATTCTTCTTTTTGAGGGATTTTTAGAAAATGCAAAAATGTATGATGAATAAGTACTTTTACAGCTATCTTAAATTAGCAAGACTGGATAAACCTGTAGGTATTTTACTTTTACTTTGGCCAACCATATGGGCATTAATCTTTTCTACAGAAGGTCAGATCAGATTTCAAGATCTTTTAATATTTTGCATCGGAGTGATTTTAACAAGATCAGCTGGATGCGTGATTAACGATATTTTTGATCATGATATTGATTCAAAGGTGAAGAGAACAAGCAATAGGCCCTTGGTACAAAAAGAACTAACTCTTAAAAATGCATCTATTTTTTTTCTTTTTTTAAGTTTAGGGGCGCTATCTTTACTCTTTTTTTTGCATAGTTATGCAATAAAAATTATTTGTGTATCAGCTTTTTTATTAATGGTTTATCCATTGTCCAAAAGATTTTTCCCTATCCCACAACTTTTTTTAGGATTAGCCTTTAGTTCAAGTGTTTTGGTGGTCTTTGCGCATGTTCAACAGAGTCTTCCACTGGAGTCTTGGATTTTATTTTTTCTGAATTTTTCATGGGTAATGGCTTACGATACGGTTTATGCTAAAGCAGATTTTACAGATGACATAAATTTAAGCATTCACTCATCTCCCAAATTGTTTAAGAAATACACAAATCATGCGATTATTGTTTTTTATTTGGCTTTCCTAACTTTATATGCCGCTTTAATTAAAGAAGAACCCTATTTTATTTCTTATTTGCTCATTGTGACATTCATGATCGGGAAAATGACTCATGAATTGATTTTTGGCATAACTCAAGACGGTGAATATATTAATTTATTCAAGAAAAACAATTATTTAGGAATAATTGTGACATTTATATTTTTATTAAGCCATCCATGGATTTTTTAGGATTTTTTTACCATTAATGTTTGACAAAACCCTATAAAACATAATAAAATCACGCTCTTTTATAAATTTTGGAAGTACAAACTGATGAAAACAATTTCAGCTAAAGGCCACGAAGTTAAAAGAGACTGGTTTCTTGTTGACGCGACGGATGCTACTCTTGGTAGATTAGCCAGTGCAATCGCGCATAGATTAAGAGGCAAGCACAAAACAATTTATACACCACATGTTGATACCGGTGATTATATTGTTGTTGTTAATGCTGAAAAAATAAAAGTTACTGGTAACAAGTCTCAAGATAAAATTTACCACAGACACACTGGTTTTCCTGGTGGTTTATATTCATCAAACTTCACACAGATGCAAGAAAAATTTCCTGGGAGGGCATTAGAAAAAGCAGTAAAAGGTATGCTTCCTAAGGGACCATTAGGTTATGCTATGGTTAAGAAATTAAAGATTTATTCTGGCGACAAGCATGAGCATAGTGCTCAACAGCCAAAACCATTAACAATATAATTGAAAGAATTTTATGATAGGTAAATATTATTACGGTACAGGTAGAAGAAAAAGCTCAGTTGCAAGAGTATTCATGCAACAAGGTAAAGGCGAAATATCTATTAACGGTCTACCAGTTGATAAATATTTTTCAAGATTTACATCAGAGATGATTCTAAAACAACCTTTAGATTTAACTAAAAATGAAACTAAATTTGACATTAAAGTGAATGTTTCTGGCGGTGGTGAATCTGGCCAAGCTGGTGCAGTAAGACATGGTATTACCAGAGCTCTTTTAGACTATGATGCTGAACTAAAATCAGATCTTTCTAAAGCTGGATACGTAACACGAGATGCACGTGAAGTTGAAAGAAAGAAAGTTGGCTTACGCAAAGCGAGAAGACGCAAACAGTTTTCAAAACGATAAGATTATCGTATTTATTAAAGCCGCTTTCGAGCGGCTTTTTTTTTAGGAAATCATTTATAATCGACAAATGGATAAATTACATGTTTCTATAGTTGGTGGATCTGGATACACTGGATCAGAACTTTTGAGGTTATTAGTCAATCATCCACATATTGAGATTGATCAAGTAACCTCAAGACAAGATGATGGAAAGAATATCACTGAAATTTTTCCATTTCTGCCTAAGAAAATTAAAAATAAATTTGTTCATCCTGACAATGTAAGTTTTGAGCAGTCAGACTTAATATTTTTTGCTACACCTAACGGCATCGCTATGAACTTTGCAGAAATGTTAGTTAGTAAAGGGAAAAGATTAATTGATTTGGCAGCTGATTTCAGAATAAAAAATATACCGTTGTGGGAACAGTGGTATGGAATGAAACATGCCTGCCCAAAATTAGTTGAGACAGCTGTATATGGTTTATCTGAATTGAAGAAAAATGAAATAAAAGATGCCAAGATTATTGCCAATCCAGGATGTTATCCTACTGCAATTCAACTTGCTCTGTATCCACTCTTGAATAAAAAAATTATCAATGAACAAACTATTATTATTGATGCCAAGTCTGGAATAAGTGGTGCCGGTAAAAAAAATGACGATAATCTTTTGATGGCTGAAGCTTATGATAATTTTAATGCGTACTCAGTTCAAGGACACAGGCATGAGCCAGAAATTGAAGAGAATTTAAAAGAAATAACAAATACAAAAGACATCAAAGCTTTATTTGTTCCTCATTTGATTCCTATGGTAAGGGGCATTTATGCAACTATTTATGTTGATTTAAATAAAGATTTGAGTGAAGATGAGCTCGACTCAATTTATTCTCAAGCTTACGATCAATCAATTTTTGTACATTTTATGGGTGTAAATAAAATACCAAAAACAAAAATGGTGAGAGGCTCAAATCAATGTAGAATATCTTGCTTTAATAGAGATAAAAAATTAATAATATTGTCGACTATTGATAATTTAGTAAAGGGCGCAGCCGGACAGGCTATTCAAAATTTAAACATAATGTTTAATTTTCAAGAAGAAGCTGGACTAAATTACATACCACTTAATCCATAAATATGTTTGAAAGAATTAAAAGAAGAAAACGTATAAAGTTAGCAAAAGGAAGACCTAACGTTAAAGTCGGAGTCTTGTGGATTAACAAAGTTTTTTATACTTTCTTTGTATTTGTATTGTCAGTTATTTTATCTTATTTCGTTTTTGATGGAACAAGCTCAGTACAATACCTTTTAAAAATAAATAATCAAAGTGATGAGATTGTTGAGCTAAAAGATGAATTAAGTAATTTAAATCTACAGATTCAATTAAATAATGTAGCAATTAGTAAAAATAATGAGGAACTTAAAAAGTTAAAAGAAGAAAACAATGATCTGCAAGAAGAGCTACTTTTTTATGAAAAAATTGTTGGTAAGAGGAGATAGGATTGTTTAATCGGAAAAAAAATCATGCAATCGATACATTAATTGATGAAACAATGAACATACGTGGAAGTATGAACTTTTCTGGTGGTATTCGTTTAGATGGAAGGTTACAAGGAAATTTGACATTAACAGATGGGGCATATGGTTCATTAATTATGGGACCAAAAAGTAAAATTTCTGGAGATATTAAAACTGATACTGCAATCATTGCTGGGGAAGTTAAAGGAAACATTGAAGTTCAAGAATTTTTAGAACTCCATTCTACAGCCATTGTCAACGGAGATATCATTTACGGCGATATAGAAATTCATGCAGGTGCGACAGTAAATGGTAATATTACAAAAAATAAGCCGGAAAAAATTATAAAAAAAGACAAGCAAGCGAAGGAAAAAAACAATGACAAGTGATCTAAAAATGCCTGATCCTTTAATTTTTACAGACAATGCTGTAAAAAAGGTGAAAGAGCTAATTGCTGAAGAAGAAACACCAGACCTTAAGCTAAGAGTGTTTGTCAGTGGTGGTGGGTGTTCTGGTTTTCAATATGGTTTTACATTTGAAGAAGCCGTCAATGAAGATGACACTCAGGTGACTAAGGATAATGTGACCTTATTAATTGACCCAATGAGCCTGCAATATCTGACAGGATCTGAAATTGATTACCAAGATAACGTCCAAGGCTCTCAATTTGTAATTAGAAATCCAAATGCTACTACAACTTGTGGTTGCGGCTCATCTTTTTCAGTTTAGGGATTAATCTTTAGAAACATTCCTATCCAAGGATATATTCCTAGGAAGCTTACCTTTGTAGATTTGTCTTGGCCTACCAATTTTTAAATTATCAGCTACAAACATTTCATTCCAATGAGCGATCCAACCTGCAGTCCTCGCTAAAGCAAACACAGCAGTAAACATTGAGTTAGGAATACCAAGAGCCCTCATAACAATGCCTGAATAAAAATCAACGTTCGGATATAATCTTTTCTTTACAAAATAATCATCTTCAAGCGCAATTTTTTCTAATTTCAAAGCGAGCTTAAATATGGAATCATTCTCTAAACCAAGCTCAGATAAAACTTCATGGCATGTTTTTCGCATAATTTCTGCACGAGGATCTTTATTGCGATAAACTCTGTGACCAAAGCCCATCAATCTAAAAGAATCAGTTGAGTCTTTTGCTCTTTCAATATATTCGCCAATACGACTTTCACTTCTGATCTCTTGTAACATTTTAAGGGTTGCTTCATTAGCTCCACCATGGGCAGGTCCCCATAAGGAAGCAATGCCTGAAGAAATACAAGCAAATGGATTGGCACCGCTAGAACCAACTAACCTAACAGTTGAGGTAGAAGCGTTTTGCTCATGGTCAGCATGTAAAATTAAAATTCTCTCAAATGCACGAACTAGTACAGGATTAATTTTATAATCTTGTGTTGGGCTTGAGAAAAGCATATTTAAGAAATTTGCAGCATAACTTAAATCATTTCTTGGGTAATTAAATGGTCTACCTAGATTGTAAAGATACGACCATGCTGCGATGGATGGGACTTTGCCGATTAATCTATTAGCTGATATTTTTCGATGGTTACGGTTGTAAACATTCATCTCATCAAAATAGAAAGCTGATTTTGAAGCAACGACTGCTGCCATAACAGCCATTGGGTGCGCATCACGCCTGAAACCTCGAAAGACACTATTCAGTTGATCATGAAGAAGGTAGTGTTTTTTTACTTCAGATACATATTTTGTTTTTTCATTTTGATTTGGAAGATCGCCATTAAGCAACAAATAAGCAACATCAAGGAAGTCACAATGCTCAGCTAATTGTTCAATTGGATAACCACGATAAAGAAGAATACTCTTTTCACCATCAATAAAAGTTATTGCAGAGCCGCAAGAGGCGGTTGACATAAATCCAGGATCGTAAGTATGCAAACCGTGCTGGGATAACTGAGAAATATCAATTGCTGGCTTACCCATTTTCCCTTCAATGAATGGCAGCTCAATGATTTTTCCATCAGGTAATGTTAACGTAGCTTTTTTTTGATCCATCTTAAATATATTAAAAATTAAGGATTCTAATTATAACTTAGATTTAAAGATGTTGAATTAAGGATGTACAACAACGCCTAAGATATTATCTTTTTTAGCGCCTGTTATGGTTTTATAGTTGAGTCTTTTATTGTTTATTGATTGACGTGCCAGCCAAGCAAAGCCTGCCGGTTCAATTAACTCAGGCTTAATGCCAAGATATTCTGTGGTATGAACGTTTTTTTGAGATCGTGTTAATAACTGATCCATGAGTAAATTATTATTTGCTCCACCACCACAAATAAACACATCTTTATAACCGGTTAAATTTTCAAATTCCCGTAGAATTAATACAGCAGTTAATTCTAAAAAAGTTCTTTGCACATCTTCAGGTTTGAGGTCATTTAGTTGAAATTTAGCTAACCACTTTAAATTAAAGTAATCACGACCTGTACTTTTAGGTGGTTTTTTTTTGAAAAATGCGTCATTTAATAAGCGCTTTAACAGATCATCTAAAACTGCTCCACTTTTAGCCCATGAACCATTTTTATCATATTTTTTATTTCTAATTTTGTTGATCCAAAAGTCCATAAGGACATTACCTGGACCTAAATCGTATCCTTTGATTGAGTTATTATTGACTATAGAGATATTGGAAAATCCGCCAATATTTACAAATACTCCTTTTTTAATATTTTTAGTATTGAGGAGATATTTATGAAATAAAGGAATCAAGGGGGCTCCTTCACCATTCGAAGCAATATCCATGTTTCTAAAATTAGAAACAGTTTTTATTTGTGTACGATTTGCTAATAAAAATTCGTTTCCAATTTGAAGGCTATAAAAATCCCTTGGCACATGTCTAACAGTAGGCCCATGAATACCAATGGCTTCAATTGATGATGGCTCAAGACCGTTATTTAATAATAATTGATCAATTAATTTTATGCTGATATCGGAAATTTTATTTCCAAGAATACTGCTTTTATTAAGATCATCAAAGGAAGGTGAATTTAATTCAATAATTTCCATTTGTAATTTTTTGGAATATTTTTGAGATATGGAATCAATGATTTTAATTTGATCATCATCAATAGAACATAGCGCAACATCAAGACCATCTGATGATGTGCCTGACATGATGCCAAAAAATAATTTTTTATCTGACTTGGGCTGCATTAACTCTTAAGATTAACTTAATATGAATATATAATCATGTTTTATTTATAAGCTCAAATAATTATGTTAGATGAAATAAAACGAGGTGCTGATGAAATATTAGTTTTTTCAGAGTTCGAAGAAAAAATAAAATCTGGAAAAAAGCTAAAAATTAAGGCTGGTTTTGATCCAACGGCTCCTGATTTACATCTAGGCCACACAGTTCTTTTAAATAAATTAAGACAATTTCAAAATTTTGGTCATGAAGTGATTTTTTTAATTGGTGATTTCACTGGCATGATTGGTGATCCGACAGGAAAAAATACCACTAGACCTCCTTTAACTGAGGATCAGGTGAAGCAAAATGCCAAAACTTACCAAAACCAAGTGTTTAAGATTCTAGATAAAGAAAAAACACGTGTTGTGTTTAATTCTGAATGGCTAAAAAATTTGGGTGCTGATGGCATGTTAAAACTATCTGCTCAGTATACTGTGGCAAGAATGTTGGAGCGAGATGATTTCAGCAAAAGGTTTAAAAGTAACCAATCTATATCAATTCATGAATTTATGTATCCCTTGATGCAAGGTTACGACTCGGTTGCTCTTGAGGCTGATGTTGAGTTAGGCGGGACAGATCAAAAATTTAATTTATTAATGGGACGAGAATTACAGAAAGCATATGGACAAACACCACAGTCGATTCTAACAATGCCACTACTAGAAGGACTGGATGGCGTTAACAAAATGTCGAAATCATTAAATAACTATATTGGTATTGAGGAACCTCCTGAGGTGATGTATGCAAAATTGCTATCTATTTCTGATGATTTAATGCTGAGATACATTGACCTGTTATCGTTAAAAAATAATGATGAAATTAATTCATGGAAAAAGCGTTTGAAGGGTGGCGAAAACCCAAAAAACATCAAGGACGAGTTTTCTCAAGAAATTATCGAGAGATTCCATGATCATGAGGGGTACTTAAAAGCAAAAAAAGATTTTGAACAAAGATCATCAGGCCATGCTCCTGATGAGGTTCAAGAATTTAAAATGAATAAGCAAGATAACTTAGCAATTCCAAATATTCTGAAAAATATCAACTTTGTTTCAAGTACATCGGAGGCTTTGAGATTAATGAAAAGTGGTGGAATAAGGGTGGATGGAGAAAAGATTGATAAGGATTATTCGATAAATACTGATGAATTTCTAATTCAGGTTGGAAAAAGAAAGTTTGGCAAAATAAAATTAACCTAACATATTGATTTAAATATTTATTTTTATACTATTTCATAGTATAATTCTTTTTTTGAGATGGGCCTTTTAGGCCCATTTTTTATTTTTGATGGTTTTGTGATGGATTTGGAAAAAATTATAAGTGAGTCAATACAAAATATAGGTTATGAGTTGGTCGAGTGTGAACACAATCATAATAGTGGCCTGATTAGAATTTTTATTGATAACGGCAATTTAATATCTGTCGATGACTGTGTGAAGGTTAGCAATCATTTGAATCGCGTATTGTCAGTAGAGCTGGACTACGACTTTTCAAGATTAGAAGTTTCTTCACCTGGCGTAGATAGAAAATTAATAAAACTCACAGACTATAAAAGATTTGAAGGTGAAAAAATTAAAATTAAATTGTACTCACCGATAAATAATCAAAAGAAATTTGATGGAAAATTAATTGCTTCTGATGAAAAAAAAATAAAGATTTTGCTATCAGAGGAAAAAATATTAGAAGTGCCTTTTGATGAAATTCAGATGGCTCGTTTAAACCCAGATTTATAAATTGGAGAAAGTAAATGAATCGTGAGATGTTAATTTTAGTTGATGCTCTTGCACATGAAAAAAATGTGAGTAAAGAAATTGTTTTCAATGCTCTAGAGTTGGCTCTAGCATCAGCAACAAAGAAGAAATATCCTCATGGTACAGATATTCGAGTGAAAATTGATCCAGAATCTGGTGCTTATGAGTCCTTTAGATGTTGGACTGTGGTTGAGGAAGAGAATCTAGAAAATGAAGAAGCGGAGATTCTATTAATCGATGACCGCGCTAAGGATAAACAAATTGGAGATGTTATTGAGGAATCCATCCCCTCAGAAGAGTTTGGCAGAATCGGAGCTCAAGCGGCAAAACAAGTAATATTGCAAAAAGTCAGGGAAGCAGAAAGAGAGCAAGTGCTTAATGAATTTCTTGCAAGAGATGAAAAATTGGTCATGGGTCAAATTAGACGAATGGAGCGCGGTAATGCGATTATTGAAATAGGCAAATTAGAAGCTATCTTACCAAGAGACCAAATGATCCCAAAAGAAAACTTGAGAGTTGGTGACAGAATCAGAGCAGCCTTATTGAAAATAGAGACATCAATGCGAGGACCACAATTAATACTCTCAAGAACATCGCCTGAATTTATAATTAAACTTTTCGAAATTGAAGTGCCAGAAATTGAGGAAGGATTATTGGAAATTATGTCCGCCTCAAGAGACCCTGGATCAAGATCAAAGATTGCTGTTAAAGCAAATGATCAAAGATTAGATCCTGTCGGGACATGTGTCGGGATGAGAGGATCAAGAGTTCAGGCGGTGACAACTGAATTGTCTGGGGAAAGGGTTGATATTGTTTTATGGTCGATTGAGCCAGCACAATTTGTAATTAATTCCATGGCTCCGGCAGAAGTTTCAAGTATTGTTGTTGACGAAGAAAAAAGAAGTATGGATATTGTCGTTGATGAGGATCAGCTCGCACTTGCCATTGGAAGAAATGGGCAAAATATTCGTTTAGCATCCCAATTAACCGGCTGGGAATTAAACATCATGACTGAAGAAGAGTCTGAGAAAAAGCATGAGGAAGAGTACTCAACAGTCAGTCAGTTATTTATTGAAAAATTAGACGTTGATGAAGAGGTTGCCGATATTCTTGTTAAAGAAGGATTTTCATCATTAGAGGAGATTGCTTATGTCCCTACTGAAGAATTAAATCAAATGGATATTTTCGATGAGGATACAATTGAAGAATTAAGAACCAGAGCTAAGGCTGCAATCTTAACAGCTGCTATAGCAAATGAAGAAAAAGTACCTGAAGCTCAAGAAGATCTATTAACCATGGAGGGAATGGATCAAAATACAGCAAATCTTCTTGCATCTAAGGGAATTATTTCAATGGAAGACCTTGCAGAATTAGCTGTTGATGAGCTACTTGATATCATCAAAATTGATGAGGAAAAAGCTAAAGAGCTAATCATGACCGCAAGAGCCCCTTGGTTTACAGAATAACGGAGAAAATATGAGTCAGTACACTGTTGAACAATTTGCATCAGAATTAAAGTTACCGGTTGATTTACTTTTAGATCAACTTAAAAATGCTGGTGTAAAGAAAAATACTTCAAGCGATGAATTATCTGAGGATGATAAAGCTGCACTCCTGTCTTTTTTAAAACAATCGCATGGTGACTCACAAAAACCAAAAAATAAAATCACCCTTACACGTAAACAAAATTCAGAAATTCAAAAAACTGATAGTTCAGGTAAATCTAGAACGATTCAAGTTGAGGTCAGAAAAAAAAGAACACTCATTAAAACCCCAGAAGTTAAAAAAACTGAGTCTGAAGTTGAGAAGCCAAAAGAGATATTAGATGAAAACCAAGTAAAAATTAGGGATGATGAAAAAGCTAGACATGATGCATTAATGCAGGCTCAGGCAGAAGACAAAAAAAAATCAGAAGATAAAAAACAAGAATCCAAAAAACACATAGATGGGACAATTCACAAACCTGAAGATAAAGAGATAAAAAAAGAAACAAAAAAAAATAATTGGGAAGATGGGCCAAAGAAAAAAGTTTTAAAGACAAAGAATGCGAACCCTATTCCTGATGGATGGAGATCGCCAAAGAATAAAAATAAAAAACAATCACATAAAAATCCTTCAGACCAAGAAACAACTTTTGTTGCTCCAACCGAGCCAGTAATAAAAGAAGTAATGGTTCCAGAAACAATCACGGTAGCTGATCTAGCTCATAAAATGTCGGTAAAAGCCGCAGAAGTGATTAAATCATTAATGGGCATGGGTATGATGGTGACTATTAATCAGGTTCTAGATCAAGATACGGCCATGATTGTGGTTGAAGAGTTGGGCCATGTTGCAAAAAAAGCAGAACAAAATGACCCCGAATCTATACTAGACACGGATGAGTCAATTGAACCTATTCTTGAAACAAGACCACCGGTTGTGACTGTTATGGGTCACGTTGATCATGGAAAAACATCACTCTTGGATTTCATTAGAACCACTAAAGTGGCATCAGGTGAAGCAGGTGGAATCACTCAACATATAGGAGCCTATCATGTTGAGACAAAAAAAGGGATGGTTTCATTTTTAGACACACCTGGCCATGAAGCATTCACCGCTATGCGGGCAAGGGGAGCTGGTGTAACTGATATTGTTGTTTTAGTTGTTGCTGCTGATGACGGGGTTATGCCACAAACGATTGAGGCAATTAATCACGCAAAAGCCGCTAGTACTCCATTAATCGTTGCAATTAATAAGATCGATAAGCCAGAAGCAAATCCAGAAAAAGTTAAGAATGAACTCATGACCCATGAAGTTATTCCTGAGGAACTTGGTGGAGATTCCATGTTTTTGGAATTGTCTGCTAAAACAGGTCAAGGTATTGATGAGCTTTTAGATGCAATCTTACTGCAAGCAGAAATTTTGGAATTAAAAGCACCAACAAACACTCCTGCAAAAGGAATCGTAGTTGAGTCAAGGTTGGATAAAGGTCGAGGCCCTGTCGCGACCATTCTTATCCAATCAGGAATTATGAAATCTAGCGACATGCTTTTGGCTGGATCAAGTTATGGACGCGTGCGAGTGATGTTAGATGAGGGTGCAAATCAAATAAAACAGGCAGGTCCATCTATTCCAGTTGAAATTGTTGGTTTATCTGATGTTCCAAATGCAGGTGAGGATGTGATCGTCTTAAATGATGAAAAAAAGGCAAGGGAAATTGCCCTCTTCAGGCAGGGTAAATTTAGAGATGTAAAATTTGCGAAACAACAGGCAGCAAAATTAGAAAATATGTTTGATCAAATGGCTGAGGGAGATGTGAAGACCTTACCATTGATCATTAAATCGGATGTGCAAGGTTCATTTGAAGCACTTAAGGGTTCATTGGAAAAGTTATCAAATAATGAAGTTAGGATCAACGTCATACACAATGCAGTCGGGGCTGTTAATGAATCTGACATCAATTTAGCTGTTGCATCAAATGCAATTATCATCGCGTTCAACGTGAGAGCTGAAGGTGGTGCTAGAAAATCGGCAGAATCTAATGATATTGAAATTAGATATTACAGTATTATTTATGATGCAGTTGATGATGTTAAGGCTGCTTTAACAGGAATGCTATCACCCGATGAAAAAGAAAACGTCTTGGGCAGTATTGAAATTAGAGAAATCTACAAAGTATCAAAAATTGGTACTATTGCAGGGTGTTATGTCACCGATGGCCTTGTCAAGAGAGAATCAAAAGTTAGAGTTCTTAGAGATAATGTTGTAATTTACGATGGAGAGCTGTCTTCTTTAAAAAGATTTAAGGATGATGTGAAAGAAGTAAAATCAAATTTTGAATGTGGCCTGTCTATAAAAAACTTTAATGATATAAAAGTTGGTGATATTGTTGAGCCATACGAGATTGTTAAGGTTGCAAGAAAACTTCAATAAAAATGGCTAAAGATTATCCTCGTTCTAATCAAATAGGGCAGCAGATAAAAAAAGAAATTGCTGAAATTTTGCAGTACGAGATTCAACATCCTACTCTAGTAAACGTAACCATTACTGATCTTGAACTATCAAAAGATCTAAGGCATGCGAAGATTTACTTTATATCAAAGCAAGATCAAATTGAGCTGGAAAAAGCCTTAAAAAGATCTATGAGCTTTATCCGTCAATCTTTATCAAAAAGAATGACTACTAGAGGCATTCCTAATTTAGAATTTATTTACGATCACTCAATTGATCATAATGATCGAATTAATGAGTTATTAAATTCAGCATTCAAAAAATAATTTTTTATGATTTCAGGATTAGACCTCAATGATTCAGGGTATATATCAGTTATAAAACCTAAAGGCTGGTCATCAAATCAATTACTTTCAAAACTAAAATGGCTGCTTCAAATAAAAAAGGCTGGTCATGGAGGCACTCTTGATCCATTTGCAACTGGAATAGTCCCTATTTTTTTCGGAGATGCTACTAAGTTTTCTAATAGAATTTTAGAAAGTAATAAAGAATACATCGCAGAATTGAAATTAGGCTTTGCAAGTTCTACAGGGGATACAGAAGGTGAATTATCAAAAGATGATTCATTTAACGAAGAAAAATTACCAAGTAATTTAGAAAATATCCTCAATGAATTTTTAGGCATTCAAAGGCAGACACCACCAAAATATTCAGCACTTAAATATAATGGCAAGCCATACTACGAATATGCTAGAGAGGGTATAGAAATCCCAATAAAAACAAGAGAAATAGAGATCTTTTCCATTGATTTAGTCAATTTTACGAATCATCAGATTACTTTTCAGGTCTCTTGTTCCAAAGGAACATACATAAGAACTTTAGGTGAAGATATTGCAAAAAAAATTGGCACAAAGGGTTATTTAACCAACTTAGAACGAATCAGGGTGGGAAATATAAAAAAAATAGACAGTTTTTCAGTTGAGCAAATCGAAGGATTATCTATAGAGGAAAGAAAAAAACTCTTAAAACCTATTTATCAGCTTTTAGAGTTACCTAAAATAGAATTAAACAATAATGACACAAAAAATATTTTGAATGGTCAAAATTTAGATATTGCAATTGAAGCTGGTGAAATTTTATTATTTTTTGAAAAAACTTTTCTTGGCATAGGTATTTCTGATGGTGAAATGATAAAACCTGTGCGATTAATTAGAAGTAAAATTTATTAACTTAAACCATTGTTATTTCTTGCAATTTTATATAAAATACATCGTTCTTAAATGAAGGAAAAAACAAATGGCGTTTACGGCTATAGAAAAAGAAAAAATTGTTAAAGAGTATGCTCAAGGCACTAATGATACAGGCTCTCCTGAAGTGCAAGTGGCCTTGCTTACTAACCGAATCAACTATTTAACTGAACACTTTAAAACCAATGCTAAAGACAACCACTCACGTCGTGGTTTACTTGCAATGGTAAGTCAAAGAAGACGTTTATTAGATTATTTGAAACGTAAAGATCTAACTAGATATCAAGATTTAATTAAGCGTTTAGGTTTAAGAAAGTAATTACAAATCAACTAAATTATTAAGAAGCCGATTGTAAGCTTTAAGCTTTATCGGCTTTTTTTATAATTTTTTACTGGGAAGAGAGTAAAAAAATGTCAAAATGTATGTTTAATAAAGTATCAAAGAGCATGAAATTAGGAGCTCACGAATTAAAGCTTGAAACTGGAGAAGTTGCACGCCAAGCGGACGGCGCAGTGATGGTGAGTTATGGTGAAACTGTTGTTTTAGTTACCGTTGTTGGGAACCAGAATGTAAAAGAAGGTCAAGATTTTTTCCCATTGACTGTGGATTATCAAGAAAAAACGTATGCTGCTGGAAAAATCCCTGGAGGATTTTTTAAAAGAGAAGGTCGACCTAGTGAAAATGAAATTTTAGTCTGTCGTTTAATTGATAGACCTCTAAGACCACTTTTCCCCAAAGGCTTTTATAATGACGTTCAAATAGTTGCTACGGTTTTATCTTCAGACTCTGAGATTGATGCAGATATTCCAGCAATTATTGGTGCTTCGGCTGCTCTTTCTATATCTGGTATTCCATTTTATGGACCAATTGGAGCCACCAAAGTAGGTTATGTAGATGGCGAGTATGTAATCAACCCAACTAAGACACAGCTCCAGGCATCAGAACTTGATCTAGTAGTGGCTGGAACGAAAGATGCAGTTTTAATGGTTGAGTCTGAAGCAAAAGAGCTCAGTGAAAAAGTAATGTTAGATGCTGTTTTAGCAGGACACAAGGCAGCTAAAGATGTAATAAAATTGATTAATGATTTTGCAAAAGACTCTGCAAAAGACCCATGGGAATGGAATGCTCCTGAGCCAAATCAAGAATTAATTTCAAAAATTAGCAAGCTTGCAGAAAAAGAATTAAGCAAAGCTTTTTCTATCAAATCAAAATCTGAGAGATCTCAAAAGATTATTGAGATTAAAGATAAGGTGCAGGCTGAATTGATTACTGAAGATATGGGAACACTTGAAGTCAATGAGGTTAATAAAGAGTTTTTTAATTTGGAAGCAAAAATTGTACGTTCCAAAATTCTTGATGGCGAACCTCGAATTGATGGACGTGATACAAGAACAGTAAGACCAATTGAAATAAGCACAAGTGTGTTGCCTAGAACTCATGGGTCAGCTTTATTTACCAGAGGTGAGACACAGGCACTTGCAGTTGCGACCTTAGGTACACCTCGTGATGCCCAAATTATTGACGCTCTTCAAGGCGAGTACACAGATAGATTTATGCTGCATTACAACTTCCCTCCATTTTCAACTGGAGAGACTGGCAGAGTTGGATCTCCGAAGCGAAGAGAAATTGGTCATGGTCGTTTAGCCAAAAGAGCATTATTGGCTGTTCTTCCAGAGCAAGAAGATTTTGATTACACCATTCGACTTGTTTCTGAAATTATGGAATCAAACGGTTCAAGTTCAATGGCATCAGTCTGTGGTGGATGTATGGCAATGCTTGATGCTGGAGTTCCATTAAAATCTCATGTTGCTGGTATAGCAATGGGTTTAATTAAAGAAGACAATCGAGTCGCAATTCTTACAGACATTTTAGGCGATGAAGATCATTTGGGTGATATGGACTTTAAAGTTGCTGGATCAGAGAATGGTATTACAGCGCTTCAAATGGATATTAAAATCGATGGCATCACAACTGAAATTATGCAGGTCGCTCTTAAACAAGCCAAAGAGGGAAGAGAGCATATTCTTGACTTGATGAAAAAGGCTCTAAAATCTAGCAGAACTGAGTTATCAAAGTATGCACCTAGAATCATGACCTTAAATATTCATCCAGATAAAATTCGAGATGTGATCGGCAAGGGTGGAGCAGTTATTAAAGCTTTAACTGAAGAAACTAATACTACAATTGATATTACAGACGATGGTTTAGTGAAGGTGGCATGTACTTCAGGTGAGGAAGGTCAGCTTGCCATAGATAGAATTAAAGAAATTACAGCTGATGTAGAAGTTGATCAAATCTATGATGGAAAAGTTGTTAAAATTTTAGACTTTGGTGCAATTGTTCAACTCATTCCTGGAAAAGATGGATTGTTGCATATTTCACAAATTGCTCACGAGCGTGTGAAATCTGTAAAGGACCATTTGTCAGAGGGTGATGAAGTCAAGGTAAAAGTGATTGAGGTTGATCAAAAAGGTAAGGTAAGGGTTAGTGCAAAGGCGCTTCTTGAAAAACCAGAAGAACCTGCTGAATCTGAGGAAGAATAAAAAAAGGGGCTAAAAAGCCCCTTTTTTTATATTATTTTTTTATTTTGCCATCTGCTTTTCTCTAATTTCATCTAGAGTTTTACAATCAATACACAAAGTTGCAGTCGGTCTGGCTTGGAGTCTATTCAGGCCAATTTCTTCTCCACACTGTTCACAGTAACCATAATCATCATTATCAATATTTCTTATGGTCTGTTCAATTTTTTTAATGAGCTTTCTCTCTCTGTCACGATTGCGAAGTTCGAGTGCCATATCTGATTCTTGGCTAGCTCGATCATTCGGGTCAGCGTATGCAGTTAATTCATCTTGCATGTTCGAGACTGTCTTATCAATATCATGACTTAATTCTTTTTTCCAATCAGCTAAAATATCTTTAAAGTGCTTCATTTGATTTTTGCTCATGTAACTTTCATTAGCTTTAGCTAAATACTTTTTAAAGGTTTTATTGCCACTAGCCACTGCTTTCTTAGCTGCAGGTTTAGCCACTGCTTTCTTAGCTGCAGGTTTAGCCACTGCTTTCTTAGCTGCAGGTTTAGCCACTGCTTTCTTAGCTGCAGGTTTAGCCACTGCTTTCTTAGCTGCAGGTTTAGCCACTGCTTTCTTAGCTGCAGGTTTAGCCACTGCTTTCTTAGCTGCAGGTTTAGCCACTGCTTTCTTAGCTGCAGGTTTAGCCACTGCTTTCTTAGCAACCTCAACAGCTTTTGCAAAAATTGACTTTTTCTCTGCCATGAATCTTCCTTTTCAAATGAACCGCGAAAGTTTACTCTATTTTCGCTAAAAAAAATAGCTATAAACTATTTTTTTGAGCATCCAGAGTATTGCTCATTAGTGTAGCCACCGTCATTGGACCGACTCCACCTGGGACTGGTGTTATGAGTGAGGCATTATTTTTAGCTACCTCAAATTCAACATCACCAATAAGTTTGTCACCTACTCGATTAATACCAATATCAATTACAACCGCACCCTTTTTGATCCAAGAGCCCTTGACCATTTCTGGCCTTCCAACCGCTGCAACAACGATATCCGCATTGTAAACTTTGTCCTGAATATTTTGTGTTTTACTATGACACTGGGTCACTGTTGCGCCTGCCATTAGTAGCTCAAAAGCCATTGGTCGACCAACATGATTTGATGCTCCAACCACTACAGCATCTTTACCTGATATTTCAACTTCCATGGCTTTTAGCATTTTAATGACACCATAAGGGGTGCATGAACGGAACTTTGGTTGACGCATGGCTAATAATCCTAAATTGATCGGATGGAATCCATCAACATCCTTGTTTGGAGAAATAAGATCAAGAATTCGATCCTCATCCAATGGATCAGGTAATGGTGATTGAACGAGAATACCATCCACACTTGGGTCATTATTTAAATCATCAATTAATTTTTCTAATTCACTCTGAGTTGTTGTGGAAGGGAGGTCATAAAATAAGGATTTAATGCCAACTTTTTCACATGCTCTTCTTTTGTTATTAACATATACAGTAGATGCAGGATCATCACCAACAAGAATAACTGCAAGGGCTGGATTTCTGATGCCATCTTGTTGTCTTTTAGCTATTTCTTTCTTTAAATCTTCAAGAAGATTATTAGCAATAAGTTTTCCATCAATCAGTTGAGCTGTCATAAATCCCCCATCAAATTGGTTGATTATATATAAATACCTTTAATTTTTCCATTTTAGGATTTACCATTTGACCAAATAACCAAATTGCGCTATATTTGCGCGTTCGGGGTGTAGCGTAGCCTGGTAGCGCGCCTGCTTTGGGAGCAGGATGTCGGGAGTTCGAATCTCTCCACCCCGACCATTTTTACTCATAATATAGAGTATACTTGTAGCAAGCTTTATTATTACGTTAAGCTGCCCGTAGCTCAACTGGATAGAGCAACGGCCTTCTAAGCCGTAGGTTACAGGTTCGATTCCTGTCGGGCAGGCCAATTTCATTGGTGGCTGTAGCTCAGTTGGTAGAGTCCAGGATTGTGATTCCTGTTGTCGTGGGTTCGAACCCCATCAGCCACCCCAAATTCTAGTTTATAATCGAATCAATAATGAAGATATCAATTTTAGTGCTAGTGTAACGGTCCTTTTTCTGTCCTTTTGGAGAGAAAAAAATGGCAAGTTTTCGTAAGCGAAATAATAAGTGGCAAGTTCGTATTCAAAGACAAGATTATCCCCCAATAGCGAAATCATTTATTGAATTAAAGACAGCAAAGCAATGGGCATCCAAAGTCGAACGAGAAATGGATAAAGGAATATTTGTTCCTAATCGTTCAGAGCAGCTTGGTAAATGTTTAATTCGTTATCAACAAGAAATACTTCCAACTAAAAAAAATTTTCAACCTGATTGGTATCGGATTAATCGTTTGTGTCAGCATCCAATTGCAAATAAAAATATTAAAGTTATTAGAAGTCATGATGTTGCCAATTTAAGAGATGATTTAATTAAAGATAATAAGTCAGCTAATACGATTCGCTTATATTTGGCGATACTGTCTCACTTATTTACTATTGCAAGAACAGAATGGGGATTCGATAACTTAAATAATCCTGTTCTTAAAATTAGACGACCTCGACTACCACAATCTAGAGATACACGATTAAGCGATGATGACATTCATCGCATCTGCCAGCATAGTCAATCTCGATTACTACCCTTGCTCATTCATATGGCGTTAGATACAGCGATGCGAGTGAGTGAGATTGTTAATTTAAGAATCACTGATTGTGATTTTAAGAAACGCATGATTATTGTACGCAATACAAAAAACTACCATGACCGTTATATTCCGATGACTAAAAAGGTAGCAAAAATCTTAAAACTCCAAACCCATCTGCAGAAAGATAAGTTGTTTATTATCACCTCTCATGCGGTCTCTGTGGCGTTTTATAGGGCATGTAAGCGAGCAGGAATACCTAATGCATCTTTTCATACCTTACGCCATGAAGCTGTATCAAGGCTCTTTGAAAAAGGATTAAATCCAATGGAAGTCGCTACCATATCTGGTCATCAAAGCTTACAGGTGTTAAAACGATATAACCATTATCAATTTAAATATTTGAAACAGTTATTTGCTAATTAAATTATTTTACTAGTTGAACGAATATTAAATACTGCTATATTTTTTAATAGGGATGAAAATATTTGGGTAATGGAGAGTTATTTTCTTTTAAAAAAGTATATAAAGGAAGTAACAAATGATTAAGAAACAAGATAAGACTTACATGATTCCTAATTGGGAAGATTTTCAGCATTACAAAGGTAGAAATAAAAATTATAGTGATGAAATGCCATGGTTAAAAATCCATGGGCGACAACTCATTGCCGACTTAAGCTTTATGCAACTTCATGATACGGTTCGAGATACTCTCACTTTATGTTGGTATATTGCAAGCCAAAGAGATGGAGTGTTACCTAATAACAAAGAAATTGCTTTTTTAATTAGAAAGGATGAGTCAGAAGTTGATGAGCATATTTCATCTTTATTAAAAGACGAATGGCTCATTAAATATGATGAGGAAAAATATAAAGCTAGATACGATAATAATGATAAAAAAAAGGAAGTAAGCCCATTGAAAGATATTCTTGATAATCCACAGAGGTATAAAACTGGTTCATCCTATTAGCTTCCTAGGGTAGATAAGATAAGACTTAATAAGATAAGACCTTATTAGATAAAATAATATCAAATTAGATAAGAATTAATGAGATGAAATAAGACCATGATAAAGATATTTGGTAAATATGGATGTTGACAAAATAAAGACTGTACCTGCAGATGGTATGGGTTTTGTGTACATATTAAGTAACCCAGCATTTCCAAATTTATATAAAGTTGGTCTAACCTCCCAAAATATAAAAGACAGAGTGAAAGACCTTAATAGTACGGGTGTCCCTGATAGATTTAAAATTGAGTACCTTTTTGAAGTCCCATTAAAATATTTGGATGATATTGAATCATCAAGTCACAGAAAATTAAAGAAGAAAAAACTTCATCACAACAAAGAATTTTTTAAAGACTTATCTGAATGTAAAAATACCGTATTAGAGACAATCGTTGATTTCACAAGTACTGTACCAAAAGAACATGTTGAAGAATTTAAACAATTACAACAAAAAAATGCTCAAGAAGAAATAGTATTACAAGAAGAGCAAAGAAGATTAGCAATTATTCAAGAAAGAAAAAAAGAAGAATTAAGTGCCGTAAACGATTTTATTAAAATATTAAGAACTAATGCAATTGAAAGAGCAGGAAAGCCTGATGTGACTGTGAATGCTATCGGTTGTGCTCTTTCTTTAATAATTTTTTATACGGTTTTTATTTTAATCTTTGAACCAAAAAATCCTGATATTTGGTTTATAGCTCTAATACCTATTCTTCTATTTTATATTCATTCTCAAAATCAAAAAAAATCTGATATCGAATATGAGGTATCAAAAGATTACCCAAACTGTTATCTTGAAGACATGAATAAATTTTCTTACAAACATGCAAAATATGCTTCTATATGTCATGACATTAAAATAGAACATCCAAACTATACAAATAGCCTTAAAAAATATATTCCATTCAGTGATGATGAAATTGACCTGCTTGTTAAAGAAAAAGGCTATAAAAAAATAGATTTAGAAGAAATCAACACTATTGTTAAAAACGCACAATAAATATATTTGGTTAATTTTTTATTAGTGGTTATAAACAGTTAATTTTTTATGTCTATAGAGAAATTAGAATTAATCAGTAATTACTTAAACTGCGTTCGAAATGATTAATATCTCACCATCGCATCAACTTGTAACTCATTTAAGCAATTGACAACATCACTACATTCCTGAAACCAACTATCTAGTTTTAATACATAATCTTTAGAAATTATATTTTCTTTCAACATATAATTGATAGCCATTATCCCTTCTTCGCTTCCAGCTTGTTTAGAAAGATATAAAAGCATCATACTGTCTGTAGAGTCATAACCTAAATTCTTGTCCTGGTTAATAAGATAGGACAGTCTATACATAGACTCGCTATCACCATTCATCGCTGCTTTCATATACCAATTGAAAGACTCTTTGAAATTTTGATTAATACCCCAACCCATTTCATACATTCTTCCAACCATGAACTGAGAGTCAATTAAGTTATGTTTAGCTGCTTTTTTATACCAATGGAGAGCAGTCGGTAAATCTCTTTCTGTTCCTTGACCTGTAAGTTTTAACTCAGCTACATTATGCATTGCTTTCCCATAGCCATTTACCGCAGCACTTAAAAGATATTGAAAAGCTTTTTCTTTATTCTGCTCAACTCCATAAGAACCATTTAAGTTAAACATACCCATTGCAAATTGACCCTCCCAGCTATCAAGATGGGCAGCTATGTCATATAACTTTATCGCCTGACTGTAATTTTGTTTATCAAATTCATTATCTGCATTTAAAAGGATTAAATCCGTATCAGATTTTGTAATCTCAGAAATAATTAAGCATTCAGGTTCGGAAGAATTTGGCTGTCTAGAGTCATTTAAACAAATCTCACTAGCATCTGCATAACCTAAGCCAACTAAAAAACTCAAACAAAAAACTACTAGTAAAAAAGCTTTTCTTAATTCCATATTAATTTCCTTTAACAGTATTTGATGGTGGCTATCCACTTGCCGCTGGATAGCCTTAGCGGAAGAGGACTCTATGGAATGAAAGGAAAGATACCTCTTAATACAAAAGATGAATTAATATCAAAATGTCAGGAGGTTTTGTATTAAAAATGAGATAAACTGAAACAAAATTTTTAATAAGAATATATATTAAATCTTATGAAAAGAAATCATTTCAGAAAAAGTATTGTTGAAATTGAAGAGCTAGTCAGAAGCAACCCTGACGAACAGACTACTCAAGAAATAATTCACGAATTAGGTTTTCGAAAAACTGGACGTGCTAAAAAATTACTTACTAAGCTTACCAAAAAAGATAACGCACCTTCTAATGACACTATAATTTCTGATAAGCCTATTCAACAAAAAAAAACTACTCAACCCAAAAAAATCATTAGAGAAAGCAAAGAAGCGATAGTTTATGAAATTGACTTAGATGATAGCAAATATGATGGAAATGACAATGAAGCTGATGAGCAAGAATTTGAAGTTGCCGAGCCCATATTTAAAAATAAAAAGAATCAAAAATTTGAGGACGCTTCTGAGGTAATAATTTCTTCAGCTAACGATAACTTTGTTGACCCATCAAACTCCTCGTTAATTGAAACTGAAAATCTTTTTGAAAACTTCTGTAATGCAATTGATATAGAAGTTGAAGCAATTAAAAAACAAAGCCAAGAGCAAGTTATTGAAATTACTAATGGGGTATTAATAGAATCTACTGAGGACTTCCATATTTATCAGTTTCCTTACAAGGAAGCTTTTCATATCAGGGAGGATATTCCTGTCATTATTACCATTGGAGGTGTGGATTCATCGGGAACAATTGTCTCTTTCAAAGAAAAAAAACTTCAAATATCAATCCCAGATAATTACGGTAAATTAATTGGTCTGGCACAGATTAAAATTGATAACTCTTTTCTATACGTGAAGCTTAAAGAAAGAATAGAGGCGGTTACGTCTTCTGAAAGTACCGCGAAATTTAATTCCTCAATGGCTAAAAAGGTAATTGGTGAAGAGGATAGTACTGTAGAAATTGATGAAATGGTAGTAAATGATTCTCAGCTGAATGATGCCCAATATCAAAGTCTAAAAGTAGCATCAGCATCAGAAGTTCTATATTTATGGGGTCCACCTGGAACTGGAAAGACATTTACCCTTGCGAAGGTCATTGATATGTTTTACCAGCAAGAGAAAAGAGTTCTTTTAGTTTCAAATACAAATCTTGCAGTGGATTTGTTGCTGAAGTCATTATGCAAGCATTTAAAAAATAAAAAAGATGAGGAATTCTTTAATTCATCGGTTATTCGTTTTGGTTCTATTCATGACCCAGAGTTAGAAAAAAAATATGGCGAATATATCAATATAGAAAAAGCTATTGAAAAGAAAACAGCTGAGCTTATTAATGAGAGAGAGGAGTTGCGAAATAAGATATTAAAGATACAAAAGAAAGAAAAGAAATGGCTAGATATTGAAAGAGCATTTAGTGATTATGAATCTGCACTTGCCAAATATACCAAGTCTGAAAATTCTCTCATTAAAATAACATCCGATTTAGATGAGTTAAATAGTGAAATCGAATATATCAAAGAATCGTTACTAAATTTAGATAAAGAAAAAAAAGAATCGGAACAAACAGGTACATTAAAAAGATTTTTCACCAATAAAAGAAAAATCCAAGATATTGAAATAGATATTGAAAATAATATTAATAGGCAAGAGGAGATTGCTGAAGAACCTAAACAGCTTGAAATACAAATAAAAGAGTTAAGTAAAAAAAATAAGTCTGAAAAGTCAGCAGTGGATGATTTACATAAGCTTATTGAAAACGAGGACCTAAATGAAATAAAAAACCATTTAAAAGCATCTAAAGATGAAATAGCAGGATATGAATCCAGAATAAATGATATCGCTAAAGAAGTTGATTTAATAAAAATACAAATTATGCATCATTGTAAAATTTTGGCTGCTACTGCTACCCAAGTATTTTTAAAGCCAGATAGTTTTAATATGTTTGATGTAGTAATTATTGATGAGTCATCTATGTTGCCTCTCCCCTTAGTTGCTTATGTTTCTGGATTATCAAAAGAAAAAGTGACAGTCACTGGAGATTTCAGACAACTTCCCCCAATCGTGACTGCGAACAAAGATGCTGGAGTAATGAAATGGATTGGAACCAATGTTTTTGAAAGAGCAGGAATAGAGGCGGGCATTGAGAAAGGGAAATCTCCAGATAATCTAGTTAAATTAACAACGCAATATCGAATGCGTGAACCCATATGTAAGTTAA